>NZ_JADLQN010000001.1:633503-950255 GCF_015477835.1 Nocardia higoensis | reverse complement strand
GGCCGTGTGTGCGCGATGCGCGCGCCGACGGGACCCGAACGCCTCCCCATCCATGTTTCAGGAATAACACTTCGTCTGTCAAGATTGACGAAATAAGTTTCTGTATTTAAGGTTCGCTTATAGCCGAGTGGATCGAGGTTCGGTCAGGACAACGCGAGGAGGATTGTGATGCGAGTACACGACGTGATGTGCCGTCCGGTGGTGACGGTGAACGAAGACACCCCGGTCCGCGTGGCGGCGGTGATGTTGACCGACCACGGGTTCGCCGCATTGCCGGTGCTCGATCGCGACCAGCGGTTGGTAGGGGTGCTCACCAGCGGTGACGTCCTGCGCGCGGGCGAACCGGATGCCGTGGTCACGGTGCGAGAGGTGATGACCACTCCGGCCCTCGCCGCGGCGGCCTACCAGGATCTCGCCGAGGTCGTGCGGATGCTGCTGATCAACGGGGTCCGGTCGCTGCCGGTGCTCGACGGCGAGGGACGGGTGCAGGGCATGTTCAGCCGCGGCGACGCGCTGCGGATCATGCTGCGCCCCGACGAGGCGATCGCCGCCGGCGCGCAAGCCCGTCTCGACGACTACACCCGCACCCGCCGCTGGCACGCCACCGCCCGCGACGGTGCCGTGCGCGTGACGGGGGTATTCGCCGACGACTCCGAACGACGGATCGCCACCGCGCTGGTGCGCACCGTCCCCGGCGTCCGTGAGGTCACCCTCGTCAGCGGCGCGAGCCCCCCGCCCGCCTTCGCGGCCGCGGAACGGTGATCGCCACCCGACCTCGGCGTCGCTAGCTGGTCGGTGTGCTGGATCCCTGCCCGACCTTGATGCCCACGAGACAGGTGTCGTCGTCGGTGTCGGCGTCGCTGCGGTCGAGCAGATGGTCCACGAGATCGTCCAGGCTGCCGCGGAACCGGGCCGACTGGTCGAGCATCCTGGCTACGCATTCGTCGATGTCGAGGCCGCGGCGTTCGACGAGTCCGTCGGTGTAGAGCAGCAGGACATCGTCGGGCTCGAGGTGGAGTTCGCCTTCCTGATAACTCGTCTCGGCCACGGCGCCCAGCAGGATTCCCGGGATCTCGGGCAGGTTGGCGGCCTCGCCGTCGCGGATCAGTACCGGCGGCAGGTGCCCGGCTCGAGCCCAGCGCAGGACGCGGGTCTGCGGATCGTAGAGGCCGCAGACAGCGGTGGCGTAGATGTCGTCGGTGAGGTAGTGGGTGACGTGGTTGAGCCAGGTCAGCATCTGTCCGGGGCCGGCGCCGGTGGTGGCCAGGCCGCGAAGGGCGTTGCGCAGCACGACCATTCCGGTGGCGGCTTTGATGCCGTGACCGGTGATGTCGCCGACGGAGACCAGGATCTGTTTGGAGGGCAGCACGACCGCGTCGTACCAGTCGCCGCCGACGAGAGCGTCCTGCTCGGTGGGCTGGTAGCGGACCGCGATCTGGAGTCCGAACGCCTCGATCGAGGGTTGCGCGGCGGGCATGATCGCCTGCTGCAGCTGACGCGCGAGCCTGCTGTGCTCGGCGGCCTGCTCCTCGGTGTGCACCAGACGGTCCTGCGTGGCCGAGAGCGCGACCTCGGTCCAATGCTGGGCGGAGATGTCCTGGTAGGCGCCGCGCAGCGCCATCAGGTGACCGGCGGTGTCGACGACCGGTTCGGCGATGATGCGGATGTGGCGGGTGTCGCCGTTCGGCCGGATGATGCGGAACGCCGCCGACGCCGACCGGCGGTAACGCAGCAATGTCCGCAGCAGTCGCTGGACCGCCTCGGCGTCGTCGTCGTGGACGTGGGCGGGTAATTGCGCCAAGGGGATCGGGTCGTCGGACGGGGTGAGTCCGTAGAGGGCGTAGAGCTGGCTGCTCCAGGTGATCTCACCGGTGGCGGCGTTCTCCTCGAAGCCGCCGACGCGGCCGAGGCGCTGGGCGTGCTGCAGCAGCGCCGCGAGCCGGGCGGTCTCGTCCTCCACCCGCCACACCATGAGCAGGGTGTCGCCGTGGCGGCTGATGCTGAGAGCGGCCGAGACGGTCAGCGGGACCTGGTCGACGAGCTCGGTCAGCACCATCCGGTCGGCGCGGTAGGTCTCGCCGGTGGCGAAGACGTGCTCGATGCGCTCGAACAACTGCCCGTCGGCCGCGGCCATCGGGTAGGCCTCGAGCAGCAGTGCGCCGTTGACCATGCCCTGGGGGCGGCCCGCGGGATCGACGAAGCTCCGGTTGACATGGTGGATGCGGAAATCGGCGAGTTCGCCGTCGCCGCCGAAGTGGGGCAGCAATACCAGCGCGGAGTCGAACAAGCTGTCGGACAGCCGGACGAGATCGGCGAGGTGAGATCGTTCCGGTAATACCACCGTCGGCATGTCGGCTTCCAGTGTGTGCGCGCACAGCTCGGCCAGCGCCTCGAGCTGCCTGCGCACCTGGGGCGGTTGCGGCGACAGCGGCTGCGGCCAGCACACTTCCAGTACGCCGATCAGCCTGCCGCCCGCGCTGGCGGGAATCGCCGCCCGGCCACCGTCGCGGTCACCGATCGAGGGCAGTCCCGACCGGCCCAGATGCTCGATCCACTGCGTCTGACGTGCGTCCAGCGACTGGCGCGCCGGGGTGAGGACGCCGGGCGGCACGTACCGCCACCGCTCCGCCTCGTGCGGGTCGATGCCCGCGAATCCGACCAGTGTCAACGACGCGTCGCTGCCCACCGACCAGATCGCCAGCGCGGTCGCGCCCAGCGGAGCGAGCGCGTGTTCGAGCACCGATTGCGCGACTCGCTGCGGATCGCCGGACGCCAGCAGCCCGCTCTCGGCCGTGCGCAGCCGCACGGCGGCCGAGGATTCCTCCGGTGTGGAGGTGCGCACGAGGAACTCTTCGACGGTCGCGCTCACCTTGTCCTGGGCGGCCTGGTTGACCAGATCCGCGGCCAGTTCCAGCGCCGTGACACCGGCGCGCTCGGCCAGCGCGTCCAGCTGACGCGCCGCCTCGGTGGGTCCGCAGTGCAACCTCTCGACCAGCACGCCCTTGGCCATCTCGATCAACGCCCGGCCGTCCGCGGCCGCCTGGGCCTGGGCGATCTCGGCGCGCAACCGCTCCACGGTGGCGGCCAGCCGGGTCACGGCGGGCTGGGGAACGGCGGGCAGGTCGGCCTCGTGGGCGCCCGGGGCGACCGCCGGCGCCGGGCCGGGGGTGCCGGGCGCACCGATGTCCGTCATGACACACCCAGCCAGTGCCGGATGCAGGCGATGAGCGCGTCGGCGTCCACCGGCTTGGTGACGTAGTCGTTCGCGCCGGAGGCGATGCTCTTCTCCCGGTCGCCCAGCATGGCCTTGGCGGTCACGGCGATGATCGGGAGATCCTGGTACTCCGACATCTCCCGGATCTTGGCGGTCGCGGTGTAGCCGTCCATTTCGGGCATCATCACGTCCATCAGCACCAGGTCCGTCTCCGGGTGCGCGAGCAGGGTGTCGATGCCCTCGCGTCCGTTCTCGGCGTGCAGCACGGTGACACCCTGCAATTCCAGAATGCTGCTGAGCGCGAAAAGGTTACGGGCGTCGTCGTCGACGATCAGCACCGTGCGTCCGGCGAGTCTCTCGTCCGGGTGCACCGTCGCCGCGGCGGGCGCCTCCTCCGCGCGGACCAGGGGCAGGACATCGCCGGGCGCCTCCGCGGCGACATGTAGGGCGATGCGTTCGCGCAGTTCGTCCAGGCTCGACAGCAACTCCAGGGGCTGTCGCGAGGTGCGCTCCTGCAGCAGGCGCTCCTGCTCGGCGCCGAGTCTACGGTTGTTGTGCGCGAGCACCGGCACGGTGCGCGATGCCGCGTCTCCGTCCATCGTCTCGAGCAGCCGCAGCGCGGCGTCATCGGGCATGTCCAGTTCGAGCACTACGCAGTGGAACACCTCGCTCGCCATTGCCGCGGCCGCCTCTTCCACGCCGACCGCGGTGACGATCTGCACCGGACCGCGGGGGTCGTGGTTGTCCGCCAAATCCCCCACCGCGCTCTGTGCGACCAGCGACAGCAACCCCTGCGGGCGTTCCTCCACGACCAGCAGCCTGCGCAGTTGCTGGGGCGCGGCCGGAGCGGGTGAGCGTTCGACGGTGTCGGCGACTCGGCTGATCTCCCCTCGCTCCTGCGGTGCCACGTCCTGGAAGTCCGGCCGGGCCACCGGCAGATACAGCGTGAAGGTGCTGCCCTTGCCGGGCGAGCTCTGGGCGGTGATGGCCCCGCCGAGCAGATAGGCGATCTCACGGCTGATCGACAGGCCGAGGCCGGTTCCGCCGTACTTGCGGCTGGTGGTGCCGTCGGCCTGCTGGAACGCGCCGAAGATCGATTCGAGCTGGTGTTCGGCGATGCCGATGCCGGTGTCGATCACCCGGAAGGCGACGACCGGACCGTGCCTGCGGGCGGCGGCGGGCAGTTCATCGGCCGTGGCCGGCTCGATACGCAGCTCCACCGACCCGGCCTCGGTGAACTTCACCGCGTTGGACAGCAGATTGCCCAGTACCTGCCGCAAGCGGGAGTCGTCGGTGAGCAGATCCAGGGGCAGACCGGCGGAGGTGACGACCCGGAACCCGAGATTCTTCTGCGTGGTCATCGGCCGGAAGGTGGCCTCCACGTAATCCAGCAGCCTGCGCAGCGGCACCGGCTCGGGGCTGATGTCCATCTTGCCCGCCTCGACCTTCGACAGATCCAGAATGTCGTTGATCAGCTGCAACAGGTCCGAACCCGCCGAATGGATGATGCCCGCGTACTCGACCTGCTTGGGGGTCAGGTTGCGGGTCGGGTTCTGCGCCAGCAGCTGCGCCAGGATCAGCAGACTGTTCAGCGGGGTGCGCAGCTCATGGCTCATATTGGCCAGGAACTCCGACTTGTACTTCGAGGCGAGCGCCAGCTCCTGGGCGCGGGTCTCGAGTTCCTGGCGGGCGTGCTCGATCTCGAGGTTCTTGGCTTCGATGTCGCGGTTCTGCGAGGCCAGCAGCGCCGCTTTCTCCTCCAGTTCGGCGTTGGAGCGCTGCAGCTCGTCCTGCTGCACCTGAAGCTCCTCCGAACGGGCCTGCAACTCGGAGGTCAGACGCTGCGACTCGACCAGCAGTTCGTCGGTGCGGGCGTTGGCGATGATGGTGTTGACGTTGACACCCACGGTCTCCATCAACTGATCGAGGAAGTCGCGATGGATGCGGGTGAAGTGATGCACCGAGGCCAGCTCGATCACACCGAGCACCTGGTCCTCCACCACGATCGGCAGAAGCAGCAGGTTGACCGGCGAGGTCCGCCCGAGCCCGGAGGAGATGGCGAGGTAGTCGCCGGGGACCTCGTCCACGGCGATGGTGCGGCGGCTGCGCGCGGCCTGCCCGACCAGTGACTGGCCATAGGCGAACCGCACCTCCTGGCCCGGTACCTGCGGACTGCCGTAGGAACTGATCAGGATCAGCTCGGGCCGGTCGGTGGACTCGTCGGCGAGGTAGAACGCGCCGAACTGCGCGGAGACCAGCGGCGCGAGTTCGTCCATGATCAGCTCGGCGACCACGTGCAGGTCGCGCTGGCCTTGCATGAGACCGGAGATCCTGGCCAGGTTCGTCTTCAGCCAGTCCTGGTCCTGATTGGCCATGGTGGTCTCGCGCAGCGACTCCACCATCGAGTTGATGTTGTCCTTGAGTTCGGCGACCTCGCCGGAGGCCTCCACGGTGATGGACCGGGTCAGGTCACCCTCGGCGACCGCGCTGGTGACCTCGGCGATCGCCCTGACCTGGCGGGTGAGGTTGCCCGCGAGCTCGTTGACGTTCTCGGTCAGCCGCTTCCAGGTGCCCGAGACGCCCTCGACCTCGGCCTGGCCGCCCAGCCTGCCTTCGGAACCCACCTCCCTGGCCACGCGGGTGACCTCGGCGGCGAACGCGGACAGCTGATCGACCATCGTGTTGATCGTGGTCTTCAGCGCCAGGATCTCCCCGCGCGCGTCGACGTCGATCTTGCGGGTCAGGTCGCCCTGGGCGACCGCGGTGGTCACCTGGGCGATATTGCGCACCTGATTGGTCAGGTTGTTGGCCATGGAGTTGACGTTGTCGGTGAGGTCCTTCCACGTGCCCGCGACATTGGGTACGCGCGCCTGCCCGCCGAGCATGCCCTCGGTACCGACCTCGCGGGCGACACGGGTGACCTCGTCGGCGAACGCGGACAGCGTGTCGACCATCGTGTTGATGACTCCGGCCAGCGCCGCGACCTCGCCCTTGGCCTCCACGGTGATCTTCTGGCTCAGGTCGCCGCGCGCGACCGCGGTGGCGACCTGAGCGATCGACCGCACCTGACCGGTCAGGTTGGAGGCCATCACATTAACGTTGTCGGTGAGGTCCTTCCACGTGCCCGAGACCCCGCGCACGGTCGCCTGCCCGCCGAGATTGCCCTCGGTGCCGACCTCGCGGGCCACGCGGGTGACCTCGTCGGCGAAGGAGGACAGCTGATCGACCATCGTGTTGATGGTCTCCTTCAGCTCCAGGATCTCCCCGCGCGCGTCCACACGGATCTTCTGGGTCAGGTCGCCACGCGCGACGGCGGTGGTGACCTGGGCGATGGACCGCACCTGCGCGGTCAGGTTGTCGGCCATGACGTTGACCGACTCGGTGAGGTCCTTCCAGGTGCCCGAGACCCCCTGCACATCAGCCTGCCTGCCGAGGATGCCCTCGGTGCCGACCTCGCGGGAGACGCGGGTGACCTCGTCGGCGAAGGAGGACAGCTGATCGACCATCGTGTTGATGGTCTCCTTCAGCTCCAGGATCTCCCCGCGCGCGTCCACGGTGATCTTCTGCGACAGGTCGCCGCTGGCCACCGCGGTGGCGACCTGGGCGATATCGCGGACCTGACTGGTCAGATTGCCCGCCATCGCGTTCACCGAGTCGGTGAGGTCCTTCCAGGTGCCCGACACCCCGGGTACGTCGGCCTGCCCGCCGAGCTGCCCCTCCGTGCCGACCTCCCTGGCCACACGAGTGACCTCGGAGGTGAACAGCGACAGCTGATCGACCATGCCGTTGAACACCGTGGCGATCTCGCCGAGCAACCCGTCGGTGTCGGTCGGCAGCCGGGTCCCGAAATCGCCGTCGCGAACCGCCGTCAGTCCGGCCAGGAGCTTGTGCAGCTCGACTTGGCCCGTGTCCTCGGCCTGCTCCGACGCGGTGCGCGCGGCTGCCGCCGCTGTATCCGTCATGACCGTCCTCATATCGTGATCGCCTCGGACCGGACATGCGCGGACCCGAGCGGGGACGCCGGGCCGGTTGCCGTGTGCTCGACAGCCGACCAGCTGGTTCGGCGGCTGGTCCCTCGGCAACTCTACGTGCCGCCGCCTTCCGCTCGTCGGACAAGGCGATGCACATGCCTGAAACGAGGCATGCCGATCCCCCGTGCGCCCGCTCGGGCCGGTGTCGGCGCGGACGGGCCGGGCGGGTCCGGTGCGCCTGCTGAACAGGCACGGGTCGTGGGGTGCGCGCAGGAGGCGAGTGACTGTCAGGCGATAGGAGTACCGACGGCGACGAGTGTGGTCGCGTCGAAGTGGGTGGTCGAGGAGGAGGCGAGTGTGTCGAGGTAGATCCGGCGGACGGCTCGGATCTGATCAGCGTCGAGATCGGCGAGTGCGGCCACGAAGCCGGATCCGGTGACCACCAGCCAAGCGAGTTCGGGAGTGACGGGCAGGTGCAGGGGACGTTCCTCGACGGTGACCTCGCGCAGCCCTTGGCTGGTCAACCACCTGCGGAATTCATCGACGCGGTTGACGTCGTCGATGAGACGGACGGGCCGCGGCGGTGCGGGCGTGCCGGTGACCTCGGCGACGGCGGCGCGCAGGGCCTGGCCGGGGACTTCCATGGCGCCGCGGCGCCAGATGGTGAGCCCGACGCGGCCGCCGGGGCGCACTCGGCTGATGAGGTGACGGGTGCCGGCGGTCATGTCGGGAAAGAAGAAGATACCCAGCACCGCTTGGACGATGTCGTAACCGTCCTCGGGCCAGGCGGTGGCGTCGGCGAGGTGGGGGTGCAGCTGGGGAAGATCCGCGGCGTCGCGAGCCAGTTCGGCGAGCAAGGGGGCGGAGAGGTCGATCGCGTCGAGGTGCCCTTCGGGTCCGATGAGACGGGCGGCCGGTATCGCCGAGGCGCCGGTGCCGCAGCACGCGTCGAGAACGCGGTCGCCGGGCGAAGGGGCGGTGGCGGCGACGGTCGCCGCGCCGATGGGGTCCCACAGATGGGCGGCGAGGCGGTGGAAGTCGCTGCCTGCGGTATCGAAGGCGCGGAGCTGACGGTCGTCCACGGACATAGATACATGATAGTCGTTTTCAATTAGCTCCGTCCATGAAACTTGCTGCGCAAAGGCGTGTTTCGTGTCGTACCGGACGCGCCCGGTCCACCCGCCGCGAGATCCCCGCTATGCAAATGGAAATCATTATCGTTATGATGCGTGCGGCCTTCGGCCACTTCGCACTTCGATGAGGGATGTCAACTATGTCGATCACCAGGACCGTCGCCACCGCTTTGGGCGCGGCCACGCTGTTCACCGCCATGACCGCCGGCCACGCCCAGGCGCAGGCGACTGCACCCGGCGCCGTCGGGTACCGCGCCGAAACCACCGAGACGGCCACCGTCGTGTCCATCGACAGCGGCACGATGCGTGTAGAGAACGGCGTCTTCGAGATCGCGGCGGAGGACGGCACCGTCCTCGCGGGGACCGAATTGTCCTTTCGGGTCGATGATTTCGTGTTCCCCATCGCTGCCCATATCGCCGACCGCACCGCCACTCTGACGCCGCAGTTCGATCTCGAGCACGCGCGGTACCAGCCGGTCGCTCTCCCCTTCGAGGACAAGGCGCCCTGGAAGAACGAGTACGACCGTGAGCAGGCCGCGTGGAGCCGGATGACCAGCACCATCTCCATGGGCGCGACCGTGGGCACGCTGGTCGGCGGTCTCGGCGGTGCGGCGGTGGGTTGCGTGCTCGGCGGGATCGCGGGGGCGACGGTCGCGTCGGCGGCCATCGTCGGGCTGTTCGGCGCTTTTGTCCCGGCCGCGGCCGTGGGTTGCGTGGGCGGCATCTTGGCGATCGGCGCCTTGGGCACGGTGGCCGGGCAGCTGCTGGTGACAGCTCCGGTCGCGATCATGGCCGCCGCGCAGTACTTCACCACCATCACCTCTCCCCCGCCCGCTCCGGCCAAGTAGGCCGATCCGATCGCCCGGCGGTCGTGGACCGCCGGGCGATCGAAAAGCCTTCCCGGGGAATGCCTTTCACGCGCTATCGGGAACGATTATCATTTGCATGCCTACGAGATGTCGAGGAGGCCGCATGGGGCATCTACTCATGGTGGAGAGCTGGGTCGGGTCGATGAGCACGCTGCTGCCACGCGGAATTCACCGCCGAGGCCATGAATTCACCTTCCTGACCAGGAATCTCGATCACTACCTGAAGTCCGCGAGCGTGGCCGGTCATCCATTGCTGGGCGCCACGAACATCGTCTCCGCCGAAACCAACGACGAAGCCGCGCTGCTGCCTTTCGTGCGTGGCTTGCACGAGGCGCTGCGATTCGACGGTGTGCTGTCCTCATGTGACTACTACCTGCCGACCGTCGCGGCCATCGCCGCCGACCTCGGTCTTCCCGGGCCGAGCCGGGACGCGGTCGCCGCCGCGTGCAGTAAATCCTCGACCCGTCGCATCTGTGCCGCCGCAGGCGTTCCCGGCCCCGATTTCGCGGTCGCGGACCAGTGGAGCGAGATCGCCGCCGAGGCCGAGCGGATCGGATATCCACTGGTCGTCAAACCGGTCGACCTGTGCGGCGGAATGTTCGTCCGCCTGGTGGACAACGCCGACGAACTGGCCGCCGCCGTGGCAGCGATCGCCGGTTTCCCGGTGAACGCGCGCGGGCAACTGCGTCCGCCGGAGGTGCTGATCGAGCAGTATGTGCACGGTCCGGAATACAGCGTCGAGACGGTGACATGGGCCGGTCACACCTCGGTCGTCGGCATCACCGACAAGCGAGTGGTCGGATCCGGGTGCTTCATCGAGGCCGGCCACATGTTCCCGGCGGCACTCGAGCCCGCTCAGGCCGAGAGTATCGGCGATCTCGCGCGATCGGCGATCGAAGCACTGGGGTTGAACGACACGGTGGCCCACATCGAGATCAAACTGACCATCGAGGGCCCGCGCCTGATCGAAGTCAACCCCCGGCCCGCGGGCAACCGGATCACCGAACTGGTGCGGCGAGTCACCGGCATCGACCTGCCCGCGGTCCACGCCGATCTCGCGGCCGGCCACCGGCCCGAGCTGCACGCGCGTGCTACCGGAGTCGGCAGTGCCGCCATCGCTTTCCTGGTGCCGGACCGAGCGGGCGAACTCGAACGCATCGACGGCGGCGAGGAGTGGTCCGGCGCCGGTCACATTGTCGAGCATCAACTGGCCGAGGACGGCAAGCTCGTGCGGGCGGCCGACAACAACAACGAGTACCTCGGTCACGTGATGGTGGTCGATCCGGAGCCGGATGCCGCGGGGGCGATCGCGCGGAAGCTCATCGAGAACCTGCATGTGTCCTATCGCGACCCCGGCGAACGCGCATGATGCCGACGCAGCGGCGCACCGCCGCCGAACGACCGGCCACCGTAGCCGAACTCCTCGACCTGGTCCGCGCCGGCGCGCTCGGCCCGTCGCCTGGTGAACTGACCGTCGCGACCGCCTTTTCGACCTCATACGGCACCAAGCACGCCGGTCGCTCCCACGGCTACCGCAACGAGATCCTCAGTCTCCGTGTCGGTTCCGCGGTGGGCTCGTGCGGACTGGAGGGAGCGCACCCGCACGATCTGTCCGGCGTCCTGGACCAGTGCGTGGGCGCGAGCATCGGCGACCTGCTCGATCATCGCGTCCCGGCCGTCCGTATCGCCGCGCTCGACGCCTATCTCATGCACGTCCATCCGCATCCGCGGGCGGCGGAGGCCCACGGCAGGCCGGTGATCGTCGACGGAGGGTCCTCACTGGCCAAATCGCAGAGTCGCGCGCGGGCGGTCGTCGATCTGCTCCCGGCCCAGGGCATCACCAGAGTCCTGGTCGTCGGTGTCGTCAATTCTCTGCTGGCCGAGCTGCGTCGGCGTGGCCTGTACTACATCGCCTGCGACAACGCGGGCGGCACCACCGAATGGGGCGAGACCATCGTGACATCGACCACCGCTGTCACCGAGGAGTACGACGCGATGCTGGTCACCGGGATGACGCTGGTGAACGGCAGCTTCGACGCCCTGCTCCAGGACGCGGGCGGGCGAGGGATCCCCCTGGTGATGTTCGCCCAGAGCGGCAGCGCGGTGTTGCCGTGGTTCCTCGGGGAGGGGGCTGTCAGCGCGGTCTCCGCCGAGCCGTATCCGTTCTTCTCCCTCGACGGCAACCCGAGCACGCTTTTCCACTACCGGAACGGGGATCGACGATGACCGCGGTCGAGCCCCACGGCGGGCGCGGCGGACTGCTCCGGCTCATCGGCGGCACCCCACTGACCGAGGTGCCCGCGGACGCGACGGGGAACACGCGGTACTGGGCGAAGATCGAATCGGCGGGCGTAGGCGGGATGAAGGCCCGTGCCGCGACGGCGATGCTCATCGCGGCCACGGACCGCGGCGAACTGCTGCCGGGCGCCGCGATCGTCGAGTCCACCAGCGGCACGCTCGGTATCGGCTTGGCATTGGCGGGAAAGGCTCTCGGGCATCCGGTGACCCTGGTCGTCGACCGCGAACTCGAACCGGAGATGCGGGCACTGTTCGATTCCTACGGCGTCGAGCTCGCGATCGTCGATCATCCGCATCCCCAGGGCGGATGGCAACGCGCCCGCCTGGATCGGCTCGCCGAGATACTCGATGCGACGCCGAACGCCTACTGGCCGGATCAGTACAACAATCCCGACAACGCGCTGGGCTATGCCGCGATGGCGCACGAGATCCTCGGCCAAGCCGAACCGATGGACGTGCTCGTCACCACCGTCGGGTCGGGCGGGCACTGCGCGGGCCTGACCAGGTATCTGCGCGAACACTGGCCGCGGCTGCGGGTGGTCGGCGTGGACTCGGTCGGTTCGCGGATCTTCGGCCAACCGGCGAGGACCCGGATCATGCGCGGACTCGGCA
This sequence comes from Nocardia higoensis, assembly GCF_015477835.1. NCBI lineage: Bacteria > Bacillati > Actinomycetota > Actinomycetes > Mycobacteriales > Nocardiaceae > Nocardia > Nocardia higoensis. The sequence continues at coordinate 938,158 of NZ_JADLQN010000001.1, read as the reverse complement.
GCAGCATTCTGCCGCGCAACGTCGTCTACTCCGACTACGACGAAGTGCATTGGGTCGGGCCTGTGGAAGCCGTCGCCTCCTGCCGGGCGCTCGCCGCGCGAACCTGCCTGGCGGGTGGATGGAGTACCGGGGCCGCGGCGCTCGTGGCCGGGTGGATCGCGAGGCGCGAGCCGGGAACGCGCGTGCTCACCGTCTTCCCCGACGGGCCGCACCGCTATCTGCGGACCATCTACGACGACGCCTGGTGCGTCGCACGCGGTCTGCTCGCCGAACCGCGCACCGAGCCCACCGAGCTGACCGCGCCCGACGAACGCGAAGTCGAGGGCTGGGGGCGCTGCCCGGTCGTCCGCGATCCCGCGATCCAGGAGGTGTGGTCGTGAGGCTGGACTGGCACAGCACGCGGATCGAGCTCAGCGAACCGCTGCGCATCTCCCGCGCGACCATCGCCGCCCGCGACGCCGTCTGGGTGAGCCTGACTCATCGGCGAACTCAGGGCTGGGGTGAGGTCGTCACCAGCCCGCGACTGGGAATCACCCTCGATTCCGTCGACAGCGCGCTGCGCCGAGCGGCCGAATGGGTCGCCACCGAAGCCGATCCACAGCGCCTGCGAGGTCGTCTGCCCGAGCTGCGAGCCGCACTGCCCAGCGCGCTGCCGGTGGTCGCGGCCGTCGACGCGGCCCTGCACGACTGCCTCGCGGTCCGCGCGGGACAGTCGCTGTACTCCTATCTCGGCATGCCCGAATGGGATCGGGTGCCCACCGCCTACACACTGGGTATCCTGCCCGTCGACACCGCGGTGAGCGCCGCCCGTGACCTGGCGGCGGCGGGCTTCACAGTACTGAAACTCAAACTGGGCTCCCCCGACACCGCCGAGGACATCGCGAGGGTGCGCGCAGTGCACGACGCGGTGCCCGGCGCCGCGCTGATTCTCGATCCCAACGGCGCGTGGGATGCCGACACCGCCGTACGGGTGATCACCGAACTCGCCGGATGCCATGTGGTCGCGGTCGAACAGCCGGTGCCCGCCGGACATCTCGACGCGCTCGAGGCAGTCGCCACCGCTGTCTCGGTGCCGGTGATCGCCGACGAGGACGCCGCCTCGGTCGAGGACCTGGTCTCTTTGCCCGCGGCGGTGGCGGGCATCAACATCAAGCTGGCCGAATGCGGTGGCCTGCACGCGGCCGCCACGATGATCGGGTGGGCGCGCCACACCGGCGTCGACGTCATGCTCGGCTGCCAGGCATCGACGTCACTGGGTATCGCCCCGGCCGCCCACCTGAGCGGAGCGGCCCGCTGGGTCGACCTGGACGGGCATCTGCTCATCGCCGACGATCCCTGGCGCGGGCTCGCGGGGGCGGACGGCGTCCTGCGCCGTCCCGCCGGGGCAGGTGTCGGAGTCAGGCGATGTGGTGCGGCATGAGTGTCGTCCGGCTGTTCCGAACCTTCCCCCTGTCGGTCCGCTTGCTGCTGATCAACCAACTGGCGGGCAATGTCGGCTTCTACATGCTCATCCCGTTTCTCGCCGACTATCTGCTCGACGACTTGGCGCTGTCGGCCGCCGTGGTCGGTGTGATTCTCGGCGCCCGCAATCTCAGTCAGCAGGGGCTGTTCCTCATCGGCGGGATGGCCGCCGACCGGCTCGGCGCCCGACGGGTCATCATCGTCGGCGCCGCGATCCGGGCGACGGGATTCGCCTTGTTCGCCGTCGGCGGATCGGTGGCGGTGGTCCTGCTCGCCTCGATTCTCACCGGATTCGCCGGGGCGCTGTTCAATCCGGCGGTCCGTGCCTATATCGCCCGCGACAGCGACGACCGCGCCGCGGACGCGTTCGCCTTGTTCAACATCTTCGGCAATATCGGCTCGGCGGCGGGCCCGCTCGTCGGCATCGTGCTGATCTCCCTGGGCTTCGAACTCACCGCGATCGTCGCCGCGGGGGTGTTCCTGACGCTGACCCTCGCCCAGCTGGCGCTGCTGCCGAATCGTGCGGCGACCCCGAACGGCAACAACGTTCTCGGCGACCTCACCGCGCTGCTCGGCCACCGGGTGTTCTGGGCCTTCGCCATCGCGCTCATGGGCATGTTCGCCCTGCAGAGCCAAGTCTATTTCATCCTGACTCTGCAAGCCCAGGACGCCGCGGGCGAGGAGTTCTCGGCGATCGCGGTGGCGGCGCTGTTCCTCACCGAGACCGTCACCATCCTCGCCCTCCAGGTGCGGATCACCAGCGCCTTCGGCGCGCGGGCGCGCGGTCCGGCCATGGCCGTCGGGATGACGGTGATGGGCGCCGCGTTCCTTGTTCCCCCGGCAGCGGCGCGCGTCATCGACGCGGCCACCGACCAGCCCGTCCCCGCTTACCTTGCGGTCGCGCCGGTCGCCCTCGCGGCGGCGATCCTGGCGATCGGCATCATGGCCGTCGCACCGTTCGTCAACGAGCTCATCCCCCGGTTCAGCGGGCCGAACCTGACCGGAACCTATTACGGCGCCTTCTATCTCGTCGCCGGCGTCTTCACGGTGACGCTGACCTCGCTGGTGGGCGCCGCGGTGGACCGCCTCGGCGGGCCGCTGGGCTGGGGGCCCGCCCTGCTGTGCGCCGGGACGGGATTCGCCTCGGCCGTCGCGGTCGCGGCAATGCACCGGCGCGGAGCTCTGCCCGTGGCGGGCAGCGATGCCGACCGCTCTTCCCCCGCGACGACCGTTCTCGTGAAAGGTGATTCCGACGATGCCACCGACCAGCGCTGAACCCGCGCTCGTCAGCGAAAACCTGCTGACCGACAATCCCGCACTGTATGAGCAGACGTTCCCGGGCAGCGGTGACCGCAACGCACGTTTCGTCCATGATCTGGTGACCAGATTCTCCGCGATGCAGACGGCGCCAGGAACTCCCGGAGCGCGATTGCTCGATGTGGGCGCGGGCACCGGCCGTGACGCCGCCCGGCTGGCCGAACGCGGATACCGGGTCAGCGGCATCGACCTCTCCGCCCGGATGGTCGCCTACGCCCGCGCGAAGTACCCGGCGCTGGACATCCGGGTCGCCGACGCACGTGAGGTGACGGTCCCCGAGCCGGTCGATGTCGTGACCTGCCTGGGCAGCACCCTGCTGCACCTGCACCACAGCGAGGACATCCACACCGCCCTCACCCGTTTCGCGTCCTGTCTGCGCGCGGGCGGGCTGCTCGTGCTGGAGATGCGCAACGCCGCTTTCCTGCTCACCGACCGCGGCCGACGGGAACTGCTCGACCACGAATCGGTACGGCGAGTCGAATGGGAAGGCGTCGCCTACACCTCGCGCACCTCGCTGTCGATCGATCTTCCCGCACAACTGCTGCGCCGCCGCCGTGTCTGGACGTGGGACGGCTGCGTCGAGCCGGTGACGCAGGACTCGGCGTGGCGATTGCTGTTCCCGCAGGAGTTGCGCCATCTGCTGTCCCTGGCCGGGTTCGACGTCGTGGCGATGTTCGACCGGCCGGGCCCGCTCACCGAGCCCGCATGGCCGGGTGACGGTGTGCTCGGCGAAGAGTTCGACGACGATCGGCTGCACGTCGTGGCGCGCCGCCGTGCCGACACCGCGACGGATGCCCCGTGAGCGAGAAGCGAAAGCTGGGCGTGGGCAGCGCTTTCGGCAGCTGTGGGGAACTGCTGCAAGGCGTCACGGCGGACAATCGGGACTTCCTGGTGACGCTGCCGATCCAGCAGGGATCGGTGGCCGTCTTCGAGCCGGATCACGACAGCGACTGTGTCCAGGTGTGGCCCGCGCACAAGACGAAAGCGCGTCGCCTCGTGGAGCGGATGCTCGACCGAGACGGCCTCGACCAGGGTGGCAGGCTCACCCTCGTCAGCGAGCTACCCGAGGGCAAGGGGTTGGCGAGTTCCACCGCCGACCTCGTCGCGACCGCCCGCGCTGTCGCCGACGCCCACGGTCGTGTCATCGGCGCGAGCGAGATCGAGGCCGGCCTGCGCGGCATCGAACCCTCCGACGGCGTGATGTATCCGGGCGCTGTCGCTTTCTATCACCGCGAGGTGCGATTGCTGTCCCGGCTACAGCCGCTGCCGCCGATGACGATCGTGCTCGGCGACGAGGGGGGACAGCTGGACACCGTCGCATTCAACGAGCGCGACAAGCCCTTCTCATGGTGGGACCGGCGGGAATACAGCGCCATGCTCGCCGACCTGGCCGCCGCCATCGCCGGGGCGGATGTCCACACGATAGGCGCGATCGCCACACGCAGCGCCAGGAAGAACGCGGTGTTGCGCGAACGGCCACATCTGGAAGCGGTCGCCGCGCAGGCTCGGCGGATCGGCGCGCTCGGAGTGGTGATCGCCCACAGCGGAACCACCACCGGCATCCTGCTGTCCGACGCGGACCCCGCCTACCAATCGAAACTCATTCGCGCGCAGCGCATCTGCGCCGATTTCGCGTGCTCGGTATCGACGCACCGCACGTGGCGGCCGAGCCCACCCGACTGGCCGATCGAGTCGACCGTCCCCGCCCTCGCCGAGGTGAGCCGATGATCACTGTCGAAGACATCGAATTCGGCTACGGCGGCACGATCGTGCTGTCCGACATCGGGCTGATTGCCGAACCGGGCAGCGTTCTCGGTCTCATCGGGCCGAACGGCTCGGGCAAGTCGACGTTGCTGCGGTTGATCTACCAGGCGCTGCGGCCCCTCGGCGGCACCATCACCATCGACGACACACCGGTCGCCGCGCTTCGCGGCCGCGACATGGCCGCCCGCCTGGCAGTCGTGACCCAGGAATCGTCGAGCGACACGCCGATCACCGTCGCCGAGATGGTGTTGCTCGGACGGTCACCATGGGCGGGCTCGTTCCGGGGATACTCCCACGCCGACCGGGTCGCGGCAGCGGCGGCGATGCGCCGGGTCGGCATCCGCGAACTCGCCGAACGCACCTATGCGTCGCTGTCGGGCGGTGAACGCCAGCGCGTCCTGATCGCCCGCGCGCTGGCCCAGCAGGCCGATCACATCCTGTTGGACGAACCCACCAATCATCTCGACGTCCGCTATCAACACGAACTGCTCGGGCTCGTCAGGGAACTCGATGTCACCACCGTGGTGGTCCTGCACGATCTGAATCTCGCCGCCCGCTACTGCGACCGCCTCGTGCTGCTGCACCAGGGACGTATCGCCGCCGCGGGCCCGGTGGTCGATGTCCTCACCCCCGAGGTGCTCGAACCCGTCTACCAGGTCACCGTGCAGCGTTCGACCGCCTTCGGTTCCCTGCAACTGCTCTTCGGCCCACGCCCGCGCGCCACCGAAGACGGGCGGGCGAGTTCCCCCGAGACGCGTGCCGACTGCGCATCGCCTGACACGGAAGGGGCGTTCACACCATGACCACCACGCTCGTATCGCCGCGGATCGACGACCTCGATCACGCCGGGAAGCGCTGGACCACCGTGGCCTGGATCACCGGACTCGCTGTCGCGCTGACGGTGACGATCGTCGTCGCGACCGGATCGGGACCGGTGTCGGTTCCGCCGCTGACGGTCGCCAGGATCGTGGGCCATCACCTGCTGGAGTGGCCGGGCGTGGCGGACTGGACCCGCGCCGAAGACGCGATCGTGTGGCAGGTGCGCATCCCGCGTGTGCTGCTCGGCGCGAGCGTCGGCGCCGCCTTGGCGGTCAGCGGGGTGGTCCTGCAGACCCTCATCCGCAACGCGCTGGCCGATCCGCATATTCTCGGTGTCACCTCGGGGGCGTCGACCGGCGCCGCCGTCTGCCTGCTGTTCGGTTCGACGGTCTCTGCCTCCGCCGCCGCGCTCACCTCGAGTGCGTTCCTGGGGGCGATGATCGCCACCGCGCTGTTGTTCGTCGTCGCACGAATCAACGGCCGGATGACTTCTCTACGACTTCTGCTGGGCGGCGTCACCATCGGCTACATCTTCTCCGCGGCGACCAGTTTCCTGATCTTCGCCTCGGACTCCCCCGAGGGCGCCCGCGCGGTGCTGTTCTGGCTGCTCGGCTCGCTGGGTTCGGCGGCATGGTCCTCGGTCGCGGTCACGACCGCGGTGGTCTCGGCCTTCCTCGGCGCATTGTTCGTGATGGGAACCCGGTTCGACGCCCTGGGCGTCGGCGACGACACCGCCCTGACGCTCGGCTTCTCCCCCGTCCGGCTGCGGATCGTCGCGTTGGGCATCGTCGCCCTGGGCGTCGGCGCGGTGGTCGCGGTCTCGGGCGCGATCGGATTCGTCGGGCTGATCATCCCGCATGTGGCCCGGCTGTGCGTCGGCAGCACGCACCGCAAGCTCATCCCCGTCTCCGCGCTCATCGGAGCGATCTTCCTGGTCGCCGCCGATGTGGTCGCCCGCACGGCTTTCGCGCCGCGCGAGCTGCCGCTGGGCATCGTCACAGCGGTGGTCGGCGCACCGTTGCTCCTCGTGCTGATCCGCCGCATGCGCGGCGTCGACGCGTGAACACCTCTGGAGAAAAGGAAATCCACACAGTGAAATCGCTATTCGGCCGGCGCATCCGGCGACTGGCCGCACTCCCCGCCACCCTCGTGGTGGCAGTCGGCATGACCGCGTGCGGTGAAACGTCAACCGAGAGTGCGCAGCCCGCTACCGGCGGCGGCTTCCCGCTGACCATCTCGAGTTGCGGCCGCGAGGTCACCTTCGACGCGCCGCCGCAACGGGTTGTCACCGTCGGCTCGATCGCCGCGCCGATGATCGCGGCAGCGGGCGCGGGTGACCGCGTGGTCGCCCGGACCTTCGAGACGGCGCCGTTTCCCGGAAAGTACGCCGATCAGCTCGCACACGCCGAGTTCGTCGCCCCCACCGCAGAACTCGCCCGCGAAGAAATCATCGCCCGCACGCCCGACGTGGTGGTGAGCTTCGAAGGCGCCGCGGTCACCGCCGACGATCTGGCCGCCGCGCAGATTCCGCTCGTCGTGACCCGCGGCTACTGTCAGAACGCCGCGGGGTCCTTCGACGACATCTTCGACGACATCGAGCTGTACGGAAAGTTGTTCGGCACCGAGCCCGCCGCGGCCGCGGAGGTGGAGGCACTACGCGCGCGCGTCGCCTCCGTCACCGACAAGACGAGCGCGGCCACGAGCGCGGAACCACGTCCCGCCGCGGCGCTGATCCTCTCGCGCGACGGGAGCACCCTCAACGCCTACGGCGGTACCAGCACCGTCGACACCCAGATGCAGATGCTGGGGCTGAGCAACATCTTCGGCGATGTCGACAAGCGGAGTTTCGGCGCCAACACCGAGACTCTCATCCAGCGCGACCCCGCGGTGGTGATCTTGTTGACTCAAGGCGACCAGACGCCCGAATCGGCGCGTCAGGCATTGCGGAGCCGTCCCGAACTCGCCGACGTCGAAGCCATCCGGGCCGACCGGATCATCGCCATCCCCTTCGGCTACACCGGGCCGGGGCCTGTGGCGGTCGAGGGCCTGGAAGTGCTCGCGAACGAACTGGCGGACCTGCGATGAGCACCCCCACCCCTACCCACACCCCCACCGGCTACGCCGTTCGCGAAGCCCGCGCCGAGGACATGACCGGGGCACGGCGCGTCATGCTCGACACGTTCTACAACGTGCTCGGTTGCGGCTACCTGCCTGAACACCACGAGGACGTCATCCATCCCGAACGGACCTACCTGCAGAACCCGAATCAACGTCTGTGGGTGGCGGTCCACGACGACGAGGTGGTCGCCACGACGGCCGTCCAAGCGCGTGGCCCGCGCACTCCCCCGCATCCGGCGTGGCTGGCCGAGCGATTCCCCGACGGTGTCACCGCCCAACTGTTCCGCGTCTACGTGGCGCCCGAACACCAGCGCCGAGGGTTGGCGAGCCGGCTCGTCGAACAGGCTGTCGAGTTCGTGAAGCACAACCCGGCCTTCGACCGGCTCTACCTGCACACCGACGCGAATTCCCCCGGCGCGCTGGACTTCTGGCAGACCTTCGGCACCGTCATCCACGACGCCCGCAGGCCGGGAGCCAGGTTCCAGACCGTGCATCTGACGATTCCGCTGACCTGACCACGGCAGCGCGGCGGACCGCACCGATCACACGGCTGTCTCGTCCGGTCCTGGACGGGACAGCCGCCGGGTGACCGTGCGGAGCGCACGTCCCCGGGCCACACATTGTTGATAGTGACAAGCTGCTGAACTATCAAAGCTGGGTGTGATCACACCGGACAACCACCCGAAGAGGACAGCGGCGGGGCGGCGAAGGTATCGAGGGCGACCCTGCGGTGCGAGCGGACCAGCTTCTCGTACTGGAGGCGGTTGTAGGCCAGCGGCGCCAGCAGCAACCGATCGGGCAGGATCTTCCACGCGGTCTGCAGAACCCGCACGTAGACGGCGAATTCGAGGTCGTGGCGGCGGGTGGGTTCGAAGCCGACCATGCTGCGCACGCCCGGATGCATCGCCTGGGCCGAGCACACCTGGATGACATGGCCCACCAGTGGGCGGATCAGCAGCCACAGCGGCAGCAGGACGGCGCGGGCGGCTCGCGGGATGCCCAGGGTGGGCAGCGGCAGCCGGGTCAGCGCGGCGTACTTCTCCACCAGGAAGGGGTTGGTGGCCAGTTCGTGCTCGACCATGTGGTCGTAGTATTCGGTGGCCGAGGCCAGGTCGGGAGGCAGTTTGCCTGCCTGGGAGGACAATTCGAGGTGGGCGAAGGTCTCGCGCATCATCTGGTAGGCGGCTTCCCTCTCCTCCGGGCGCAGCTCGATGCCGGTGCAGAAGGTGAAGGTGTTCAGCGGCACGAACATTCCGCTGACGCCGATCCATACCCACGCCTTCGGGTTGAGCGCGCTGTAACGGACATCCGCGTAGGCGCCCTTGCCGTGGCCGTGGACATCGCGGTGGCGTTCCTTGAGCCACTCGGCCTCGGCCACCCGGTCGACCGGGTCTGCCCACAGCGCGAGAATGCCCGACGCTCCGCTGCGGACGCCGCGATCGGCGAAGTTGGCGGCGAAACGCCCGCTGCGGTCCACCGCGGCGGCGACGGGCACGAGTGCGACCTGGTCGAACGCCGATCCCGCGAAGACGCCCGCGAGCACGCTGGCGGTGTGCTTGCGGAAGGCGACCAGCACCTCCGGCCGTACGCGGGGAGAGGCGGCGGCCGCTTCGAAGGCGGTCGGCGCGGAGGCGGATTCGGAAACAACGGGCAACGCTGCGTTCGTTGTCATGACACACATCCCTGAGCGGCGAGTGATAGATTGATGGTATTCAGACTATCATTCCGGGATGTCGGAGGCGAGATTCGCTGGGGTCGTGTACCCACGCCGGAGAGGGGCGGTGGACGGTGTCGACACGGATGACCCGCCGGCTCGCCGGTAGGCTCACGGCGATGACGGCGCACCGCGAGGACCGGGCCGCCGTGGCGGCCGCGGACACCAGCAGCGGCCCGCCTTCCTCGGCCGGGTCGCTCTCTTCCCCCTTCGACATCGACGGCACGGTCGCCGAATTCCTGGCTGCGACGGCCGACTCCTGGGCCGATCTCGCGGCCCTGGACTCGCGCTCGCGACGCATCGTCGACGCCGCCCGCGATTGCTTCGCCGAGGTCGGTTTCGAGGAGACCACCATGGTCCGCATCGCCGAACTCGCCGGGGTGGGTGTGGCGACGGTCTACCGGCGCTTCGGCACCAAATCGGCGCTCGTGCGCTACGCCCTCATGGCCGAATCACAGCGGGTGGGCATGGTCATGGCCGAGGCGGTGCGCCGGTCGGCGGGACCGGTGAGCGCGCTGGCGGAGATGTTCGCGGCCTTCGTCGGCGAGGCGAACTCCCCCCGTCTGCTCACCCGCAGTCTGCGCGTGTCCTCCGCGGCCGACCAGCTCACCAGCTTCGTCACCGGAGACGAGTTCATCGCCCAGGGGCGCGGCGTGGTGGCCCGGTTCCTCTCGCACTGGCAGCGCTGCGGTGAGCTGGGGGATTTTGAGACCGAGGTGGTCGCCGAACTGTTCGTGAGGCTGACCATGTCGTTCATCTCCAACCCCCGCGGGGTGCTGCCGCTGGACGACGCCGCGGCGGCGAAACAGTTCGCCCGCCGCTTCCTGGCGCCGCTGCTGTTCCCCCACCCGGGTGCGCGTGCCACGAACGCCGGTTAGCCGATCGAGCCTCCCGCGCCGCCAGACGCACTCACCGAGGTGTCAGCTGTGCGATCAGCCAGTCGCGGGCCAGTTCGGCGACCTGCTCCAGCGCGCCCGGTTCGCTGAACAGATGGGTGGCGCCGGGCACCACCGTCACCGTGACCTCGCACCGCATCGCGCGCGCCGCTTCGCGGTTGAGTTCGAGCACCACGTGGTCGTCGCCGCCGACGATCAGCAGCGTCGGCGAGCGCACGGCCGTCAATGCCGGGCCGGCCAGGTCCGGCCGCCCCCCACGTGAGACGACCGCGGCGATCGACACCTCCGAGGAGGTCGCGGCGCGTAAGGCGGCGCCTGCTCCCGTGCTCGCGCCGAAGTAGGCGATGCGGAGCGCGGCTGTCTCGGGTCTGGTGGTCAGCCAGCGCGTCGCCTCGACCAGTCGCCGCGCGAGCAGGTCGATGTCGAACACATTGGCGCGAACGGCCTCTTCGCCCGGGGTGAGCAGATCGAGGAGCAAGGTGGCCAGGTCTGCTCGCTGCAGGACTTCGGCCACGAATCGGTTCCGCGGGCTGTGGCGGCTGCTTCCGCTGCCGTGGGCGAACACCACGGCGGCGATCGCGTCGTCGGGAACAGTGAGATGACCTTCTACCCAGCCTTCGGCGACCGGTATGCGGACGTCTTGATCGAACATGGACGGATCGTCCTCACTCGTGGAGGGAACTCCGGCACGAACTCCGACAGCGTAGAAACCTCGAGAATCTCGCTCCGCCCGAGTGTGGCCCCGCACCCGGCGCGGCGGAAGTTCCACCCGACTCCCGCGATAGAGCCGTTGGTCCTCGCCGATGCCCCGGCCGCACCGGCGCACGGCGTCCCGGCGAGCTGTGACGTTGGTCTGTCCGGCATGGGCATCTTGCCTCTCCCGGGGCCCTGTTCCGGGCGCGCAGGCTCGATGACGAGCGTGCTCCTGACAGCCCGGTACGAACGAGGAGGAATCCGTGAACGCACGCACTCCCCAGCTTCATTCCCGCTCCCCATTCCCGGCGCTGACCTCATGGTTCGCCGGTCTGCCCGCAGTCGATGCCATGCGTCCGTTCTTCGAGGGACATCCGATACGCATGGAGGTCGACGAGAAGGACGACCAGGTCGTCGTGCGGGCCGAGATGCCCGGTGTGGACCCGGACGAAGATGTCTCGGTCACCGTCCGGGAGGGCCTGCTGACCATCCGCGCCGAGCGGACCGAGAAGCGCGAGGCCAACGGACGCTCGGAGTTCGAATACGGTTCCTTCTCGCGCACCATCGCACTTCCCGCGGGCGCGCGTGAGGACGACATCACCGCCGGCTACGACAAGGGCATCCTGACCATCACTGTTCCGGTGGCGGAATCCGACCAGCCCGCCGGGAAGAAGATCCCCATCTCCTCCGGCGGCTGACGCCTACACCTGCTTCGGCCGCACCTTGTAGGCGGCCGATCGCAGTTCCCGCTGCTTCATCTTCTGGATGCTCTGATGGTGCTTGCGGGCGTGATAGGCGATCGGGAAGTAGGTCAGCCGTTCGGGCAGCACCCGGTAGGCGAGCCGGATCCCCGCATAGATCCGCTCGAGCGTGCGCTGTTCCTCCGGGCTCCACCGCACCCCGATCATGGCACGCAGCCGCGGGTCGAGCAGGCCGATGATGGACAGGTAGGTGAACCGGAGTACTGGCCTCGCCAGAAGGCGGGTCAGCCGGCGGGCCGTGAACGGCAATGCCCGCAATTGTTCGCTGTCGCCCTCGCGCATCATCGCGAACTCCTCGCGCATGGCGTCGTCGGCGCGCAGCACCTCGCTCACCATGCGCTCGTAGTAGGCGTCGAACTCCGGGCGGTTCTGCGGATAGCCCTTCATCGGAACCTGCAGGATCTTGGCGATGCGGATGTTGTCGGCGAGCAGTTCGTCGAGTTCGTCCCCGGTGAACTCGCGGCCGATGAGCAGCGGGCCTGCTTTGGCGGTGGTGATGTAGGCGGTGGCGATCACCCACTGGTATGCCTCGGGGTTGAGCGCGCCGATGCGCTTGCCCGCCGAGCCGCGCATCGTCAGTGGCTCGTGCAGCGAGCGCAGTCTGCGCCCTTCCTGCACCGCTTCCGGTCCGCCGTAGGTCCAGCGCAGCACGGAGTCCACCGAGCGGATGGCGCGGCCGCCCGGGTCGGTGCGCGCGACCGAGTAGCGGTCGGTGACCTCGCGGATCACCGGATGCATGCCCTGCATGGCGAAGGCGGCGCCCTCGAGGACGAGATAGGTCCAGTGGCCGACCATCTCGGCCGTCAGCGAGTCCGGTGCGACGAGTTCGACGGGCTCGGCGTCCTCACCCACCCAGATGCGCGGGGCGGGAGCGACAGTGCGGAGGGTGTGCACGGCGCGAGCGATCTGGGGTAGCGACTTGTCGGCAGCTGTGGTCATGGTTGCTCTCCTGTAGATGGGTCAGCGAGGCGCGGCAGGCGCTTCGGTGGTCGGAACGGGCAGGTCGGGGGCGACGCCGCCGACATCGGTGATGGTCCAGTCCGCGGCGCGATCGAGCGTGACGGTGTAGGCGGCCGTGGCGACCACGCCTTCGGGGGTCTGCCTGCTGCGGGAATTCATGTCGACGAAGACCTGCACCACATACAGTTCGCCGTCGCGGCTGCGCACCGTCGCGGCCAGCGGCTTCGCGGTGGCGGAGTACTCCATCTGCGTGAGCCACGGGCCGACCACGTCCGCGGCGGCGGTCAACTTCGCCGCGAGCTGTTCGGTGACACCGGATGTCAGTGCTTCGCGCCAGGCGTCGACCTGGCCGGCGTCGACCTTCGACACGCCGAGGGCGTAGTCGGTGGCCACCCGCTCGGCGGCGGCGTCGGTGTCGAGTCCCGCGCGCAGGGCGGCGAGTTCGTCGGCGGCGTCGCCGGCACGCCAGGCGAAGACGGCGGCAGCCGCGACGAACAGCGACACAGTCGCGACGAGGCTCGCGACGATCGTGGTTCGCGGCAGGCCGCGCAGTGCCGAGCGTTCCGGCCAACCCCATCGATCCCGGATGGCGGCCGATGACGCGTCTGCTGCGGGCTGTCCGGCCTCGGGTGGATCCGCCGGGTGGGTGTCGGCGTCCGCGGGTCGGCTCGCTGTGCCGAGCGCCGTCGTCACATCCAGCTCGCTCGCGAAGCCCGCCTCCGCGTCGGTCGGTTCCGGGTCGGACGCAAGTTCTTTCGTGGTTCGGGTGCTGGCGTCGGTGCTGCTCATCGATGTCCTTCGTCGGCGGGTTGCTGGAGCACGATCCGGAGCCGGTCGCCGGGCAGGGCGGCGAGAGCCTGATCGAGCAGGGTGGCCATGTCGACGGCACCGAGCGCCGGGCCCACGGCGGTGGTTACCGGGCGCAGGGCGACGCCGAGGGCGCCGAGTTCGGGGCTGAGCCTGCTCAGGAAGTCGACGAAGCGCTGCTGTTCCTCGCGCCACGAGCCGAGCACTTCCCTGCCCCGCAACAGGGCCGACCCCTCGAACAGGTACTCATAGGACACGCCCAGGGTCGCGCCGAAGGCATCCAGCTGCGGGGGCGCCGAGGTCAGCGTGGGCTTCACCCAACCGACGTCGGGCAGCAGCAGCATCAGGTTGCGCAGCACGACCTCGAGCGCGGGTTGGTGCCTGGCCAGGGTCAGGGCGAGCACGTCGGCGGCGCGGGCGAGCGCGGGCGCGGTCGTGGCGGCGTGCTCCACGGCCTGGGTGAAAGTGTCGACGAGCGCGGCCAGGGTGGCGCTGTCGCTCTGGCTCACCAGGGTCGAGGAGGCGGCGAGGAGTTCCGGGACCGAGGTAGGCGCGATGACGGTGCCGGTGATCGCGTCGCCGTCGGCCAGGTAGCGGTCGGTGACCTCGGCGGAGGGCAGGAAGGCGAACACCGGCTCACCGAGCGCGGACAGGTTCTCCACCTCCATGGCCGAATCGGCGGGGACGCGGTGATCGGCGTCGTAGGACAGTCGGATCCGCACCCCGCCGGGGACGCTGTCGACCCCGGTCACCGCGCCGATGTCGACGCCCCGGTACACGACATCGGCGCCGGCGCGCAGGCCCGCCGCGTGGTCCATCCGCACGGTGACGTGATTGCGGCGTTCGACGGGGTCGATCTGCAGCACCCCGAAGGTGAGGTATCCGGCGCCGAAGGCGGTGACCAGGGCCAGCACGAGGACGGAGTATCCGGCGGGGATGCGGGTCACGGCAGCACTCCGATCAGCCGCAGCAGGATCAGTGCGTCGACCTCGCCGCTCGGACTCCCGGTCAGCCCGATTCTGCGCACGTCGATGGCGGGGGCGCCGAGGAACGGGACCACCTTGCCGTTGATCAGGTCCGACAACGCGGCCCCGTTGCCGATCCAGGTGGTCGCGTCCGGTGCGGGCTCGCGCAGCAGCGTCGCGGATTTCTCCAGCGCTTCGTTGATGTGCGGCAGGCGTGGGATGAGCCAGTCCAGTCCGTCGACGAGGGTGTTGACGTCGATGACGACATTGAGCACCGCGGTCATGAACTGCGGCACCCGGTCCAGGCGCAGCCGGGCGGTCTCGGAGAACAGGAAACCGACCTCCTCGCGCATGGCGGCCAGCCGTGCGCTCGCCTGATCGGTGGCGGCGAGCATGCGATCGAGGTCGGGCAGGTGTTCGACGGTGGTGGCGAGGTCGGCGCCGAGCCGTGCGGCCAGCTCGCTGGTCTCCGCGGGGTCCTCGGGCAGCACCGCGACGAGTTCTTCGAGGGCGTCCTGGGTGCGCAACGCGCTGCCGCCGTTGACGAAAGCCGCGACGCGATCCATGATCTGCTCGATCTGCGGACCGGTATCGGTATCGCTCAACGGAATTCGATCGCCGTCGGCCAACGTCGCGGTACCAGTACCGGTGGCGGTGGCGGGCGGCAGCAGGGCGATGTAGATGTCGCCGAGCACGGTGGTCTGGCGCAGCTCGGCGCGAGTGCCGACCGGTAGCCGCACCTCGGCGCGGATATCGAGGTCGGCCAGCGCGGCGTGCGGGCCGAGCTGGATCGAGTCGACCGCGCCCACCTCGGCGCCGTTGCTGCGCACCCGCGCGCCGGCGGGCAGGCTCAGCAGGGAATCGAACTCGACCACGATCCGGTAGCGCTCCCCTCTCACCCCGGTGCCGGGCAGGGTGTGGTCGCTCGGATCGAACCCACAGCCCGTCATCGGCGCCAGCAGCGCCGGCACCGCCGCGAGCAGGGCCCATCGTGTCCATCGTCGTGTCATCGCCGTCCCCCCGCGCTCGCCAGAACGGCCACCGGTAGCGGCAATCGGGCGGTGTTCGCGCCGAGCGCTCGGCACAGATCCGGTTCGGGGCCCACGCACTGGGCGGGCGGGCGGTAGTCGAACGCCAACCCGTCGCCGCCGTCGATCATGTTCTGCAGCATGGTGATCACGCCGGGAACGGTGGCCAGCAGTTCGCGGGAGTTCTCGGCTTCGACTCGCGCGAGGGTGATCGCCGGGATGGACTGTTCCAGCGCGTCCATCAGGTAGGGGAAATGGTGGTTGAAGGCACGGTCGAGCGGGCCGAGGGCGGTGGCGAGTTTGCCGACGAGGGTCTTGACGATCACCAGCGTGCTCTCGAGCAGTTCCAGCCCGGGACCGAAGGTGATCAGCGAGGTCTTGATGTCGGTCCACTGATCGGTCGCGAAGGTGCTCAACTCGGCCGAATTGTCCAGCAGCGCGCCGAGTTCGGCGGCGAAGGCGTCCGGCGCGGAGATCAGCCGCGCCACCGCGCGCAATTGTCTGTCGAGTTCGGGCCCGAGCCCGGCCAGCTCCCGGTCTGCGCCGTCGAGCAGGGCGCTGAGCGGAGTCGTGCCGTCGGCGGCGGGGCGGGTGAGTTCGTCGGCGATCCGGGAGAAGGAGCCGAGGGCATCGGAGACGCTGACCGGGGTACGGGTGCGATCGCGTGGCAGGCAACGGTCGGCGGGCACTTCGGTCTCGCCGGGCACATCCGCGTCCACCAGTTCCACACGCCTGTCGGTGAGCAGCGACGCGTTGACCACCACCGCCCTGGTCCGATCCGACAGCGGCCGGTCCTCGATCGACATCTCGACGCGCACCCGGTCGCGGTCGGGGACGATGTCGCGCACCCGCCCGACGGCGATTCCGCGGATGGTGACCGGCGCGTCGCCGTAGAGACCGAACGTGGTGTCGAACTCCGCGCACAGTGTGCGGACCGGTCCTCGGTTCCCGTGGGTCACCGCGACTGTGCCCGCCACGACCGCCACGAGCACGACGACGACCAGCAGTGCGGGCACCACACGCGCGCGTCCGGCCGCGGGGTTCGCTGTCGTCCGGGTAGCTGCTGTCCAGGTCATCGCCTCAGCACCCCCTTCCCGGAACCGGCAGACAGATGTCGGGGCGCCGCACTGTCAGTCCGCTCTGGTCGACCAGCGCCTGTCCCTCCGGACCGGCCAGTGCCGCCAGCGATCGGAGGGTGTGGCGGAATTCGGCGAGCACGGCGTCCGCCGCGGCGAGCAGTTCGCGTCCGGTGTCGGCGCTCTGTTCGAGCGGGAAGAACAACGGCTCCAGGCTTTCCTGATAGGGACCGGCGAAGAAATCGAACAACAGGCCGACCACGGCGGTGATCTTGTCGGCGAAGATCTCCACCTCGTCGCGGGCGGCGACGATCTGCGGACCGAGTACGGCGTAGGCGCGCACGATCTCGGTGGTGAGCGTTTCGTTGCGGCGGGCGGCGGCGAGGTATTCGTTGGACAGCTCCAGCAGGCCCTGCACCTGATCGCGTTGCTTCGCCATCGCCTCGACCACGACGCCGAGCGAGGACACCGCCTCGCGCACCGTGCCGGGAGCATCGGTCACCGCGGCGGAGGCCGCCTCGAGCGTCGCGCGCAGCGCGCCGGTGTCGACCCGACCGGCGATCTCGGTCGTCTGCTCGACCAGATCGGAGACCACGTACGGCAACCGTGCGCGCTCAGCCGGAATCGGACCGTGCAGTGGCCGCGATCCTGCGGGCAGCACCGCCAGATACAGCCCGCCCACGGGGGTGAGCATGCGGACATCGACGGAGGACTTGTCGCCGAGGTGCTGACCGGAGTCCACGGTGAAGGTGATTTCCACGGTCTGCGAACCCAGTTCAACGGCGGACACCCGCCCCACCGGCACGCCCGCGATGCGGACCTCGTCACCGGGCTCCAGCCCGCCGGTCTCCGGCAGGAGCAGCCGATAGGCCGAACTGTTCGGCGGATGCGCGTAGAGCACCCCGACCGCGCCGAACGCCACGGCGAGCACGACGACGCTCACCAGCGCCCATACCAGCTCCACCCGGGTCGCGACCTCCTCGCCGCCCAGCGACAGCGATCGGCGATCGATGCCGGTCCGTGGTGAGGTCATCGTCCGCCTCCTGCGCACACGGTCAGTCGCCTGCCCTGCAACAGCACGGCCGCGTTCACCGGTGGGGCGAAAGTGCCGTTCGCGCAGTACCGGTCGGGTTCCGACGCCGGAATGAGTGCGTTGAGCGCGGCCAGCACGCCGGGCAGCTCCGACAGTGACCGCACCGCCTCGGTGGTGTCGGGCAGCGCTTGCCGGAGGCGTTCGGTCAGTGCGTCGGTGCTGTCCCTGGCGCCGAGCATGAGTCTGCTCAATGCCTCGGTGGTCCGGACGATCTCGCTCATCTCCACCGAGCCCTTCTGCATGAGGTTCAAGAACTCCGCCATGCGACCGGCGACCGGCATGAAGATGGAGTGGAACACCCGCAGGATGTTCTCCAGGTTCTCCGAACGGCCGCGCAGCTTCTGCGACAGGCTGTCCAGATTCGCCACCACGACGGTGATGACGGCGCTGCGATCCTCGGCGTAGGAGGCCAGCGCGCCGAGATCGCGCAGCAGCGGTGCCAGATCGTCGCCGTTGCCTTCGATCACGGCCACCAGGGTCTGGGCGAATCGGTTGTACACCTGCGGGTCCGCTTCGCGCAGCAGCGGTCGCAGCCCGTTGAAGACGGTGGTGATGTCGAAGGAATCGACGGTGTCGCGAACCGGTTCGCGGGGATCGTGCGGCGGCCCGCCCGCCTCGGCGGGCAGCACGGCCAGATAGCGCTGGCCGGTGAGGTTCTGGAAGCGGATGGCGAGCTGGTCGCCCTCGCGCAGGCGGTGCTCGGTGCGCAGCGTGAAGCGCACCTCGGCCCGATGATCGGCGGCCAGGGTGATGCCGGTGATCTTGCCGACCTGCACACCGCGCACCCGGACGTCGGCGTTGTCCCGCAACCCGAACACATCACCGAATTCGGCCCGATAGGTGAAGGTTTCGCCGCCGACGGGGCGGGTGATGGCCTGCACCACCAGGATCACGATCGCGATCACCACGCCCAGCAACACCAGCAGGCGCACCGCGGCGGCACGAGGAGTTCTCATCGGGGTCCTCCTCCCGTCGCCCGCAGCGGCACCGTGAAGGCGGGCACCGCGTCGATCAGTACTTCCACGTCCAGCACGACTGCCTCGCCGTGCTGTCGTAGCGCGCCGTCGAGTCCCGCGGTGAGCGCGCCGACCTGGGCGGGGGTGACTCCGCGCATCGCCTGGTTCAGCGGAATGATCGTGTCCAACAGCATGTCCACCAGGTCGGCGGTCGGGCCGAGCGCGCCGACGAGCTGACCGGCGAAGGCGAACACCAGGTTCGAGACCTCGGAAATGGTGTCGGAGGCCTGCAGAATCCGCGCGTCCTCGTCGAGCTCCTCGACCGTGGCGAGCGCGGTGAGGATGCTCAGCGCCGAGGGCGTGAACGCGGCGACGCCCTCGGCCGCATCGGCCATGTCCGGGATCGCCTCCGCCAGCGGGACGGTCCGCGTGCGCTCCCAGGTGCGGGCCAGCAGCAGCGCCGAGCCGAGCAGCGGCGCGCCCGCCTCGGTGAGCGCGGCCGCGTTCTCCAGCGAGGTCGCCAGGCGCGGGGTCAGTACGTCGGCGACCGCGCGACCGGACTCGCGCAGAATGCCGGTGACGGTGAAGTTGTCGACCCGATCGCCGACATCGAGCACGGCGCCCGCGACGATCGGCGCGCCGCCCGGCATGGGCACCAGTTCCAGCGCGGTCGCGCCGAACAGGTTCGACGAGACGAAACGCGTCTGCATCGCCGTGCTCAGTTCCGCCAGCCGAGGCGCCTCGATGCTCACCCGCACGCGCCGCCGGTCGACCCCGACGGCGTCGACGGCGACAACCGCCCCGACAGTGCGCCCACGCAACCGGACCGTGGTGTCCTCGCTTACCCCGTCGCCGAGACTCGCTGCGACGATGTCGAATTCGACCTCGCCGGTCCTCGCCGGCTCCACCGAGCGCCACGCGGCGGCGAGCGCGAGGGCCAGCACGGCCAGCAGCACCATCCCGCGCCACCGCAGCCCGGCCCGTCCCGGCCCGCGTTCGGAGAATTGCCTCGCTCTGCTCATGAATGCCTCACCCCGCGAATCCGATGTCGGTGTCGATGCCCCACATGGCGATCGTCAGCACCATGTCGGCCGACGCGATGGCGACCAGGCTCGCCCGGATCGCGCGTCCGGAGGCCACGCCCACGCCCTCGGGCCCGCCGGTGGCGTAGAAGCCCTGATAGGCGTGGACGCAGGTGACGAGCAGGACGAACACGATCACCTTGACCAGCGAATAGATCAGGTCGCGCGGCTCGACGAGCATCTGGAAGTAGTGGTCGAACGCGCCGACGGCCTGCCCGTGCACGACCGTGACGGTGAGGCGGGTGGTCAGGAATCCGAGCGCGAGCGCGATCAGGTAGGTCGGCACGACGGTGAGCACCGCGGCCAGCACACGGGTGGACACCACATACGGGATGGGGTCGATGGCCTGGGCCTCGAGCGCATCGATCTCCTCGGAGATGCGCATGGCGCCGATCTCGGCGGTCATCCGGCAGCCCGCCTGTGCGGCGAAGCCCACCGCGGCGATCAACGGGGCCAGCTCCCGTGGATTGGCCAGTGCCGACATGGCACCGGCCAGTGGCCCCATGCCCAGGGTATCCAGCGCGGTGATGCCGACCAGGCCGATCATCGCCCCGGCGACGACACCCATGACCACCAGCACCGGCGCCACCCCGCCGCCGACGATCACCGATCGCCCGTTGCCCCAGGCCAGATCGGTGAACACCGCCACGACCTGCTTGCGGTAGCGGCGTAGTGCCCACCCGGTGCCGCGGAAGGCGGCGATGCCGAACCGCAGTTGAAAGCCCAATTCCTCCCATGGATCCCAGACCCGGTGCAGTCGAGTCGTCCAGCGCAACCCGGCGGGCCGGTAGACGGAAGGGCGGGTGGTCCACGCACGACCGACGACCATCACAGGACTCCGATCGGGACGAAGAGCACGACGATCTGAGTGATGATCAGGTTCACCAGCAGGCAGGCCAGCAACCCCAGGACCACCGCGGCGTTCACGCAGTCGGCCACGCCCTTGGGGCCGCCTCGCGCCTGCAGCCCGCGCTGACTGGCGATCACCGCGACCAGGTAGCCGAAGAGCGCCGACTTGCCGAGGCAGATCGCCAGATCCGTGACACCGGCGAAGCTGCCGAACGACAGCCAGTACGAGCCCGGCGCGACCCCTTGGCCGATCGAGGCGACGAAGAAGCCGGCCAGGACGCTCATCAGAATGACCAGCACCGCCAGCATCGGCGCCACCACCGTCATGGCCAGCACACGGGGCGCGACGAGGCGGCGGTGCGGGTCGATGCCCATGGTGCGCAGCGCGTCGATCTCTTCGCGGACCGTGCGCGCCCCGAGATCGGAGGCGATCGCCGACGCGCCCGCGCCGCCCACCAGCAGCGCCGCCGCCAGCGGGGCGATCTGCTGCATCACGCCCATGCCGCCGACCGCGCCCGCCATGGAACCCGCGCCCACATTCTCGGTGAGGCTCCCGATCTGCACCGCGATCACCACGCCCATCGGCAGTGAGATGAGGATCGCGGGCAGCAGCGAGACCGAGGCGAAGAACCATGCCTGCACGAGCGCTTCGCGCAACGGGAAGCGCCCGGTGGCCAGATCGGTGATCATCAGGGTGGTCGCGCGCGCTCCCAAGCGCACGGTCCGACCGAATGTGCTTGTGGCCGAGACGATCCCGTTTCCGAGTGCGGTGGCGGGCCCCGGCCGCTTCTCCGTCGCGCCGCCGTCCGCCGCGCTGTCCGGGTGCGCTTTCGCGCCCGTCACGTGCTCCATCGTCACGTCCACTCCTCGAACACCCTCCGGTCTCGGCGCCCGCGCGGAAGCGGCTGTCGGTGGCCGATGGACAGAACACGGATTGATAGGTGCTTGCGGATAAATCTATCAATATCCGGAGGAATTCGGATGAAATTGACGATTAGTGATCGATATAGACATGAATGAGACTCATGTGTGAAATCCTGCAGAACTGGGCGGTCTGTGGTCGCATCGCGCTCGTGGATGGTCGATCGCGTCGGTGGATGCCGTGACGAGGATCGGCGTCCGCCTCACACGGGCCTGCGTCCTTTCCGGTACCGCGTCGTCTGTCCTTGTGCCTGTCCCCTACGACTCCGAGGAGCCACCATGACCAGCCAGAACGAATTCGTGTCACCGGCACCGGCGGCGCATCGAACGGATGCGCCGCCGCAGGCTGCCGCATCGATGTGTTGCAGCTCCGAACGGCAGACCACGTGCTGTGATCACAGCGAAAAGGCGACCTGCTGCGGTTCGACGGCTGCCACGGGCGAGTGTGGCTGCCGGTAACCCCGGTCGAGTGCGGTGCGAGCCTCAACGGCTCGCACCGCACTTTCGTCCCGCCGACCGCTCGTGGGCGGGTCAGCGGGTCGGGGGCTCCGTCAGCGGGTCGGGTGCTCCGGTGGCGGCGTCGCCCCACACGCGCAGGCACCGTTCCGGGGCTGGTATTCGTGCACCTGGCCGAGATGATCCCGGCTGATACGGCAGCAGGCGTGCAATTGGGCACGGAGGGCGGCGCGGCCACGTTGGACGCGAGATTTCATTCCCGACACCGAGATGCCCGCTTCCTCGGCCGCCGCGGCATGCGTGCGGGCCTCGAGGTCGACCATCTTCACCGCGGCAGCCTGTTCGGCGGGTAGCGCGGAGAGCATCGGAACCAGGCACGAAGCGAGCTCCTTCTCCGCGGCCGGGTCGGTGTCGAGTTCACCGTCGGGCGTGGACGCACTGTCCGGCACGGCGTCGACGGCCAGTTCGCGGCGACGGGGCGCGGATCGGTAGTAGTCGGTGATCGCGTTGCGGGTGATGGCATACATCCAGCCCAACAGCCGGTCCTGGTCACGCAGATCATCCAGACTCTCGACCATTCGCAGGAACACCTTGGACAGGATGTCCTCGGCATCCTCCGGACGCGCCACCCGGCGCGCGATGAAGGCCCGGAGATCGCTGGAAAAGCGGCGCCAGAGATGGTCGAGATCACTGTCGCCACGCGGTGGTGAGGTTGCCGTAACCGCCGTTGTCTCACTCATGATCTGTGATCCTCTCTGTCTCCAGTCTGCTCGCCCGACGACACGATGGCGACACCTGCTGGTTCTCGTTCACAGGTACCGACGAGGCAGCCCGCGATAGGACGCATCCTGCGTCCGATTCCGCGGTGTCGCGTCTGTAGGAATGTGCGGAGTTTCCCGCTTCGACCTGTCCAGCGCGGTGAGGAGGTGTGATCATGCTGACCACACACCTGTTGTCGGATTCGACCAGCGAAGAGGTCGATCTGATCGTGGCCGAAGAACTGCATCTGCTCGACACCGACGTCTGAGCACCGTCGATCCCGCACCGGTCCGATCCGCGGACGGTGCGACAAGACCTCGCGAACGGTTCCCACGCGAGGGTCCACAATGGCACTCGGCCCCCTTCATCTCGAGGTGAAGGGGGTCGAGTGTATCGACGTTCAGCGGGCGCGCACCGGTCGAACCACGCGGGTGATCATCGGTACGGCGGCAACCGCCGCCCACAGTGCGATCGCCGCGACCAATGCCATGATGGTGTCGCCTGCCGTGGCGGTGCCGAGCACGTGCCCGCGCAGAGCGTCGATGGCGTGTGCGACCGGATTCGCCGTGGCCACGGCCTGCATCCAGCCGGGCATGGTCTCGATGGGTGCGAACGCGCTGGAGACGAACATCAGTGGCATCATCACCATCATTCCGGCGAACTGGACCACATCCGGCCGGCGCAACCGATCCCCGATCAGCCCGAACAGGGCGCTCATCGCCCCCGCCAGCACCACCAGCACCACAACCGCCGCCACAGCATCGACGGCGCTGCCGTGGAAACCGAATCCCAGCAGTACGGCGGCGATCCCGAGCAGCGCGGCACGGGCCAGAGTGAAGACGGCTTCGTTCAGGGTGCGGGCCACCCCGGGCAACGTCGCCCGCATCGGCAGGGACGCGAACCGGTCGTGCAGGCCGTTGGTGTGGTCGATCGCGGCCGAGACCCCCGCATTGGTGCCCGCCATCACGGTGGAGACGGCGAGCATGGCGGGAGTGAGGAAGTCGATGTAGCTGACCCCGGCGGGGAAACCGGGTCCGGCGGTGACGCTGCGGAACACCTGGCTGAACAGGACGAGCATCGCCATCGGCATGGTCAACGAGAACATCAGAAGCTGCGGGACGCGGGCGCTGGTGCGCAGGCTTCGGACGGTCAGGGCGGCGAGCTGGTCCGCGGTCGAGGAACGGCCGACCGGAGTGCTGGTGTGAGTCATCGGTGAGCTCCTGCCGTGTGGGCGAGATGAGTGAAGACGTCGTCGAGGCTCGGGGAGGACACATCCAGATCGGCGACCTCGATGCCGCCTCGGTGCAGATCGGCCACCAGCGCGGTCGCGGTGGTGGCGTCGTCGACGGTGATCGACACCCGCACCCGTGCGCCGTCGGCTCGTTCGGTGTCGGAGACGAACGGCAGGTCCATGACCTGCCGGGCAGGGACGGTGGCGTGCACGATCTTGCCGCCGACGATTCGTTTCAACTCCTCAGGGGTGCCGCGGGCCGCGACTCGGCCGCGGTTCAGTACCACGATGTGGTCGGCGAGCCGGTCGGCTTCCTCGAGGTATTGGGTGGTGAGCACGACGGTGGTGCCGGCGGAGGTGAGTTCGCCGACGACGTCCCACAGCCCGGCGCGGGCGAGAGGATCCAGACCGGTCGTCGGCTCGTCGAGAAAGAGCACCGCCGGGTCACCGACCAGGCTCGCGGCCAGATCCACGCGGCGACGGGAACCGCCGGACAGCTCACCGACCCGCCGGGCCGCGTATTCGTGCAGCCCGAGCCGGTCGATGAGTGCGTCGGCACGAGGACCGGCCGCGCGGCGCAATCCCGCCAGGCGACCGATCAGCTCCAGATTCTCACGGGCGGTGAAGAATTCGTCGAGCCCGGCGTATTGACCGGTCACCCCGATCCGGCGGCGGACCGCACCGGCGTCGGCGGCCACGTCGATGCCGCCGATCTCCACACGGCCGATGGTCGGCCGCACCAGGGTGGTGAGAGCTCTGATCAGGGTGGTCTTGCCCGCGCCGTTGTGGCCGAGCACCCCGAGTGTCGTCCCCGCGGCGGCTTCCAGGTCGACACCGTCGAGGGCCCACGTGCTGCCGTAGGCGACGTGCAGATCTTCGACCACGACGGCCGGGGCGGTCATTGCGCACCCCCGGCACGGTCGGTGAGGTGGACGGTCATGGCAGGTTCCTCTCGGAAGAAGCTGTGCTCACATCCGGCTGGATGGGAGTCCGCTTCCTCAGACGAACCGGCCCCGAGAAGGACGCACCGGCGCCGGCCGGTGCGGTGGAATTCGCTACGCCCTGCCGTACCGGCGCTCGTACGCCACCCGTTCTTCGTCGCGGCGTCGGATCTCCTCCTGGTTCGCCAGGTCGGGATCGAGACCGTGCTTGGCCAGGCGATGCCTGCGATAGACGGTCAGCAGCGCGATCGTGAAGTAGACGTGGGGCACATACAGCAGCGACATCATGGACAACTGCATCCACAGCGGTCCGGGCAGCAGCATGAACAGACACAGGGGCGGGATCACCGGCAGCAGGAAGCGAAGCAGGTAGCGGCGCGTCGCTCCAGGGCCGGTGAGGTCGGCGATCACCCAGTCCGCCATCGAGGGCGGCAGAGTCCCACCGAAGACGTAGTGGACCTGTTGGACAAGGGTCGGTTTCGTTCGCGCGTGCATCGCCTGCTCCCTTCGATCTCCCCCGGTTCCGTGCGGGCCGGGCGGAGGATGGCTCGCCTCTTCTGGTTGAGCGTTAATATATCGTGCAATAATAGTTAACGCGCGATCTAATCGAGGCGGCGGGTGCCCCGGCGGGCTGGACGGTCCGGGTGCCGACCACAATCGAAACGTCTGATCGGCATTTCTCGAGGAGGTGCATATGGGCAGCGCGATCGATGATCCGCTGCGACTGGAGCGGCAGGTGTGCTTCGCGCTGGCGGTAGCCAACCGTGCCGTGCTGTCGATCTATCGGCCTCTTCTGGAACCGATGAAGCTCACCCACCCGCAATACCTGGTGATGCTCACGCTGTGGGGTGACGCCCCGCTGTCGGTCAAGGAGATCGGCGAACTGCTGCAACTGGATTCGCCGACGCTGTCGCCACTGCTCAAGCGTCTCGAAGCGCTGGACTACATCACTCGCACTCGCGATCCGCGCGACGAGCGCAACCTCGTCATCGACCTGACGCCCACCGGGCGGGCACTGCGCGTCGAGGCGGAGAAGATCCCGGCCGCGGTGGTCGAGAGGTTGGGCGTGGGCCTCGACGAGCTCGAGGAATTGCACAGCGTGCTGACGCGAGTGAATCGGGCCGCCCGCCGATAGCCGCACCGGCGGGCGGCACTCGGCGATCAGTCGTCGGCGACCAGCACCCGGACGTCGATATTGCCGCGGGTGGCATTCGAGTACGGGCACACCTGATGGGCTCGATCGGCCAGGCTCTGCGCTTGGTCGCGGGAGATGTGGGGCAACGTCACCTCCAGAGTCACCTGCAATCCGAAGCCGCCCGCCTCGGTGGTACCGATGCCGACAGCGGCGCCGACCGAGGAGTCCTCGACGTTCACCTTCGCCTGGCGGGCGACCATGCGCAGTGCGGAGTGGAAGCAGGCGGCATAGCCCGCGGCGAACAGCTGCTCGGGATTGGCCCCCTCGCCGCTGCCGCCCATCTGCTTGGGCACGGCCAGGTCGAGATCGATCCGGCCGTCGTCGGAGCGGACCCGACCGTCGCGGCCGTCGCCGGTGGCGAGCGCTTCGGTGGTGTAGAGAACGTTCATGTTCGGTTCCTTTCGGATTCGATACGGGCGTCCATCGCCCGTCTCAGGCGCGCCAGCGTGTCGCGCAGTGCGATCGCTTCTTCGGGCCGAAGCCCGGTGGCGTCGAAGATTTCCTCGGGAATGCCGCACGCCTGCTCACGCAAGGCGCTCCCGCGCTCGGTGAGCCGAATCTCCACGCGGCGTTCGTCGGTGGCCGAGCGTGACCGTTCCACCAGTCCGCCGCCCTCCAGCCGCTTCAGCAGCGGGGAGAGCGTGCCCGAGTCCAAGGCCAACTTCTCCCCCAGGTCGCGTACCGTGCGGCCATCGCGCTCCCAGAGCAGGAGCATCACCAGGTACTGCGGGTAGGTGATGCCCATCGCCTCCAGCTTGGGGCGATAGATCGCGGTCATGGTGCGCGAGGCGGAGTACAGCTGGAAGCACAGCTGCTGATCGAGGGTCGACAGTTCGGCCATGGCAGAACTGTAGCGCGCAATTCGGTTGTGTGCAATTCAGTTGTTGGCAACCGGGCTCGTCGTCAGTCCTCGTCGAGCCTTCTGAGCAGCTGATGCAGGGTGTCGGCGGTGGTGGTCGCCGCTGTCGTGAACGGTTCCAGCACCACGGTGACACCGGCCTCACGCAGCAGGCCCGCGTCGCGGATGGTGTGCGCGGTCAACACGACCGGTCCGGCATAGCCGTGGTGGCGCAAGTTGTGCAGCAACGCCAGATTGGTGCTCACCACCGGAATGGCACTGACCACGCAGCGGGTGCGCTCCAAGGGCAGGGCGTTGAGCAGATCGACGTCCTCGGCGCTTCCGAACACCGCCGCCACTCCCTCGGGAACGGTGGTCGCGATCCGATGCGGGTCGAAATCGACGACCAGAACCTGGATTCCGCGCCCGCTCAGCCGCTCTGCCAGATGGCGTCCGAATCTGCCGAGGCCGTAGAGGATCACATCGGTGTCTGTATCAGGGTCCTGCGCCGTCGCTGCCGGGCTGTGGGTGCGGTCCAAGACCGCGAAGCGCGGCTCGAGCCGGTCGCGAATCCAGCCCGAGTACATGATCAGATACGTCGAACCGGTGATGGTGACCAACCCGACCACCGTGATCAGACTGACCGTCGCGCTGTCGATGTGGCCCAACCCGAGACCGAGCGCCGCGAGAATCAACGAGAATTCCGATATCTGGGCCATCGTCAGGCCGGTGGGCAGGCCGACTCTCGCCGGATACCGGAGTGCGGACATGGTCACGAGAATGATGAGCGGTTTGACCAGCAGCACGAACACCGAGAGCACGACGGCTTCGGAGATCTGTTCGACGACATTGTCGAACTGGAGCCGGGCGCCCAGGTCGACGAAGAAGAAGAGAAGCAGAAAGTCGCGCAGGCTCACCATGCGGGCGCCGAGTGCGTCGCGGTACGGGGTGGAGGCCAGCGAAACGCCGGCCAGGAAAGCACCGACCTCTGTGCCGAATCCGAGCCATTCGCTGACCGCGGCCACCGACGCGGCATACGCGACACCGAAGAGGACGAGCAGTTCCTGCGATCGCGCGACGTGTTCGAGCAGCCAGGGCAGCACGAAGCGCATGAGCAGTCCGGTTCCGGCGAGCAGGCCGACGCCTTTGCCGAGGATGGCGGCGACACCGAGCAGCGAATCACCGTTCGCCGGCTGTGCGAAAGCGGTGAGCGTGATCATCACCAGGACCACGACGAGGTCTTGCACGATCAGGATGCCGACCGCGATCCGGCCGTGCAGCTGATCCAGTTCGTGTTTGTCCGACAGCAGTTTGACCACGATGATCGTGGAGGAGAAGGCGAGCGCGATTCCCACATACAGGGCGGCGACCGAGCTCATCCCGAATGCCAGGGCGATCAGATATCCGCCCATCGCGGTCAAGGCGATCTGGACGAGGCCGGTGACCAGCGCGACCCTGCCCGTGCTGCGGATCAGATGCAGATCCAGCCGGAGCCCGACGAGGAAGAGCAGGATCGCGATCCCCATGCGCGAGAGCAGTTCGATCGTGTCGTCGGCCTGGACCCATCCGGTTCCCAGCGGCCCGACCAGGATGCCGACACCGATGAAGGAGACGATCAGCGGCTGTCGCAGCCGCACTGCCACCGATCCGATGGCAACAGCGATCGCCAGCACGGCCGCGATGATCGGAAAAGCGTGTAACTCCACGATTGCCTTCCAGTGCTGCCGATGACCCGATGCAGTGGACAGGCTACGCGGGCTGCTCTGATCAGGGATGAAGCGGTCGTCGCCGGGGAGTGACACGACGGTGGGCGATGCGCCAACCGGCGGCTGTGCTCGCGAGGGTGTCGTGATAGACGACACCGGAGCACGTGCCGTCGGCGTACACCACCAGCCCTTTCGACATCGCTGTGACCACGTCGCCTTCCGCGCCGGTGAACACCAGATTGGTGACGTGGTGGCCGACCGGGTTGCTGTCGCCGAGTGCGAGCGCCAGCGCGGCCAGTGCCACATGTCCGCGCACGATGCCCGCGTCGAAGGCGGTGAGGTCGTAGGTGACGTCTTCGGTGAAGACTTCACCGAAGCGGTCGAAGGCGCCCGCGTCGATCAGATGCCCATGCAAGCCGATCACCTGCGCGATCGCCAGTTGGTCTGCTGTCGAGACACTCATGTCCTCAGTGTGTACGAGTGCAGCGCGTACGAGGAGAACACCGGGCGAAACGCGGCGTTCATGGGACCAGGACGGCGGCGCCGTCGAAACGACCGTGGGCGAGATCGGACAGGGCTCGGTCCGCGGAGTCCAGGTCGTAGCGGTGGGTGCGCACCTGTAGCCGGTGCTCTTCGGCGAAGGTCAGGAACTCGCGGGCCTGCGCGCGGGTGTTGGAGGTGACGCTGCGAACCTGTCGTTCCCGGAACAGATGGCGTTGATAGTTCAGCGGTGGGATGTCGGTCAGGTGGATGCCCGCCAGAGCCAGCGTGCCGCCCGCGTCGAGCGCCTCCAACGCCACCGGCACGAGCTCTCCGGCCGGGGCGAACAGGATCGCCGAGTCCAGCGGTTCCGGCGGGCGGTCCGCGGCGCCCTGCACCGACGCCGCGCCCAGTTCCGTGGCGAGTTCTCGCGCCGCCGCACCGCGGGTCATCACGTGCACCCGCGCGCCGCGTGCCGCGGCCACCTGCGCGGTGAGGTGCGCGCTACCACCGAAGCCGTAGATCCCCAGCACCCCGCCCCGGGGTACCTCGGCACGCACCAGCGCGTGGAAACCGATGATGCCCGCGCACAGCAGCGGCGCCAGTTCGTCGTCGCGGTATCCCGCGGGCAGCGGTAGTGCGAAATCGGCCGGTGCGGTGGCGTATTCGGCGTATCCGCCGTCGTCGTCCCAGCCGGTGTACCGGGAGTTCGGGCACAGGTTCTCCGCGCCGCGGCGGCAGTACCGGCACACGCCGCAGGTGTGGCGCAGCCATGGGATGCCGACCCGGTCGCCGGGGACGAAGCCGCCGGCGCCGGTGACGACCTCGGCGACCACCTCGTGCCCGGGGACCACCCCGGCACGGTGCACCGGCAAGTCGCCCTCCACGACGTGCAGGTCCGTCCGGCACACACCGCACGCCAGCACCCGGACCAGCAGCTCACCGTCGGCCGGGGTGGGCACCGGTTCGATGCCCGCGCGCACCGGCGCGCTGTCGACCGGTCCCGGGGCGGCGACCCGCCACGCCCGCATGGTCTGCTCCGCCGCCATCTGGGACTCCTCGTCGTTCTTCGTGGCCGGATTCGGTGCGGAGCGCGCTCGAGCTGTGGGCGGTTCCGCCGGGAGACGTCGTCAGCGCTGCGACTCGATGGCACCTGCTCGCGCGGTAGGGTGCGCCGGTGGGTTCGGATCGATTGTTACAGACGGTGGGCACGGCCGCCGCGCATGCCAGCCGGAACGTGCCCGTGGCGGGTGTGGACGACACCGTCGCAGATGTATTGGCACGGATGCGCGGCCGGCGGTTCGTCGAGGCGGGGATCGTCGCGGTCTGTACGGGGCGCAGACCCACCGGTGTGGTGACGATCGAAAGCCTCTTGGCAGCCGATGATTCCGCGCGCATCTCCACGCTGATGGACGCGGACTTCCCGGTCGTGGCAGGGCAGCAGGATCAGGAACGCGCGCTGTGGAAGGCGTTGCACCACGACGAGTCCGCTCTCGTGGTGGTCGACGCGGCAGGAGATTTCCAGGGCGTCATCCCACCGCACCGGCTGCTCGCGGTCCTGCTCGAGGAGCACGACGAGGATGTCGCGCGGTTGTCCGGTTACCTGAAGTCGGCGGCGGGCGCCCGGACGGCGAGTACCGAGAGTGTGGGACGGCGGCTGTGGCATCGGCTGCCCTGGCTCATGGTGGGATTGATCGGCGCGATGGTGTCCGCGGGCGTGATGGACGCGTTCCAGGCACAACTGGAACGCCAGGTGCTGGTGGCGTTCTTCATTCCCGGCATCGTCTATCTGGCCGACGCCGTCGGAACCCAGACCGAAGCGGTCGTCATCCGTGGCCTGTCCGTGGGCATCGGTGTCGAGCGCATCGTGGCGCGCGAAATCATGACAGGTTTGGCGATCGGCGCGTTGATCGCCCTCATGTCCTATCCGTTGACATTGCTGATGTGGCATCAGAGCGAGGTGTCGGCGGCGGTGTCGCTGTCGTTGTTCGCCGCGTGTTCGGTCGCGGTGGTCGTCGCCATGACGCTGCCGTGGGCGATGTCGAAGTTCAGGGTGGATCCGGCGTTCGGCTCGGGCCCCCTGGCGACGGTCGTGCAGGATCTGCTGTCGATCCTGGTCTACCTCACGGTGAGTACCGCACTGGTGGGGTGACCTCCTCGGCGATGTCCTCGCTCCACAGCCGCCATGCCAGCGCGGCCGTGCCCAGGCCGAGCGCGCCGAACGCCGGCTGCATCCAGGAGAACCGCCTGATGATGAACGGCTGGACGGTAACCCACCCCGTCAGCAGCAGACCGCTGCCGACGCCTACCGGCCCGGCCGGTGATCGTGACCGCCCGGCCAGCACCGCCGTCGCTGTCATCGGGACGCCGACGATCGCGGCAAGCGCCGTCCCCGCGAATATCTTGCTGTGGAAAGGCAGCCGGGCTTCGACCTCGCTGCCCAGATCCGCGCCACCGCCCGCGAGGCCGACAGCCCCGGCGTAGGCCCAGAAGGCGACGAAACTCGACATTCCGGTGAGAGCGGCTCGCAATCGGCGAGTCTGTCCGCGCTGTGCGTCAGATGTCCTCACTGCCCCGGCCCTCCTCTTCCGCCATACTCGGTTGATCCTCGTTTACCCACGATCGGACCGACGAACATGAGGTGCTGTCCATGGATACCGAATTCGAGTCCGGCTATCCGTTGTCCCTGAGGGGTGACCTGGATCCGCCGCTCTCTCGCTGGCTGTGGCTGGTCAAGTGGCTGCTCGCGATCCCCCATTTCATCGTGCTGTTCTTCTTGTGGATCGCCTTCGCCGCACTGACACTGGCCGCGGGGGTGGTCATTCTGTTCACCGGTCGCTATCCGCGCGCGATCTTCGATTTCAATGTGGGGGTCATGCGCTGGAATTGGCGGGTCCAGTTCTACACCTATGCCGCGCTCGGCACCGATCGTTATCCGCCGTTCACGCTCGGGTCGGTCGAGTACCCCGCCGACCTCCAGGTGGCCTACCCGGAACGGTTGTCGCGGTGGAAGGTCCTGGTGAAATGGTGGCTGCTGGCCATCCCGCACTATCTGGTCGTGGCGGCGATGACCTCGACCGGACCGACCTTCAGCTCCGAGGAGGGCGGCGGCACCGCGACGAGCATCCCGCTGCTGGGCATCCTGGTGCTGATCGCGGCGGTGATACTGCTGTTCACCGGTCGTTACCCGCGGCCGGTGTTCGACTTCGTGCTCGGCATCGATCGCTGGTTCTACCGGGTGCTCACCTACGCGGCGCTGATGCGCGACGAATACCCGCCGTTCCGGCTCGATCAGGGGCCGCGTGAACCCACGTCGGCGGTGCGAGCCGACTGAATACTCGGCCCGCGACCATCCGAAGAGGCGGAGTCCGTCGGAGGTGACGCACAATGCCCCGGTGAAGTCGGTGCGTGTCTTTCCCGGTCTGCGGCAGTTCCAGGGATACCGGCGCACCTGGTTGCGCGCGGATGTGCTGGCGGGGGTGACGGTCGCGGCGTACCTGGTGCCGCAGGTGATGGCGTACGCGACGGTGGCAGGGCTGCCGCCGGTGGTCGGCTTGTGGGCCGCGATCGGCCCGCTGGCCGTGTACGTGCTGTTCGGTACTTCACGGCAACTGTCGGTCGGTCCGGAGTCGACCACCGCATTGATGACCGCGGTCGCGCTCGCGCCGCTGGCAGCGGGTGACCCCGCCCGGTACGCGACCTTGGCCGCGCTGCTCGCCGTGGTCGTCGGCGCGCTCTGTCTGCTCGCGGCACTGGGCGGACTCGGGGTACTCGCCGATCTGTTGTCCAAGCCGGTGCTCGTCGGCTACCTGGCAGGCACCGCCGGCCTCATGATCGTCGGGCAACTGAGCGGCGCGACCGGTGTGCCGGTGGAGGGCGAGACCATCCCGGACCAGTTGCGCTCGTTCGCGGAGAATCTGGAGCACTGGCATCCGCCGACCGCCGTATTGGCGCTGTGCGTGCTGGTCGCGCTGCTCGCGGCGGCGCGGTGGATGCCGAAGCTGCCGGGGCCGCTGCTGGCGGTTCTGCTCGCCGGTGCTGTCGTGGCCGTGTTCTCCTTGCAGCGCTACGGCATCGAGACGGTGGGACCGGTGCCCGCGGGCATCCCGACCCCGCGTTTCGCGGCGATCGAGGTAGCCGACCTGGCACGGCTGGTGCTGCCCGCCGTGGGCATCGCGGTGGTCGCGTTCTCCGACAACACTCTCACCGGCCGCGCCTTCGCCGCGCGTCACGGTCGCCACATCGAGGCCGATACCGAACTGGCTGCCCTCGGCGCGACCAACCTGGCCGCCGGGGCGCTGCAAGGCTTCCCGGTCAGCTGCAGCGGAAGCCGCACGACCATCGCCGATGCGATGCATGCCAAGACGCAGCTCTACTCGCTGGTCACGCTCGGCATCGTCCTGATCGTCCTGGTCGGCGCGTCAGGAGTGCTCGCGGTGTTCCCGACCGCGGCGCTGGCCGCGCTGGTGATCTACGCGGCGCTACGGCTGATCGACCTGGCCGAGCTGCGGCGGATCGGCAGGTTCCGGCGCAGCGAGCTGGTACTTGCCCTGGCCACGTTGTCGGCGGTGCTGGCGCTCGGCGTGCTCTACGGCGTACTCGTCGCGATCGCCCTGTCGATTCTGGATCTGCTCCGGCGCGTCGCGCGCGCCCACGACGCCATCCTCGGCTTCGTGCCGGGATTGGCGGGCATGCACGACATCGACGACTACCCGATGGCGCAACCTGTCGCCGGGCTGGTGGTCTATCGCTACGACGCGCCGTTGTGCTTCGCCAATGCCGAGGACTTCCGGCGCCGCGCGCTCGCGGCCGTCGACCAACAGGCCGAGCGAGACGGAGCGCCGGTGCGCTGGTTCGTACTCAACGCCGAGGCGAACGTGGAGGTGGATCTCACCGCGTTGGACGCGGTGGAACAACTGCGCCGCGAGTTGACCGAACGAGGCATCGCCTTCGCGATGGCGCGGGTGAAGCAGGATCTACGGTGCGCGCTGGACGCCTCGGGTCTGACCGACCGCATCGGACCGGAGCACCTGTATCCGACGCTGCCCACGGCGGTCGACGCCTACCGGGCGGGTCCCGGCGCCGGGGCGTGACGGCGCTAGCCTTCGACGTCGTGTCTCCGAGCAGCGTCCGCGGCCCGCATCGCGGTGGACGCCAGATGCTCACCCCAGGCGCGCGCCCGGTCGATCTCGCCGTCCACCAGAGGCCCCGGGGTTCCCGCGACGAAGAAGTCCTGCGGCTCGTCGGTCAACTGGTATCCCAGTGCCCGCAGCCGTTTGCCGACGCCCCGTGCCGCGGAACCCGGCAGCCATGGCGGTTTGCCGACTTTGGTGCCGAAAGCCGCGGCCCGTGCTCCCGCACGAGCGTGGGAGGCGTCCTGCAACCACTCGCGGATGCCGATCTCCGTTTCGACCGGTCGGTCGGTCTGCCCGGCGGCATCCAACCGGGTCCGGGCGCGACTGAGGCCGAACGCGTGGGTGGGTCCGCCGACGATCAGCAGATCCACCGGCAGGTCGGGCAGCTCGGAAGCCGCGACTACGTCCAGCACCTGCACCTCGGCGCGCCCGCCGAACCCCTGGGCGATGGCTCGGGCCACCTCGGCGGTGTTGCCGAACATCGATTCGTAGACGATCCGTACCTGCATCTGGTCGATCCTTCCCCGTCGGGATCTGGTATGGAGGCTGTACCTCCGCGTACCTGTACCGAAACGCCGCTGTAGCGGATCATCGATAGCATGCCGCACAGCGCCGATACCGGCACTCCGATGATTCCGCAGGATTCCCGGCGGCCGCTCGCCTCACCGTCCGACGCGATGTCCGCCCGCGACAGCGCCGCGATCTTGTCGGGAAAACGGCTGTGGCGCCGCTGGTTCGCCCTGGTGACCCTCGGCGAGCTTCTCGGTTTCCTGACGCCTTCGGTGGTGGGCGCGTTGGTCGGGGATCGCGTCGACGTGCTCGCCGCAGCCGCGCTGCTCGTGGCGGGGGGTGTGGAGGGCGTGACACTGGGGTGGTTCCAGGCCCGGGCGTTGCGACCGGCGCTGCCGGGACTGTCGAGTGCCCGTTGGGTCGCGGCTACTGCTCTGGGGGCGGTGGTCGCCTGGGCCGTGGGTGCGTTGTTCGTCGTCACCGACGGACTCTCCGGATGGGGCGGGCTGGGGCAAGTGGCGGGATTCGCGACGGGAGGGCTGGTGATTCTGCTGTCCATCGGGGTGGCGCAGTGGGTGGTTCTTCGTGAACACGCCGACCGTGCGGCGCGCTGGATCCCGGCGAACGTCGTGGCATGGTTGGCGGGGTTGACTGCCTTCACCGCGTTCACCAGTCCGCTGTGGCAGCCCGGACAGGCGGTGGCGGTGGTGGCGCTGATCGGCGTGGTGGGTGGCATGCTGATGGCCGCCGCGATGGCCGCGGTCACCGGCGGGTTCCTGGTCGGACTGGTGGGAAAGAGCGAGCGATGAGCGAATTGGGGCCCCTCGACGCGGGTTTCCTGGAACTCGAGGACACCGACCAGCACGTGAGCGCGCGCATCGGCGCAGTCGCGATCATCGCGGGCACTCCCGGCGACCGTGCGGAATTCGAGCGCCGGTTCGCGCGCCGCGTCGACAGCAATCCGCGGCTACGCCGGAAGATCCGACGCGGCCGCTGGGACATCAGCGCGCCGGTATGGGTGCCCGATCCCGCGTTCGATCTCGGTCACCACCTGACCTGGGCGGCGCTGCCCCGACCGCGGGACGAGGCCGCGTTGTGGGAGCTCACGGCGAACACGATGGGACGGCGGCTGGATCGCGATCACCCGCTCTGGCATTTCACCGTGGTCGAGGAACTCGAGGGCGACCGCTGGGCGATGATCCTGGCCGCTCATCACAGCATGGTCGACGGTGTCTCGGGAATCTCCCTGCTGCGCAGCATCTGTGACCCGCCGACCGAGGAGGCCGACACCGCGTCCGCCGAGAGCACCGGCGCGGGCACCGCACCCGTGGACTGGCAGCGCCTGGTGCGTGGTGGACTGGAGCTGCCGTTGCGGGCCCCCGGTCTGATAGCGCAGGCGCCTCGCGCGGTGGTCCGTACCGCGCGTGGGGCGGTGCCGTTGCTGCAGAGCCTGCTCACTCCGCGTCGTGGTTCCTCGCTGAACGGCCCGATCGGCAGGCAGCGCCGTTATGCGGTCGCCCGCGTCCGGCTCGACGAGATCGACAGGGTGCGGAAAGCACTGGGCGGCACGATCAACGATGTGGCGCTGACCGCGGTCACCTCGGCGCTGCGCGCGGTCCTGCTGGCCCGCGGTGAACAGCCCGGCCCGGAGTCCGCGCGTGTTCTCACTCCTGTCTCCACGCGATCGGCACAAGCCTCCGGTCGATGGGACAACCGGGTCTCGCTGATGTTGCCGGCGCTGCCCGTTCATCTCGAGGATCCGCTGGACCAGTTCGCCGCGGTGCGTGGGCAGATGGACAGCCTCAAGAGCGGCGGCGAATCGAGTGCGGGCCGGACGCTCGTCTCCGCGGCCGGGCTCGTGCCGTTCGCGCCGATGGCATGGGCGGTGAAGACCGCGCTGCGTTTCCCGCAGCAGGGTGTCGCCGCCCTGGCCACGAACGTGCCGGGGCCCGCGCAGACACAGCACCTGTTCGGCGCCGACATCCTCGAAGTGTTCCCGTTCGCCCCCATCGCGATGCGCATCCGCATCGGCATTGCGATGTTGAGCTATGCCGGCACCCTGAACTTCGGCATCACGGGCGATTACGACGGCGCACCCGATATCGACCTGGTCGCGCGGACGCTCCCGGCCGCGGTGCATCGACTGCTCGAGCGCGCGAGCGCTTGAGCCGCGTCTGTGTCGGCGAACGCCGTGCCCCGCTTCAGGCGCCGCGGTGGACGAGGTATTTGCGCACCGCGGTGACCACGCCGCCGACACAGACCAGTATCACCGCGATGGCGCCGATGCCGATGGCGATGTCGAGCGCACGGCCCAAGTCGCCGTCCTGGCCTTCCTGGAGATCGGCGACGAACTCGTCCGTGAAGTACGGCCGGTGCACCAGGATCGCGGCGGCGGTGACGACGGCGAGCAGATCCGCGACGACGGACAGCGCGGTCACCGACAGCGTCCAGGCGCGCACCACCAACTGCGCGATGGCCACGATCACCCACAGCGCGGCGACGACCCCCGCCAGCGGCAGCAGCCGATCGACGACGCCGGGATCGAGACTCTCGGCGGTCTCGGCGAGGAACGACGGCGCCAACGCGGGAGACAAGCACAAGACCGCGACGAAGACCGAGATGCCGAACACCAGGTCGGCGATCGCGTCGCCGAGCGGGATCTCGTGCCCGCGCGGTACCGGCGGGAGGTCGTCGGGACGCCACTCGTGCAGGACCGCCCCCGGGGCCGTGCGCTCGATCACGGCGAAGACCACCGTCACCCAGACGGCCGCGTACACCGCGCCGGTGAACGCCGAGGTCAGCGCCTCCTCGAGCGCTCCGCCGATCGTCGGCGACCCGTCGTCGACCACCGCACCCAGCAGGCTCAGCCCGCCCACGACGATCGCGACCACGCGGACCGCCGGCCACAGCACCCGCAGATAGGTGTCGTACAGGCGGGGGCCGATCAGCTGGCGCGGTGCTCCCCGGAAACGGCGTGCTCGATCCTCGGGTGGGCCGAGCTCGACGAGTACTTCGCGCGTCGTGCGCCCGGCGGAGTCCTCGGCGATCCGTCCCCGCAGTTCTTCGGTCGCCGTCTCCCGCCGTGACTTCGGCAGGTGCGCGAGCACACTGTGCACGTAGCGGTCGATCAGCTCGTCGTCGGACACCATGCCGGTAATCATCGCTCCCCGCTTGCCGGTAGTCACGCGGAGGGCAGTGCAACCCTTCGCCACTCCATCTCGGCCACACCGGGCAAAGAAGCGGCTATCGTTTCCGGATATGAAGCGCATCGTCGTTTCTCGTTACGGAGGTCCTGAAGTCCTCAGTGTCGTCGAGGAAGACGAGCCGTCACCGGGGCCTGGTGAGGTGTGCGTTCGCGTACTGGCCGCGGGTGTTTCCTTCACAGACACGTTGCTTCGGGCCGGAACCTACCCGGGCGGTCCGAAGCCACCCTTCACCCCAGGCTACGAATTCGCGGGTGTCGTCGAACGGGTGGGCACGGGTTGCTCCACGCTGAAGCCCGGAGATCATGTGGCGGCGCTGGTCGTGTGGGGAGGCTACGCCGAGATGGTCTGCGTCAGGGAATCATGGGCGATCGAAGTGCCCGCCGATATCGACCCGGCCGTGCTGGTGAGCGTGATCTTCCCGTACATGACCGCCTACCAGCTCATCCACCGCGCGGCGAGAGCCCGGCCCGGGGAGACGGCGCTGTATCACGGAGCGGCCGGGCGGGTGGGCGTCGCACTGCTGGAACTCGCCGCACCCGCGGGCTTGCAGGTCTATGGGACCGCCGCGACCGCGGACTGCGAGCTGGTCGAGCGGCTCGGCGGTATACCGATCGACTACACCACCGAAGACTTCCTGACCCGGGTGCGCGCCTCGAGCGGAGGCGGAGTCGACACAGCGTTCGACGGCATCGGAGGCTCGCTGTCCTTTCGCTCCTATCGGGCGCTGCGGCGCGGCGGCAGGCTTGTGCTCTTCGGCCACTACTCGACCATCGCGCAGGGTCGCCGCAGTTGGCGCGGCTTGACCGAGTTCTACGGCTCCGGGGCGGCCGCCATGCTGGCAGGGCTGCTCTCGCCGTCGCGACGGGTGACGACCTATCGCATCGCGAAACTCCGGGACCGTCATCCCGACTGGTTCCACGCCGACCTGTCGGAACTGATCCGGCTGCTGCGCGAGGGGCGCATCCATCCCGAAGTGGCCGAGCGCGTCCCGTTGACCGACGGACGTCACGCGCACGAGCTGCTGGCGAGCAGGGCCTCCGCGGGCAAGATCGTGTTGGTTCCTCAGTCGAGCGGGGGTTCGTAGTCGGCCAGAGGATATCCCGAAGCTCATGGGGCGTCGGCGGCGTTCCCCGAAGGCCACCACAGCCAGGCGGTCACCGACCGCCTCCCCGGGATCGAATCGAGGCATCATCGATCGCAACGGAGGAAAGGGAGGTACAACCGAGTCAGAGCCAACAACATGCGCGAGGAAAGGGTGTGTCCGGAGTGCGGCTGGAGAATCTGCC
This sequence comes from Nocardia higoensis, assembly GCF_015477835.1. Classification (NCBI taxonomy): domain Bacteria; kingdom Bacillati; phylum Actinomycetota; class Actinomycetes; order Mycobacteriales; family Nocardiaceae; genus Nocardia; species Nocardia higoensis. Next base: position 899,135 of record NZ_JADLQN010000001.1, on the reverse strand, counting down.
CACGTCGTCGGGTCGGACGGCCGACGACCACGGCGCGGTGATTTTCGACATGGACGGTGTGGTCACCGACACCGCCGCTGTGCACGCCGCGGCGTGGAAGAGACTGTTCGACGAGGTTCTGCCCGAACTGGGCCAACCTGGTCGCACTTTCGACGCCGACAGCGACTACCACGTCTATGTGGACGGCCGTAGCCGTGAGGACGGCGTGCGCGCGTTCCTGGCCTCGTGCGGTATCACCATCCCGGAGGGTGGCCCGGACGACGGCCCCGGCGCGCCGACCGTCACGGGTTTGTCCCGGCGCAAACAGGAGTTGTTCGGAGATGAACTCGCCCGCGTGGGTGTGCGTGTCTTTCCCGACGCGGCGGAACTGCTCGCCGGGCTGCGTGCGGCCCGGATACCGACGGCACTGGTGACGGCCAGCCGCAACAGTGTGGCGATTCTGCGCACCGCCGGACTGGAAGATCTGTTCACCGTTCGGGTGGACGGCACCGACGCGCTGCGCTTGCAGCTCCCTGGCAAACCCGACCCGGCCATGTTCCTCGAGGCGGCCCGACGGCTCCGGCTTCCGCCGATCGACATCATCGTGCTCGAAGACGCGACGAGCGGGGTGCGCGCCGCGGCCGAGGGAGGTTTCGGACGCGTGATCGGGGTGGATCGGCACGGCGCGGCCGCGGCGTTGGCGGCCGCCGGTGCCGACCTCGTCGTCACCGATTTGACCCGGCTCGAGCTGACCGGGCCGATGCCCGGTGTCGACGCCTCGGTGGCCTACCGCTGGGGTGGCGGTGCCTCCGTCGCGGGACCGGACGAGTGGAGCCTGGTCTACGACGATTTCGTCTCGGTGCAGGAGGGGACGCGGGAAGCGTTGTGCACCACAGGCAACGGGTACTGGGCGACCCGGGGATCCGTCCCGGGCAGCGTGAACGACGCGGTGCACTATCCCGGCACGTACATCGCCGGGGTGTACAACCGGTGCGTCTCCGACCTCGGTGATCGGATCATGGAGACCGAGCACTTGGTCAACACCCCGGATTGGACATTCCTCACCGTCCGTCCGATCGACGGAGAGGTGCTCGAGCCGGGATCGTCGCAATCCACCTCCCACCGCAGGGAGCTGGATCTGCGCACCGGTGTCACGACCTTCGCCGACACCTACCAGGACAGCGAAGGCCGCCGGACCCGCGTGGTGACACGTCGCTTTCAATCGTTGGCCGACCCGCACCTGGCGGCGCTCGAGCTCACCGTCGAATCCGAGAACTGGACAGGAGACGTGGTGATCGCCTCGGCGATCAACGCCGAGGTCCAGAATCGAAATGTCACCGCGGACCGGCTCTTGTGCTCGCACCATCTCCGGGCGGGCAGGCATCGCGAACTCGACCGGCACACCGTGCTGTACGAGACCGTGACCGAGCAGTCCGGGATCACGCTCGCCTTGGCGACGCGCACCCGTACCGACGCACCGGTGTCGCGGCGCCGAGTGCTGCCCGAACGTCTGCGTCCCGGTCAGGAACTGACCGTGCAGCTCAAACCCGGCACCCCGATCGTGGTGGAGAAGATCGCGGCGACAGCGACCTCCCGGGATCGCGGCATCTCCACCCCCGCCCTGGATGTGGCAGCGCGGATCGGTCGCGCCCCGCATTTCCCGGCGTTGCTGGCCGCCCAGGTCGATGCCTGGGCGCGACTGTGGGCACGCTTCGGTATCCGGCTCTCCGACGGCAGCACCTCGCAGTTGGCGCTCAACCTGCACGTGTTCCACGTACTGCAATCCGTGGTCGATGCCGGCCCGGATCGCGATGCGGGCGTTCCCGCGCGCGGACTGCACGGTGAGGCCTATCGCGGGCACATCTTCTGGGACGAGATCTTCGTCCACCCGATGCTGACGCTGCGCAGACCCGAACTCACCCGAGCGGCGCTGTGGTACCGGTACCGACGACTCGAGCGTGCCCGCGTCGCGGCTCGCACAGCGGGGTGGTCGGGTGCGTTGTTCCCGTGGCAGAGCGGAAGCGACGGCCGCGAGGAAACCCCGACCGAGTTGTTCAACCCGCGCACCGGCCGGTGGATGCCGGACAACTCTTTTCGTCAGCGCCATGTCGGGCTCGCCTTGGCCTACAGCGTGTGGCAGTACTACCAGACCACCGCCGACCAGCGGTTCATGATCGATTGTGGCGCGGAGATCGTGGTGGAGGTCGCGCGCCTGTTCGCCGAGATGGCCGTTCTCGATCCGGCAACGGGCCGATTCGACATCGACGGCGTGATGGGCCCCGACGAGTACCACGACGGCTACCCGGATCGACCGGGCCGAGGGGTTCGCAACAACACCTACACCAACGTCCTGGCGTCGTGGGTGTTGACGCGGGCTCAAGACGTCGTGCGGTTGATCGACGGTGCCGACTGCGAGCCCCTGCGGCAGCGTCTTCGCCTGGGCGCCGACGAGCCCGCCCGATGGGACCATGTCAGCCGCAAGCTTCGCGTGCCGTTCCACCGCGACGGCATCATCTCCCAGTTCGACGGATACGAGGATCTCGAGGAATTCGACTGGGACCGCTATCGTGCCGACTACGGCAACGTGGAACGGCTCGACCTCATCCTGAACGCCGAGGGCGACAGCACCAATCGGTACAAGCTGTCCAAACAGGCGGACGTTCTGATGCTGTTCTACCTGTTCTCCGCCGAGGAACTCCGCAAGGTGTTCGCCCACCTGGGCTACGCCTTGCCCGGTGAGCTCATTCCGCGAACGGTGTCCTACTACCTCGCCCGCACCAGTCATGGATCCACACTGAGCAGACTCGCCCATGCCTGGGTGCTGGCCCGAACCGATCGTGCCGCGTCCTGGCAGTTGTTCAGCCAGGCTCTCGCCGCCGACCTCGACGACACGCAGGACGGCACCACGCGGGAAGGGGTACATCTCGGGGGCATGGCCGGAACGGCCGACATGATCCTGCGCTGCTACGGCGGCCTGGAAACACGCGACGACATGCTGCTCCTGCACCCGGTGCTGCCCAACGAACTGCAGGAAGCGGAGTTCACGGTCTCCTTCCGTGGACAGCCGGTGACGATCGTGCTCACCCACACCGACATCGTGCTGCGGCTGCATCCCAGCAACGCGGCGCCGATCCGGGTCTGCGTCGAGGGCGTGGAGCGCGAACTCGGCGCCGGACAGACGTGGACGTTCACATCCGCGGCACAGGATCGACATCGAGCCACGGAGGAGTCGCTACCGGTGACCGGACGATGACCTTCAGCCCTGCCGAAATCCCCCGGTTCGGTTCGAAGATGGGGGCCGAGACATCGCAGAACCCAGGGCATCGCAGAACCGACTGGAAGGCAGACAACGACATGACGACTGCATCCGAGATCATGCGACCCGACGTCGCATACATCGGCGTCCGGGACTCCATGGAAACAGCGGCCGAGCGTATGCGCCAACTCGGCGTCGGCGCACTCCCCATCTGTGACGGTGAGAAGCATCCCGTCGGAATCGTCACCGATCGCGACATCGTCGTGAAAGTGGTAGGGATCGGGGCCAATCCGAAGTCGACCATGGCGGGCGAGCTGGCGCAGGGCGCCGAGAGCCTGCACACCATCGAGGTCACCGCCGAGGTCGACGACATATTGAGCACCATGGAGCGCCATCAGGTCCGGCGCCTGCCGGTCCTCGACCAGGGGGTGCTCGTCGGCATCATCACCGAGGCCGACCTCGCCCGTCATCTGCCGGAAAGCACGGTGGGCGAGTTCGTCGAAGCCGTGTGCGCGGACTCCCTTCCCGCCACCGAGTCCGCCTGACGAACATCGATCCGCCAGGGCGGGCCATTGGTCACCACCGGCCAGGGCACCACGACTCTGCCTGGAAACCTCGCCCAGCGGGGACGCTGAGATCATGACACCGACACCCACGCGCATCGCCGTCCTCTACGCGACCGAGCAGGGATCGACCCGCGACATCGCGGATTTCATCGCCGAGGACCTGACATCTCGTGGTGGCGAGGTCGAGGTCAGCGAGGTCTCCCATGCCCCGGATCTGAGCCTGTTCGATGCTGTCGTACTCGGAAGCGCGATTCACGACATGAACTTCCTGCCGGAAGCTCAGAGCTATATCCGTGCCCACGACCAGGAACTGCGCACCACCGAACTATGGCTGTTCGGCGTCGGTCTCGGCCCCGCTCTGCGCGGGCCGATCGGCCGACGACTCGGTCCCATCGTGCCCCCGGAGATCGCTCGGCAGCGCGATCTGCTGGCGCCGCGCGACTATCGAGCCTTCGCCGGGGTATACGAGCGAGCGGGCATACCGCTGTCGGCTCGCGTGCGGTACCGATTGATGGGCGGAGGCAGGTACGGCGATCTGCGCGACTGGCCGTCGATTCGCGCCTGGTCCGCCGAGATCGCGACCGCGTTGGGACTGCGCTCGGTGTCGATCGGCACCGAGCCAGGAACGCAAACCCCCTGAGGAGCCGAGATGGGCGAGCGCTATGTGGCCGGGTTCGACGCACTTCGACTCGGCGATGCCGATCGCGCCGGTGGAAAGGGCGCGAACCTGGGCGAATTGGTGGCCGCGCAGTTACCGGTCCCGCCGGGGTTCGTCGTGCTGCGTTCCTGCTACGAGCAGTTCATCTCGGGCACTGTGGGTGCGGAGCTGGACAGCCTGCATCGGCAGGCGCTGGAGGCCGTGACCGACACGTCCCGCGTAGCCGACCTGTGTTCCCGGATGCGCGAGATCGTGCATGGGGTGGTGCTCGGCGACGACGCCCGCACCGAGATTCTCGACGCCTACCGGGCACTCGGTGATCACGCGCGCGTCGCCGTCCGCTCGTCGGCGATCGGCGAGGACAGCGCGTCGTCGTCGTTCGCCGGAATGAATCTCACCCTGACCAACATCAGCGGCGAGCCGGAACTCCTCGCCGCGGTCGTCGACTGCTGGGCCTCGCTGTTCACCCCGCGAGTGGTGACCTATCGCGCGCGTCGCGGCATGCGCGACCGCCCGGTGATGGCCGTGGTCGTGCAGCGCATGATCGCCTCGGTCACGGCGGGGGTGGCGTTCACCGCCGATCCGGCCACCGGGCGACCCGACCGCGTCGTCGTCGAAGCCGCTCGCGGTCTGGGTGAGGTCGTCGTCTCCGGCAGCGTCGAGCCGGACACCTACGTGTTCGACGCCGCAGGTCCGACGCTGCTGGAAACGCACAGGGGCGCGCAGGATTTCGCCATCGTCTCCGGGCCGGACGGGGATCGGCGGGTCGCCCTCGACGACGCCGACGTCGCAGCTCCGGTGCTCGACGACGAGCAGGCCACCGCGGTGGCGCGACTGGCGCTCGCCGTGAGCCGCCACCACGCGGGCATTCCGCAAGATGTCGAATGGGCATTCGACGATCAGGCGCTGTGGCTGGTCCAAGCCCGCCCGATCACCACGAAGATCGCCGGGCACGCTCCCGAACCGGCGGCCGCCGCACAGCCCGGCAAAGCTCTGGTTCGCGGCCTGGCGGCCGCTCCGGGAACAGCCTCCGGACCGGTGCGCGTCCTGTCCTCCCCGGCCCAGGTCGCCGAGCTACAGGACGGGGACGTCCTGGTCGCCGCGATGACCAATCCCGACTGGCTCCCGGCCCTGTCGCGCGCCGCGGCCGTCGTCACCGACAGCGGGGGGATCACCTGTCATGCCGCGATCGTCGCCCGGGAACTCGGCGTGCCGTGCGTGGTCGGCACCCGGACGGCGACCACGCAGCTGACCAACGGTGCCGTCGTCACCGTCGACGGCACCGCGGGTGAGGTGCGCGCCGGCCGGGCTCCGGCACCGCAGGTCACGGTCGCGTCGACCGCCGCGGGCGCCGGTGCGGCCGAAGCGAGTCCGCACGAAGCGACGGCGACCCGAATCTATGTCAACCTCGCACTGCCCGAAGTCGCCGAGCGCGTCGCCCGGACCGATGTCGACGGCGTCGGCTTGCTGCGCGCGGAGGTCCTGCTCACGCAGGCACTGGACGGCAAGCACCCCCACGAACTGATCGCGCACGGAGAGCAGCGCCGATTCGTCGACAGCATGGCCGAATCGCTGTTGCGCGTCACCACCGCCTTCGCCCCGCGGCCGGTCGTCTACCGCGCCACCGATCTGCGCAGCAACGAGTTCCGCGCGCTCGCCGGGGGCGCGGAATTCGAGCCGGTCGAACGCAATCCGATGATCGGGTACCGCGGTTGTTACCGCTACATCCGCGACCCCGAGGTCTTCGCCATGGAATTGCAGGCGCTGGCACGAGTGCGGGAGCGAACTCCGAATCTGCACCTGATGATCCCGTTCGTGCGTACCCGCTGGGAACTGGAGGCGTGCCTGGAACTGGTCGATGCCAGTCCGCTCGGCCGTCAGCGCGGCATGCACCGCTGGGTGATGGCCGAAGTCCCCTCGGTGGTGCACTGGCTGCCCGAATACGTCGGTCTCGGCATCGACGGCGTGTCCATCGGGAGCAACGACCTCACCCAGCTGATGCTCGGCGTCGACCGGGACTCCGAGGAGTGCGCCGAACTCTTCGACGAATCCGATCCCGCCGTCATGGACGCCATCGCCCGCATCATCGGTGCCGCTCGTGCGCACGGCATCACCTCGTCGCTGTGTGGGCAGGCGCCCTCCCGCCGTCCGGACTTCGCCGAGCGTCTGGTCCGTCTGGGCATCACCTCGATCTCCGTCACCCCGGACGCCGTCCCGGCAGCCCGCCGGGCGATCGCCTCGGCGGAACGCCGGCTGCTGCTCGAACACGCGCTGTCCGCGAATGCCGATCCCCCGCGCTGACCCGGCCGTCGGCACCGAGGTTTCACTACAGCCATTCGTGGCACACTGACCACACGGGATAGTCGCGACAGAGGAGGCTGACCATGGATTGGCCGACAGCAGCGGTGATCATCGCCGTGATATTCGCACTGATGGTGATCATCACCAGTTATTTCGCCTCGCGCAAGTCCGGGTGAGTGCCGTGGGCGGGCCGCCGAGGATCGGAGTCTTCCTGGTCGACGATCACGAAATAGTCCGTCACGGGGTGCGCGAACTCATCGACGCGGAGCCCGATCTCGATGTCGTGGGCGAGGCCGGCGATTGTTCGCAGGCATTGTCCCGAATTCCCGCGCTCCGACCTGATGTCGCTGTTCTCGACGTGTTGCTGCCCGATGGCAACGGCGTCGAATTGTGCCGCGAACTCTTGCAGACGGTTTCCGGCTTGCGGTGTCTGATGCTCACCTCTTTGACCGACGAGCAGGCCATGCTGGATGCGATCCTGGCCGGTGCGAGCGGGTACGTGGTCAAAGACGTCAAGGGCTTCGCTCTGGTCGAGGCGATCCGGGAGGTCGGGGCGGGGAAATCGCTGTTGGACAGTCGTGCCGCCGCGGCCCTGATGGCGAAGCTGCGCAACGCGGCGAACGACGACACCGGTCCGCTGGCGGATCTGACCGGCCAGGAACGCGTCCTTCTCGCATTGCTCGGTGAGGGGCTGACCAACCGGCAGATAGCCGATCGGATGTTCCTCGCCGAGAAGACGGTGAAGAACTATGTATCCCGTTTGCTGACCAAACTCGGAGTGGAACGCCGGGCGCAAGCCGCGGTGATCGCCACCAAGTGGAGCGACGCGTACTAACGCCGCGTGGCGGATTTCGATCGTCCCGGTAAGAATGGACCCGTGGAGCGCATCTCCGAGATCGTCGATGTACGTGACCGGATGGATCGGCTCATGGAGGCGATGCTGGTCGTCACCGCGGGCCTGGACATCGACAACACACTGCGCACCATCGTGCACACCGCGACGGAACTGACCGACGCTCGATACGGGGCGCTCGGCGTCAGGGAGACCGACGACCCGTGCAGCGAGCTCGCCGCATTCGTGTACGAAGGCATCGACGACCGGACTCGGGTGCTCATCGGCGACCTGCCACGCGGCCACGGTGTGCTGGGGCTGCTGATCCGCCATCCGGAGACCATCCGACTGTCCGATCTCCACGACCACCCGTCCTCGGTCGGTTTTCCACCGCATCACCCGCCGATGCGGGCGTTCCTCGGCGTGCCGATCCGGGTCCGGGAAGCGGTATTCGGCAATCTCTATCTGACCGAGAAGGCGAACGGGCAGGAGTTCACCGAGGACGATGAAGTCGTCGTGGGCGCGCTGGCCGCCGCCGCGGGTATCGCGATCGAGAATGCCCGGCTCTACGAGCAATCGCGCATGCGTGAGCAGTGGTTGGAAGCGACCAGGGACATCAGCACCGAATTGCTGGCCGGGGGCGAATCGAACGACGTCCTGGAACTGCTCACCCGACGAGCGCTCACGCTGACCGACTCGGCCTGCACGTTCGTGGCGCTGCCCGAGGACCCGGAGATTCCCAACGACGAAGTGGCCGAACTCGCCGTGGTGGCCGCCGCGGGCGTGCACGCGGAGCAGGTCACCGGCCAGCGCCTTCCCGTGGAGGGCTCCCAATTCGGACGCGCCTTCCGCACCGGCGAATCCGTGGTCGCCGAGAAACTCACCTACGATCTCTTCGCGCACTCGCGCACCCGTTTCGGCCCCGTCCTCGTGCTTCCGCTGCACGCCCGCAACCAGGTGATCGGCGTCCTCACCACGCTGCGCCCGCCCGCCCTCGAGCCGCTCGACGCTTCGGAGCAGTCGATGATGGCCGCCATCGGTGATCAGGCCGCCCTCGCCCTGCAACTGGCCGACAACCAACGACGTATGCGCGAGCTCGATGTCCTGTCCGACCGGGACCGTATCGCGCGCGGACTGCACGATCACGTCATCCAGCGGCTGTTCGCCGTCGGGCTCTCGTTGCAGGGCAGTGTCCAACGCGCACGATCACCGGAGATGCAGGCCCGGCTGCTCGGCACCATCGACGACGTCCACGACATCATCCAGGGCATCCGGCACTCGATCTTCGATCTGCAGAGCGTCAACGCGACCGATTCGGCCGAGTTCCGCAAACAGCTGCACGAGATCATCATCGACACGACCGTCGAGAGCGAGCTGCGCACCACGGTCAGGTTCTCCGGGATTCTCACCATCGTGTCCCCCGCGCTGGCCGAGGACATCCGGGCGGTGCTGCGCGAAGCGGTGAGCAACGTGGTCCGTCACGCCGACGCGACCTGGGTTTCGGTCGAACTGAAGGTGGACGACGACACGGTGACCGTAGACGTGAGCGACGACGGCGTCGGTCTCTCCCCGGGGTACTCGGCGGGCACCGGACTGGCCAACCTCGCGGCACGGGCGCAGCGCTACCACGGAGCCTTCACCATCGCTTCCCGGGCAGAGGGCGGCACGGCGGCCTGCTGGTCGGCCCGGCTGCCCGAGTATCCGTGACGCGAAGCGCCGCGGCTCGATCCGGGGTGGAAGCGAGCGACACCGCCCGGCTGTGAGCGGGATCAGTCCGGATTCGAGGGAAGCAACAGTTCCGCGACCGGTCGTCGCGGAGTCATGGGCAGCGGATGGGCGCTGGTGGGAGCCCATCCGACCCGCAGGAAGGCCTGTGGATAGGCAGTGTCGTGCAGCACTTCCACGCGCAGCGCGGTGCGCTGGGCCGGGATTTCCAGCGGCTCGGTGACCAGGCAGGTGGCCAGACCGATATTGGTGGCGGTCAACAGGATCGCGCTGATCGCCTCGCCCGCGCGCAGTCGCGAGAGCCGGTCGTCGCCTGATGTGCCGATCATCAGCAACTCGGCGTGATCTGCCTCGACGGCGGGATCGGCCAGCTCCGCCCCGGCGAACACACGGGCGGGGAGTTCGTCGCCCGGCCGCGGCGCGGGCGTGCTGTGCGCGGGGACTCCGTCGGTGCCGGCGTGCCTGCCCGTCCACATCGCGAGCTCGAACCGATAGGACTCGTCCTCGGAATGCAGACGGGCCGCCTCCTTCGCCGCCGCCACGATATGCCGCCGCTCCCCCGCGTCCACGACCCGAACCACCGCGCCCAGCGACCCGGCCCGTTCGCTGAACAGACTTAGATGACCCGGCGGAATAGGCCAGGATGTGAAGTGACGACGGTCGGTGCGACGGCGGGGAATGGCCCTGCTGAGCGCGACATCCTGCTCGGTCGGCCGGTGCGGGACCAGGGTCATCGAGGCCAGGTGGTCGGGGTCATCCGGATTCGGCAGCCGGTTGACGACCGCTGCCCACCCCAGGGCCGTGAACGCGACGGCGAGATGATGCAGTGCGGCGCCGCAGCTCAGCACGATGTCGCGCCGGTCCGGGTCGGTCGCAGGCAGGACACACGAGGAATCCAGGTACAGGTGCACACTGCGGTCGCCGACCCGCCAGCGCCACGGCTGCATATTGTGCACCGACGGCGCCCGGCCTGCCAGTGCCAATGCCGTCTCCACGGTGTGATCGTCGGGCAGTCCGCGCTCCATGATGTCGTCCGTTCGTCGACCGGATCTCTGTCTTCCACCGTCGCACGGGCGGAGTCGGCCGGTTAGTGCCGGATGTCCCCGGACCCGATGACATCGGACGAACGCCTGCGCCGGAGGTCCCTGTCCATCGACGACTTTCGGCCGTGCCCAGACCGTGACGAACTGCGCCATGCTGAGACGAGCGTGGCCCACTGTCTCGCATTCGTCGAAGGGACCAGCCGTGCCGGTCGCCGAGTCGCCCCGCGTCATCACCGTCACTCTGAATCCGGCTGTCGATGTCTCGCTGGAAGTCCATCAACTGGCCGCGGGCGGCAAGAACCGCGCTCTGGTGCGCACGGTCCAGGGAGGCGGTGGCGGCATCAACGTGACTCGTTGCCTGGCGCGGCTCGGTGTGCCGTCCGTGGCCCTGCACACCGCGGGGCGCGAGACCGGCGCCCGTCTGAACCGGTTGCTCAGCGAAGAAGGGATCGCGCATGTCGCGGTCGACATCGCAAACGAGACGCGGGAGGCGATCGTCCTCGACGACACCTGGTCCGGACGCAGCTACCACGTCGTGCCACCGGGGCCGAGACTGTCGGAAGCCGAGGAAGCGGCCTTCGTGGAGGCCCTCACCACGGCCGCGGCCGGCTACTCCTATCTGATCTTGACCGGAAGTGGGACACCAGGTTTGCGAGAGGACTTCTCGGCGGTCCTGCTGCGCGCGGCGCAGGCCGCCGGGATCAGAACCGTGCTCGACATCGCCGATGCGCAATTGCGTGGAGCGCTCCGGGAGAAGTCGTTTCTCATCCGTTTGGACCGTACGGAGGCCGGCGGTCTGATCGGCCGGCCCATCGAGACATTCGATGACGCTCGCACCGCCAACGATGTCGTTCTCGACACCGGCGCCACCGATCACGTGATCACGACCGCGGGCGAACTCGGCGCCGTCTACTCCGATCGGGAGCACCACTACGAGATATCCGCGCCGCCGCTGACCACACCTGCGCGCAGCGACGCGTGCGCGGGCGACAGCCTGGTGGCGGCCGTGACCGCACGGTTGGTGCAGGGCGAGTCGTGTGCTCAGGCCTGCGCCTACGGGGTCGCGGCCGCGGCGGCCACGGTCATGCTGCCGGGCACCGACGTCTTCGACAGGGCCGCCGTCGATCGGCTGGCGCCCGGCGTCGATGTCCGGCGAATCGAGCGGCTGCCGGACGTGGCGCGTCGATGACCACGCGCCCAGGCAGCCGCTCGATCGGCATGCCGGAACCTCACGCCGCGTAGGGCGTGAGCTTTCCGTCGATCATTTCCAGGATGCGATCGCAGTGCGCCAGAACGTCGTGGTCGTGGGTGACCATGATCGTCGCGACCTTCGCGCGGTGGGTTTCTTCGGCCAGCAGAGTCACGACCTCGTGGCTGCAGGCCCGGTCCAGCGCGGCGGTCGGTTCGTCGACGAGCAGCACGGCGGGCTCGGTGACCAGTGCGCGGGCGATGCCCACCCGCTGACGTTCGCCGCCGGAGAGCTGTCCCGGACGCTTGTTCGCACGGTGCTCCATCCCCACCGAGGCGAGCAGTTCGTGCGGGTCGCGTCCGGGACGGCCGGTGATGGTCGACATCAGCCGCAACTGGTCGATCGCGGTCAGCGAGGGCAGCAGGTTGGCGGCCTGGAAGACGAAACCGATGTGGTCGCGGCGGATTTCGGCGAGCTTCGGGGCGGGCGTGGCCGTCAGGTCGATGTCGCGCAGCCGGACCGTGCCGCTGGTGGGTGTGGTGAGCCCGCCCGCCACGGCCAGCAGGCTGGACTTGCCCGCACCCGAAGGACCGACGATGGCGACCAGTTCTCCCGGCGCGACATCGAGGGTGACATCGTCGAGGGCGGTGACAGTGCTCTCGCCGTCGCCGAACTGCAGGGTCACGTTTTGCAGACTCAGCCCGGTGGTGGTGAGGGTGCTCATCGGTTCTCTCCCAGTGCGCTCAGGGGATTGATTCGCGTGATGCGCAGGACCGCGAGTCCGGCGCCGACGAGGCCGAGCACGATCAGCAGGATCGCGCCCTGGGTGATGGGGCCGGCTTCCAGGGAGAACGGCATCCCGGTGTCATCGAGCGCCGCGCCGAGTCCGAGTCCGACGACGACGCCTGCCGTCACCGATCCGACGAGGATCACCACGGCCTGCATGAGGCTGTCGCGCAGCAGGTAGCCGGTGGACGCGCCCACGGCGCGCAGTACCGCGAGTTCCCGCATCCGCTGGACGGTCCAGATGCTGAAGAACGCGCCGACGACCAGTGCCGAGATGGCGTAGAGGAAGGCGATGATCATCGACATGGTCATCATCTCCGCGGTGTAGCCGGGCGATGCGTCGAACGACTGCTCGAGAGTCTTGCTTGAGGTGCGCGCCGCGGAGTCACCGGCGGCCAGGTCGGGCAGGGTGTCGTTCACGCCGCGGATCGCGACGACGCTGGCCTCGGTGTAGACGCGCGGGTCGATGGCGGAGCCCGCGGGAAGTCCGGTGTTGATCTCCTGCCAGGTGCGCAGCGGCACATAGGCGATGTCCACATGGCCGAAAGTGCGTTTGTCCCCGGTGAATCCGACGACGGTCAGTTCGGTGCCGATACGGTCGACGACCACCGTGTCGCCGACCACGACGCCCTCGTCCCGGGCGCTGGTGCTCAGGATGACATCGCGGGGACCGCTCAACGCAGCGCCCTCGCCCACCGTGGGCTCGAGGAAGGAGCCGGGGGTGACGCCGAAGACGGTCAGGTCGATCGCGGTTCCGCCGCCGGTGTGCGCGTTGACGATCGTATTGCCCATCAGCTCGGCCTCGTCCACATCGGGACGGGCGGCCCAGCTGTCGGCCTGGTCCTGGGTCACGACCGAGCGGGAGAAGGCGGAGTCGGTCTTGGTGCCTTCGGAGAAGGCGAACGCCTGCACGGGGGTGCGCTGCAGGCCGGAGACACCGTCCTCCACCAGGCCGGACGACAGTCCCGAAAGAATGACCATGAGGACGGAGATCAAGGCGATGACCGACCCCATGAGCAGGACACGAGTACGCGCGAACAGCAGTTCGCGCAGAGCGAGAAACATCAAGCGGCTCCTGAGAACGATCCGGTCAGGCCGGAAGGGCGTCTGCGAGGCGGGAGAAGACCATGGCGCAGATTCCAGCAGATCGGGGCCCGGACTGCCAATTTTTGATGACGCGGTGTCATGAAAATCATTCCGGAGCGCCGCGGGCGCCGTCGGCGGCCGTCCCGGCGTGTATCTTCGGTCGGTCAGGAAGTATCCGACCGAGCCTGGAGCAGCACGTGCCTATCCTCAACGCAGGGCACACCGTTGCCGAACACAAGACCGCCACCCGCACCCGCATACTCGCCGCCTTCGCCGAGGTCCTGGTTCGCGACGGCTGGGACGGCGCGTCGATCAAGGCCGTCGCCACACAGGCAGGTCTGACCCGCACCGTGCTCTACAACTACTTCGCGGACAAATCCCAGATGCTGTTGGAATGGTCCGCTCTCGAGATCGAGCGTTTCCTCGCGCGGATCGATCAGGAGACCGTTGCCCTGGACGACCCACGCCACAAACTCGAGGCTGTCGTAGAACTCGTGCTCCGTGAGTTCGCCGGACCGCATCCGGTCACCCCGCCGGTGATGAGCTTGATCCCCAACCAGACCGCGCTCGAGTTCACCTCTCAGCTCAACGAACTCGAGGACGTGGTCTTCCGCATCCTCACCGAGGGAGAGCAGGTCGGGGTGTTCCGGCTGGTGGACGCGCGCTCCGCGAGCCGCTGCATCCTCGGCTGCCTGGATCCGCACCGGCAGGCGCTCGCCGAGGGCGGCCCCGTCGACGAGGTGATCGCGCAGGTCGTGCCGTTCGTCATGGGCGCGGTCGGCGCGGGCCCCACGGGGGTGCCCGATCCGCACCCGGAGGCGTCCGTCGCCGACTGCGGGTGAGCGCGCCTGTCTCCGGTCGATCGTCGAGCGCCTGCCCTCAGGCAGCCGCGTCGTCGGTCGTGTCGATGCTCTCGACGAATCGCTCGACGCTGTCGAGAGCGCTTCGTGCCTCAGGTAGCCGCTGATATCCCATCTGGAACACATGGAACATGCCGGCCCACATTTCGAGCTCGCATCGTCCGCCCGCTGAGCGCAGTGCCGCGGCATAGTGCTCGGAGTCCGAGCCGAGGATCTCGCTTCCACCCGCCTGCAACAGCATCGGTGGCAGGTCGGGGCCGACCGCGCCGAGCACATCCAGGCGGGGATCGCTGAAATCGGCTTCCACCAGGTAGGTGTGCGTGATCCGCCGAGCCGTCCGAGCGGAGACGAACTGGTCCCACACGAGCTTGTGCCGGGCCGCCGCCAGTCGCCAAGTCGGGTCGACGAGGCTGGAGAATCCGACCAACGCGGCGGGCTGCTCGACACCGAGTTCGCGCAGTTGGACACACAGCCCCAAGGCGAGGTGACCACCGGCCGAGTCGCCCATCACGACGATCTCGCCCGCTCGGTGCCCCTGTTCGAGCAGCCACAGGTAACCGCGGAGAACGTCGTCGTGGGCGGCAGGGAAACGGTACTTCGGCGCGCGCCGATAACGCACGGTGAAGGCGGGGCGATCCAGTCGGCGCGACAGTTCCGACACCAGGCCACGGTGGGTCGCCGGGCTGCAACTGATGTATCCGCTGCCGTGGATGTAATAGATCAACCGGCCGCCGGGCTTCGCCTGCCCGCCCACCCACTCTCCGACAGTCCTGCCGCGTGGCCCGGTGACATCGACCCTTGTGTGCGGGAGCATCGGAGCGAACCACATCCGACACGCCACGACCTGCGTGAAGCGATAGCCGAGAACCCCGATCGACGAATGCAGCGGAAGTAGCCACAGCGTCGGCCGGACGAAGATCCGCGATGCCCAGATGGTCACGCGCACAGCGAAGGAGCGCCGCACGGCTACCGCATGATCATGAGCGCTGGTGTGGACAGTCATCTCGATCGAACCCCGATTTCCGTCATACCCCTGCTTTCGTCGTTTCGAATCCCGTTGTCGCCGGATCGCCCGCGGTCCGGGTCACCGGGTGGGGACGGTGATGGTGCCGTAGTCCAGTCCGCCATGGGTGAAGGTCGGCACGACCGGCCATTGCCGCTTCCGGTTCGCGCACTCGGAGGACGGGATGATCTGACGCCACCGCGGATTTCGCGGCGACGGGGAAGCGAGAGTCTTCTCCTTGACCATGGAGTCGTACTGGTCGAGGGAATCTTCGAGGGTGTTGGCGTTGAGCACGACCTCGCGCCCGTAGAACTCGGCGGTGCGGCGCACGCCGGGGATCTTCGACAGTTCGGGCTGCCAACTGTCGGCGGCCATGCCGTTCTCCGAGGACACCCAGACTCCGTCGGGCGTGTTGACCACCAGGGAGTGATTGCCGTCGGTGTGGCCAGGGGTCCACAGCAGGCTGACTCCGACGCCGAGTTCGACGTCGCCGTCGAAGATCTCTAGCCGGTCCTCGGGTACGCCGTCCATACCGCCCTCGACGTACCAGGCCCACTGCATCGGGTGCATCGACTCGAAGGTGCCCAGCTCCTTGCGGTGCACGACCAGTTTCGCGTTGGGGAACAACGGCTTTCGCGCCGTGGGCTCGCCTTCGATCGGCGTGCTGGAGCCCACGATCATGCGCGGGTCCTGCACGTGGAGGTGGTCGAAGCTGATGTAGTCCACGTCGTCGTTGGTCAAGCCGAGGCGTGGCAGCACCTGATCGGGGTCGTTGTAGTAGTCGACGAACAGCGATTCCACGCCGAGCTTGCCCGCGAAGCGCTGCAGCTGCCCGTAGAACGGGGCTTCGGCAGATCCTGCGGCCACGGTGGGTTCCCACACCAGGGTCATGAGCTTGCCGTCGAAGCCTTCGAACTGGATGACGAACATGCGGTTGATGATCGAGATGAAGGGGTTGAGGTTGATCGAGTACCCCTGAAAGGCGAAGCGTGCCGGATACGGTGCGGCGGCGATGTCGAAGCTCTTGATCGCCCGCACCTGGCCCTGGGTGAGGAAGCGTTCCCGGTAGTTCCGGGCTGCCTCACGGATGGCGTCGAGCCGCTTTCCGCGCGGCCAGATGTCGTGCACGCCGTCGAATTCCGGGATCGGACGCGGGGCGGCGGATCGAGTGGTGGTCATCGGGTCCTCCCCGGGTCGGTGGTGTCGGTCAGGGCACGGCGTTCGTAGTGGTCGCGAGTGGCCGAGTGCGCTACGGCTTCGACCTGATCGGGCACCGTGCGACGCAGCACTCGATCGCGCAGGGATTGCGGCAGCAGGTTGGTGAGGCGGACCAGCAGACCGATCGAGGCAGGCAGGGTGACCTCGAAGCGAGGGCGTTGTAGGACATTCACCACGGCGGCGGCGACATCGGCGGGCTGCAGCCGGGCGGTCGCGCCGCTGGCGGTGCCGATCGCGAGTTCGGTGTCGACCACGCCGGGCATGATCACCGACACGTGCACGCCGCTGCCGCGCAGTTCCTCACGCACGCCGGTGAGATAGCCCAGGACGCCGTGTTTGGTTGCGGCGTAGGTGGATTCGCCGGGCGGGGCGAGCTTGGCGGCAGCCGAGGCGATCGTCACGATGTGCCCGCCGCCGCGCTCGCGCAGGTACGGTGCGGCGAGCTGGACGCCGCGGATCACACCGTGCAGGTTCACCGCGAGCATGCGCTCGGTAGCGGCCTCGGGCTCGGCATCGAAGGCGCCGACCCACATCACTCCGGCGTTGTTGACCAGTACATCGAGCGATCCCCACAGGCCGGTGACCTCGGCCAGGAATTCCCGGAACGACTGGGTGTCGGTCACGTCGAGGGGAAATGCGCGCACGTGGCCGGGCAGCTCTGCGGCGGTCACGCGAGCGGCCTCGAGATCACGATCGCCGATCGCGACCCGGGCGCCTGCCGCGGCGAGCCTGCGCGCGATCTCTCGCCCGATGCCCTGGGCACCGCCGGTGACGGCCACGATGCGCCCGGCTGGGGTTGCCGTCATGGCGTACCGCCTTTCCTGTCGGAGTTCTGCCGACGCCCTCAGGGCGATATTTGACAATCATGATTGTCGAAATGGGCGCGGCTAGTATTGCACCGCGTCGGCAGAAAGGAAAGGCTCATGACCCGCCCCGGCCCGCGCCCCTCCGGCCCGAAGCTCTCCGGCCGGAAGTACTCGGGCGTCGCGCCCGAGGAACGCGTGCGCCGCCGTCGTGCCGCGATTCTCGAGTCCGCCCTGGAGCAGTTCGGCACTTCCGGCTACGCGGGAGCCTCGATCAAGCAGATCTGCCGAGGCGCGGGGGTCACCGAGCGGCACTTCTACGAGTCGTTCCCCAAACGGGAGGTCTGCCTCGCCGCGCTGTACGACAGCCTGTCCGAGGCGATGCGTACGGTGACCGCCGAGGCGCTCGCCCGCACCGAGCTCGATCTCGACGCACTCACCGCGGCCGGGCTCGAGGCCTTCATCCGATACCTGACCGACGACCCACGCCGCGCGCGGGTGGTGCTCATCGAAGTCGTCGGTGTCTCACCGGACATGGAACAGCGCCGCCACCGCGTGTTGCGCGATTTCGTGGACACGGTCATGGCCACATGGGCTGCCGACGGCAACCGCACCCTCACACGAAGCGAGCGGCTGGCCGCCACAGCGCTGGTCGGCGGTGTCAACCACCTGCTCGTCGACTGGTTGATGGACGGGCGCTGCGACGACCCCGCCGATCTCGTGGCCGTGTGCGTGGACCTGTTCGCCGCCGCCCGGGAACGCTGGGACACCGCCGCCGCGGCAGCGGGACACACCGGTGAACGATCTTCCGGCGCCCCGGAAGCGGTGTCACCGGGCTGATCGGTGAACGCCGTCCGGGTCACCGGGGACGGCGATACGCCTATCCGCCGGCGACCGCGGGGATGATCATGACCTCGGTCCCGTCGGTGAGCGGGGTGTTCAATCCGTCGAGCGTCCGGCATTCGTCGTCGTCGACGTAGAAGTTCACATACCGGCGGAGTTCGCCGCGCTCGTCGCGCAGCCTGCGTTCCAGCGCGGGCGAACGCTCCCGCAGCGCGTCCAGCACGTCACGCAGTGTCGCGCCGTCGACATCGAGTTCCTTCTCGCCCCCGGCGTAGGGCCGCAGAGCCGAGGGCAGGCGCACGCGGGCCACGGCGTCAGCCGATGACCCGGGCGCGGACGCACAGTACGTCGGGCAGTCTGTCGGCCACCAGGTGCCAGTGGTCGCCTTCGTCCGGGCTGCAGTAGACCTCACCGTTGCGGGTGCCGAAGTAGATCCCGGTCGGGTCGGCGTCGTCGCTGCACATGGCGTCGCGCATGACCGCCGCCCAGAACGGCGTCTGTGGGAGGCCGTCGGTCCTCGCCGACCAGGTCTCGCCACCGTCGGTGCTGCGATAGACGGCGCAGCGCGCGTCGGGTGGGAACCGGAAGCGCTCCATGTCGGCGACCAGCGGGAAGGTGTAGACGACGCCGGGACGTCGGGGGTGCGCGACGATGGGGAACCCGAAATTGGACGCGGGGAGCCCGCCGTCGATCGAATGCCAGGTGGCCCCGTCGTCGGTGGTGCGGAAGACGCCGCCGTGGTTCTGCAGGTACATGGTGCTCGGCGTCTCGGCGTCCACGGCGACCTTGTGCACGCACTGTCCCCATTCCGGCAGCTCGCCGGGCAGGAAATCGGCTGTGACACCTTTGTTCGTGGGCCACCACGAGGCGCCGCCGTCGGCGGTCTGATAGACACCGCCGGTGGACATCGCGACCGCGATCCGGTGCCTGTCCGTCGGATGCGGAAGGATCGTGTGCAGAGCCAGCCCGCCGCCGCCCGGTTGCCACTGCGCGCGGTGTGGGTGCTCCCACAAGCCTCTGACCAGCTCGAAGGTCTTTCCGCCGTCAGCCGAGCGGAACAGCGCCGACGGTTCGACCCCCGCGTATACGATGTCCGGCTCCGCCTCGGTCGCGGGCGCGATCTGCCACACTCCCTGCAACGCGGCTCCGGTGTCCGCGGGGAACGCCAGCGGCGCGTCGTCGGGTTCGCTCCATGTCCGGCCCAGATCGTCGCTGGTCACCAAGGTCGGTCCGAAATGGCTGTCCAGCACCGACGCGAGCAGCCGCGGGGTGTGCCGCCGGGCATCGATCGCCAATGCCTTGACATCGGCGACCGGGAACCGCGGCGCATCCACTGTCCAGGTCGATCGATCGTTGTCACTGCGCGCCAGGAACAAGCCCTTGCGCGTACCGATTCCGAGCAAGATCTCCATGGTCGACCTCCAGTGCTGATCCCCGCTACGCCGACGCGTGCGAGCGTACTCCGCGGGCCGGACAGAACCCGGTAGAACACGTCACGCCCCGTCGGGGGCCCCCGGCGCGATCGCGCGTTCCACTGCCATCCGCACCAATTCCCTGGCCTGTTCCTCGGTGAACACGCCGGGCAGGGTGAGTCGGTCGAGAATGAGCCAGTTGAGGGCGAGGTACAGCAGGACGACGGTGTTCTCGTCGCCGGGCATCCCGAATTCCAGATGGTTGCCGATGTTGAAGTCCAGGTCGGCTCGCACCCGTTCGGTGAGCAGAGCCTGCAACTCCGGTCGCCGGGTGGCCTCCAGCCGGAGTTCGAGGATCGCGAGATAGCCGGTGCGGAAACGGGTCACGCGGTCGACGACCTCGGTCATGAGTTCGGTGAGGGTTTCGCGAGAGCGCGGTCCGTGCAGCTTGGCCATCGCCGTCGCGTCGGGGATGAGCCGCTCGTAGTAGCGGTGGCCGACCTGGACGAGCAGCGCGTCGCGGTTGGCGAAGTAGTTCGAGGCGGTCCCGGCGGGTACTCCGGCTTCCTTGTCCACCGCGCGAAACGTGAGCCCCCGGGCCCCTTCTCGGGCCAGGACCTCGATCGATGCGTCCAACAACGCATGGCGGCGTTCGGGATTCGTGCGCACCACTTGACACCACTCCATCTGTAGTACTAAGTTTCAAATCACTTCACTCAGAGTACTTCATCTGACGTGAATGCGACGCGGCGGCTCGCGAGCCTGCACCATCGAGACAAGAGGAAGTACGACACATGCGTGAAGCGACCATCTGGAGTGAGGAATTCGGCGCCGAGACGGACGCGCCGATCCTGTTGATCATGGGGTCGATGTCGCAGGGCATCCTGTGGCCCGAAGAATTCGTCGACCGCCTCGTCGCCGGTGGGCGCCGGGTGATCCGCTACGACCACCGGGACACCGGTATGTCGGAAACCTTCGACTTCGCCACCGATCCCTACACCTGGCACGACATCAAGAACGACGTCTATCGCGTACTCGATGCCCACGGCCTGGACAGCGCGCACCTGGTGGCGCACTCCGCAGGCGGGCTGCTCGCCCAGTTCATCGCGGTGGAACAGCCGGAACGGGTCCGCTCACTGACCGTCATAGGATCGTCGGCCCTCGGCGGCGGGGAAGGCCAGGTGATCATGCGGGCACTGTTGGGACAACCGCAGCCCGCGGGCAGCCTGCCCGAGCCGACAGCGGAATTCGTGACCTTTTTCCGCGAACTGATCACCACCACGCCACCGGCAGACCGGTCCGCCCGGATCGAAGGCATGATCGCCGAGCAGCGGGTACTGCACGGCACCGGACTGCCCTTCGACGAGACTGCCGCGCGCCTGTTGCAGGAAAGGATTCACGATCGGGCCCGCGACCTGTCCGCGGTAGCCAACCACCGCCTCGCCGCGGCGGCCTGCCCCGACTTCGAACCGGTCGGTGCGCTGCACCGGATCACAGCACCCACCCTGGTCATCGAGGGCAGCCACGAGCCGGTCAAACCCGGCCACGGCGCGCTCATCGCCGAGCAGATCCCGGATGCGCGACTGATGATCGTGGCGGGCATGGGCCACACCTTGCCGCCCGAGGTGCACGAGAAACTGGCCACTGCCATCCTCAAGCATACGGGGTTCCGGCAGTGACCCGCACCGTCCTGGCCGTACGTGGCGAAGCCCTGACCGGATTGCACGCCGCGGCGGCCGGCACGGTCTGCAGGCGAGACGGCGTGCAATCCTCGGTATGTCGAAATGGGAAGCGAATCAGCCCAGGCTCTTACGGAATTCCAC
Organism: Nocardia higoensis; assembly: GCF_015477835.1. Lineage (NCBI taxonomy): Bacteria > Bacillati > Actinomycetota > Actinomycetes > Mycobacteriales > Nocardiaceae > Nocardia > Nocardia higoensis. The sequence goes on along the minus strand of NZ_JADLQN010000001.1, from coordinate 877,752 downwards.
ACCCTCCTGGGCTGCCTGTATCGATTCCATGATGTCGACCACAGGGTAGATCTGGTAATCGGCAATGAAGCCGAATTTGCCGGGAGCATCGGCCAACTCGTGCGGATCATCGGTCTCGACCACTGCGAATCCGCCTGTGCCGTCCAGCCGGCCCACGAATTGATGGTATGTCGTGCCGGCAGCGGGCTTCCAGTGGGCGAACGCTTCCAGCGCGCGCTGGATACTCGCCTCGTTTTCGCTTGCGGTGCCATTCCAACGGTATTGCCACGAAACCACGTACTTCATCTCATCCTCCTGGATAGATGGCGCAAATTTGTGGTTCAGCGGGGACGGTCACTTCGATCGGCACATGTCCCCACAAGCGAAGTCTGCTCGCCGGGCAAACCCCTGACGAGTGCCGAAAGTCCCTTTCGCATACCTACCCGAACTTCGCCTTTTGCGCGGTTGCCACCGGAAGGTTCCATACGGCTGGGTGAGCTGTGCATGGTCGCGAGGTTCACAGACCGCCGAGCGCCGCGAGGACATCGAAGGCGCCGTCCACGGAGCGCCACAGCAGATCGATCTCGGCGCGAACGGCGGGTTGCAGAGCCGGATCCTGCAGGGCCAGGCCGTTTCCGAAGATGATCACATTGGCTCCCGCGTCGGCCAGACGCAGCAGTGGTCCGGTGGCGACCCCGGCGCCCAGCGCCGCGTCGAGACCTTCGCCGAGGAAATAGAACCGCCACAGCGGGCCGAGATCGGCTCCGTAGATCGCCTTGGTGAGGTCGATGATGAGGAACCCGTCGGCGGCGATGGCATCCACGATCCGGAAATAGTCGGCGGCGTTCGCCGGGGTGGCGCGGGTCGCGGCCACCGCCTCGGCGAGGTCGACGGTGAGGTGGGCGTTGTATCCGGCCATCGCCACCCGGGCCGCGGAGAGTTCACAGCGGCGGGTGAGGTCGAAGTAGTGGGTCCACTGGGGATCGGTCGGCGCGCCGGTGAACTCGGCGTGCACGTTGCGCAGGAAGCGCAGCAGCAAGTCGAGGCTGATCCGGTGCGCCCACTCCGGATCGTCGAACGCGGCCGCATCGCGTTGCAGCGGCATCACCGCCGACCGCTCGACGGCATCGAGCCCCAGCGCGAGCAGTCCACGTCGATCCCGATGCTCGACCAGGATCTCGGTGATACGGCGATGTCGTTCGACCGCGGCCTCCAAGCGATCGAGAGTGGGGCCGGTCGACCCGTCGGCGACGTCGGAGATGTCGGAGAGCTCGACGATTTCCGCGACGTCCGCCGCGCCGAGCGGTGCGCCACAGGCGGTCGTTTCGACGGCAGCGATCGCCGGGACAGGCAGCACGAGAGCTGGGGCGGTCACGATGGCGGCCAGCACGGTGGTGACGATCATGCGAACGGACAGGGACACGGGGTGCTCATCGACCATGATCGCGGCGCTTTCGTTTCGGCGGAGAACGAGAACGGGATCGAAGATGCACCCGTCGGGCGTGTGGCAGCCTAGCCGTTTCGCTCGGCGCGCCGCGTGTGCGAATCGCCGTGGCGTCTATGTCACCGGACACAATTCCGCCGGACACGATGCCGTGCGGCACAACCGCGCAGTACTCGTCGGCTGCCTGGGTGGAGCGGCCGGAAACGATTCCCGCCGAACTCGGACCGGTCAGGGTGTGAGCAGGACCCTGGTGGCGCGCCGCGCCGCGGCCGGGGTCACCAGCAGCCCGACCACGCCGTCACCGACCACCGCGACGGTCTTGCCCGGCCCGGCTTCGGCCGCGACGGCTCCGCTCTCCGGTCACAGCGCTTCCGGTCGCAGCCCTGTCTCCCGGATTCCGGCGAGCGCGCTCGACAGCAGCCGGGAGACCTGCATCGGTGAGATGCCCAATTGCTCGGCGATCTGCGTATGCGGCTGGTGTCGGAAGAACCGCAGATACACCACCCAGCGTTCGGCCTCGGACAGTTCGGCCAGCAACCGGGCTGCGACCAGTTTTTCCATGACCTCGTATTCCGAGTCGTCGACCTCGTATTCCGAATCGTCGACGACCTCATCGGTGATATCCGGCGCCGCGGCGCCGATGCGACGGCTGTAGCCCGCCAGCAGTGCGCGGGTCACTTCCAGCAGGTCCACATCCAGTTGTACGGCGATCTCCATCGCGGTGGGGACGCGTGCCAGCCGACGCGTCATCGCGTCCACCGTCGGCCTGATCAGCACCTGGAACTCCTGGACACTTCGCGCGAGCCCCAGCGCGAAGGTGGGTTCCCGGTAGCGCCGGCGCACCGCACCCAGAACGGTCGGCACCGCGAACGCCACGAAGGGCTGGCCGAGGCCCGGATCGAATCGATCTATCGACGACGCCAGTGCCGAGTTCGCTGTCTGGAACAGATCGTCATAGGTCGCGCCGCGGCCGGTGTATCGGCGCGCGATGTGCTCGGCCAGCGGCAGGCAGCGGCTGATGAGCTGTTGACGCAACACCCGAGCCGCTTCGCTGCTCGACGGCGTCTGCGCCAGTTCCGCCAGTGCGGCCTCGATCCCGAGGTACGGATCGGCCCGTCGTGGGATGTCGTTCGCTGCTCTGTCTCCGATAGCCATCTCTCCTGTCATTACCGCCTCCAATGCCTGGACCGGTCCGTGGGCATCATCGGGCCGGCCGGGCATCGGTCCGCGAGCACTTCTTCCAGCTTTGCAGTGGCGAGCCGGGCGGGTCAGTCCGATCAGGAACCTATTCGCGCGCGGTCAGGACAGAAAACGAAGACTTCGCCCGGGCAACACCGCGTCACCCGGTCACCGGACGACGTGATTCAGCTCCGCAGAGTCGAACGTGGTGCTCGCCCGTAGCGACCGCGATAGGCGATGGCGAACCGGCCGGGGTGGGTGAAGCCCCATTCCCAGGCGATCCCGGTGACCGTCGTCCCGTCGCCGGGATCGGCGGCCACCAATTGCTCATGGGCCGCCGCCAGACGCAGACTGCGCAGATATGCCAGCGGAGTGGTGTCCAGATGACGCCGGAAGGCGAGTTGCAGCGCCCGAGGGGTCACATACGCGGCGGCGGAGATATCGGTGAGGGTGATGTCCTCGCGCAGGTGTGTCTCGATGTAGGCGATCGCACGCCGCACGGCGTCCGGGTGCGCGTCGTTGCGGTCCGTGGCGGTCGGTTCCAGCAGCGCGGTGGTCGGCATGGTCCCGAGTACGGTCACAGCGAGGTAGTCCGCGGCGGCCGCGGCTGCCAGCTCGCTGCCCGCGGCGGCGGGATCAGCGGCGAGATCCTGGATGTGATCGATCACGTGTATCAGGCGCCTCCCGGCCGCCGGATCGACGGGACGATGCCCGATGAACCGCGGAGGTGTCGCCTGGTCCGCGGTCGAGGCGACCCGATCGAGCAGCGCCGGATCGAACATGGTGATGCTGTAGCTCGCCGATCGGACGACCCCGGCGAAGGGTAGGTCCGGCGGTGTCAGCAACCCGATCTCGCCCGGCCCGAACACCCCGGCGCCGGACTCCCCGTCCGCGTCCTCGATCGCACCGGTTCGCACGGCGCACAGACACAGCTTGTTCAGCGGCTCGGTGCTGTAGCGCATGTCGAAGCCGAGGTCGAGTCGATCCACGCTGATCGGGCCGAGGACATTGCGGCGGATCCGCGCGCTGGACTGCGATGGGCTGTCATTGCCGATACGCGTCGGGCTGTAAGCGCTGATGAGGAACTCCTCGGTAGCGCCGAGATCATTACTGTGGAAATCAAAATTCTCCATATCGAGCCGTCCGTCCGACCCCCGTCATTTCACATCGGGTACCACCCGCTGAGAACGTCAAGCTGTCGAATGGTGCTCGTCACCCCGCACCGGCAAACGCTTGTGGACGACGTGGCCGTGAGCAGAAACACTCTCACGGCCACGCCTGCGCCGGTCGGAGCATCATCGCTTCGGCGGCGTCCCCGGCGGGTACCCCGACCTGTCGGCGCAAACCGTCGGCAACCTGTCCGACAGCGCGGCGTCACCGGTAGACTCCGAGGTCGTGAACGGCTTCCAGCCGTGGGGGGCGCCGCGTCGAGGGCCGGTCATGCGGACCGACATCGTCGACGACGTCGGTGAGCGGACGAACCCTGACACCGCCGCTTTCTCGACCGATGCGGGCACTGTCGAGATGCGCGTGTACGCCGAACTCGACGATTTCCTGCCGCCGCGGGAACGCCGTTCGGTGCTGTCGAGGCCGGTGCAGCCCCACCAGACGGTCAAGGACATCGTCGAGGCCGCCGGCATTCCGCACACCGAGATCGACCTGCTGCTGGTGAACGGCGAATCGGTCGGCTTCGAGCACCGTCCGTGCCCCGGCGACCGGCTCGCCGTCTACCCGGTGTTCGAAAGCCTCGATATCGCCACGCTGACCCGGGTGCGACCGCGCCCGCTGCGTGAACCCCGACTGCTCGTCGACGTCAATCTCGGTGGACTCGCACGACTGCTGCGGCTGATGGGGCTCGACGTCCGCTGCGAATTCGAGGCCGAGGACGCTCATCTGGCCGAGATTTCCGCCACCGACCACCGCATTCTGCTCACCCGCGACCGCCGGTTGCTGGCGCGCCGCATCGTCACCCACGGTGTCTTCGTACGGGCAGAGCATCCGGTCGAGCAGGTCGTCGAAGTGATCGGCAGGTTGGACCTGGCCGACCATCTCGCACCGTTCACCCGCTGCCTGCGCTGCGGTCACGCCCTGAGCGACGTGGCGAAGGACGACATCCTCGACCGGCTTCCACCGCTGACCCGCCGCTACCACGACACCTTCCGTCGATGCACCGGCTGCGACCGGCTCTACTGGGCGGGCGCCCATCAACAGCGACTCGACGAACTCGTGGAGCGGATCATGTCCGCGCTGGCGCAGGCGGATCGGGTGGAGACGCCAGGAACGTCGTCGGCGGGTCGACTGCCCGCGTCACCGCGACGGCACTGACTCCGCGCGAGGGTCAGGGCTTGTGGGCGATCACGGCGAACATCGTCACCGAGAAGTGGTAGTCGCCCGCCGCGATCCCGCGTTCGACATCGGCGATCAGGCGATCGCGCTGCTCGACGGTGACGACGCCGTCCGTGACACCACTGTCGGCGATGGCCGTACACATCGGCAGCACCGTCACCGGATCCCAGACGACGGCTTCGGAGCCGATGTCGTCGATCACGAAACCCGCCTCGACCAGTCGACCGCGCAATCGGCGGCCTGAGCGCGGGTTCGGGATGGCCGAGTCCATCCGATCCCGCAGCGCCGCGAGAACCTGCGGATCCCCCGGATGGAAGATCGTTGTCGACCAGTCGCTGTCCACCAAGGCCACCCGCCCGCCGGACCGCATCACCCGGGCGATCTCGGTGGTGGCCCGGGCCGGGTGGTCGAGATGCTGATACACCCGTTCGCAGCGCAGGACATCGACGGATTCCGCGGGCACCGGCAGCGCATAGGCCGATCCCTCGACGAATTCGGCGCGCGCCCGGCCCGCGCGCTCCCTCGCCAGGGCGAGCATCGACGGGTTCGGATCGATGCCGATCGCCCGCCCGGCCTCCCCGACCAGCCGGGCCAGCTCCACGACCTCGCTGCCGGTGCCGCAACCGAGATCCACCGCCGTCTCCCCCGGCCGTACGGCCAGCGCGTCGCGGACCCAGCGACGCATACGAACGACGCCGGGCAGGGCGGCCTGATCATCGAGGAGTCGCACGACCGGTTCCTGGTCGGGCTGGTGAACCTGGTCGATGTGGAACGACGGAACGTCTCGGCGGGCACTCATTGTCGTTCCGTGCGGGGTCGTTCCGTGCGGGGTCGTTCCGTACGGGCCGGAAGCATCAGCAACTCGAGTGCGAGCAGCGCCAGCAGTGCGCCGAGCGCGATCCCCACGACCACCAGCCCGGTCGGATACGACCAGAACATGAGCAGCGCGGCGGCGACGGCGACGATCGACCAGCGCAGGGGGTTACGGAGGCGGTGGATCGCCATGTGCACCCTCTTCGGCGGCCGGGAGCGCCGAAGTCCCGCGGCGATGGCGTCCATGCCCCGCCCGAAGCCGCGTCGTACCGCCACCGCCGAGGACGAATCACCGGCGAGATAGGCGGCGATCGCGATGACGCCACCGGCCGCCGCCACCGCGCGCAGCGAGGTCCGCAGCGGTGTGAGCACGGTATCGATGATCGCGCGTGCCGCATCGGGGGCCAGGACATCGGCCGGAACACGGTCCAGGTACATCGCCCGGGTGATGAGCACGACCAGAGCCAGGACGAGCATTCCCACCGCTGTCGCGAGTCCGACCACGGCGAGAGCGCGGCGACGGCGGCCCGCGGGGGCTACGGCGACAGCCGCGACGGCGGCCGCGATCGTGATCCACGGCAGCACGGTCGCGGCTCTGTCGAGATTGTCGATCGCGCGTTGGGCCCTGACCAGCTCGGGCGACCGGAACAGGACGAATTGTTCGTCGACCACCGGGAGCTTCTCGGCGAAGGTGAAGCCGCGGTCGATCAGTCGCGCTTTCACATTCTCGATCATCGGTCCCAGCGACAACGTCACCGTCCCGCTCTCGTCGATGTTCACCGATTCGGGCGCGGCTCGACCGGTCGCCACCGCCACCAGCGCGGTGTGGGCGGTGCGATTGGCCTGCAACCACAGGTCTTCGAACTGCTCGCTGTGCACGAACGAACCCACAGTCTCGTCGACGAAGTCCTGCGCTTGCCGAGCGATGACCGGTGCCAGACCTTCGATCGCGCGATCGATTCGTGGCCGGTTCTGCACCGCGGGCACCGATTCGGTCACCGCGGCCAGCGCGTCCGCGGTGATGCTCTCCACGTCGATCCGGGCCAGGATTGCGTCGCTGATCTTCGCCGATATCTCTTTCTGCAGCGCGGGATTTGTGGCCAGCGGAGCCACTGTCGCCAGATATCGGTCCGTATCCAGGATCTCCGAGCGAGCGTATCGCGACAGCACCGAGGTGATCGCGAGAACAGCGATCAGCACCGACAAGAGAAGGACCGCGAACCAACGCCACCGATGCCGTCCATCCGGTGCTGTCGCGCGGGGCCCGGCCGCCCGCAGTTCCGCGAGTTCGGCGCGAAGGCGTTCGAGTTCGGCACGTTCGCCGGTGGTCAGCGCAGCCGCGTTCTCGCTGCCGGAACTGGCGGAATCCATCGACATGCCTCATCCTCGTCGCGGCTGAAACGTGCGAATGAAATCGTCGAGCGGTTGGTGAGCGATGGCGAGCAACTGCGCCGGGCGGCGTGCACTTCAGTTCACATTAACATCGGCCATGCTGGTCGTTGATTTTCTCATGCTCAGCGATCCCGTCGAGTTCCGGCCATGGTGTGGCCGATCGGAGTGCAGCCCCCGTCTGTCGCGTAGATCTTTTCGTGACGAAAGAAGGTGGCTCGTGACCGAGTTCGATGTCGACATATCAGGTCCCGTCGACTATCTGGTGATCGAATTCCCCGCCGATCGTCCGCCGGATGGGCGATATCGACGTCACCCTGTTCGCCGAGGCCGCTTCCGGCTTGCTCGATGCCGCCGACCGCCGTGAAGCCGGATCGCATATCCGCGTTGAAAGAACTGGCGGATCTGAAAGCGCAGGGCGTGCTCACCGAATCGGAATTCGAATCGGAGAAGGCCCGGATTCTCGCATCCTGATCCCGAACGACTCATCCGGCGTGTGGCGCCCGGACGGCGTGGCCGTGTGGTTCGCGACGGAAACCCGCCAGTTCCCGCAGCCGCACCCAGTCGACGGCGGGTGCCGAACGGTGTACGGGCGGCCTGGTCCTCGGCACGCGAACACGAAGGGCTGCGGGTTCGATGACGCATCGCACGGGGGTGTCGAGCAGCAGTGATTCACCGTCGACGCCGACCGGAATACGGCTGCTGTCGGCCTCGATCGTCACCGAGGTCGCGCTGTACTGGGTGAGGCCGCGGGTCCGGGTACGGCGCAACAAGCCGATGGCGGCCCGTGTACTGGTCACCGACACGGTCACGACACCCAGCACACCGCGATCCAGTCGGTCGCGACGACTCGAACCGGCCAGGTCGCCGGTGCTGTACGGGTTGTTGCTCACCAGGATCGCCTGCGGTCCGACGATCTTCGTCCCGCCGACCTCGGCGGTCAGCCGTGCCCCGGTATGGCCGGACAGCAGATCCGGCAGCTGTGCGAGCACTGTCGCGGTCTTGTCGTCCCGATAGGCGGGATCTTTCACGATCTCGGCGTAGACGCCGAAGGAGGCGTTGTTGACGAAGGGGCGCCCGTTGATCCGGGCAAGATCGATCCGCAGCTCCACACCGTCGGTGAGCGCGGTCAGCGCCGCGGCGGGATCGGCACGGTCCAGGCCGAGGTCCATGGCGAAGTGGTTGCGGGTGCCCGCGCTGATCACCAGGAACGGCAGGCCGCATTCTGCCGCGACTCCCGCCACCAGCGCCTGCGTCCCGTCGCCGCCTGCCACACCGAGCAGATCCGCTCCCCGCCCGACAGCCTCCCGCGCGATCGCCTCGACATCCATGGTGTCCGGCCCCTCGAGCAGTACCACCTCGGCGCCCAGCGCTTCGGCTCTGCGCCGCAGGTCGAACTTGGTGACCTTGCCACCGCCAGAGCGTGGATTCATGATCAAGAAAGGCCGCCGGGGCTGGCCGACGGGATACTCCGGCATCCTGTCCCCCGCGTTGTCCGGGCGCAGTGCCGCCCGCGCGCAGGCGATGGACAGCAGCACTAACACCACCGTCAGGACGACCGCCCACAACAACTGCGCGCGAACGAACGCCGCCACAGCGATCATCGGAACGATGACTGCCATGGACAATGACAGCCACCGCAATGCCCCCCGTCTGATCAGCGCTCCGTAGAGCGCCGCGACGACGAGTGTCACCGCGCCGGCTCCGACGACGAGCAGTCCCACCGCCCCTCGCAAGCCCGCCGCCAGTATCGGCGTCAGCGCGGCAGCGGTGGCGCACACGAACGCCAGACGGGCGGTCCATGTCCTCCCGACGGTGAACCCGGACTCATCGTCGTTGTCCGCTCCGCCGAAGCCGTCTGCCTTCTCGTCGGTGACCACGACTCGCCTCCTCGTCGGTGCATTACCCACTCGCGGACGGCCGCCGGCGCGAGAGCGGTCGGGATCAGCCGACGAGGCTGCACTTTCGTCGAGAACACGGCGTCTGTCTTTCCTGGCCTGGTTTTCGCTCGCCGCTTATCGGCCCGTGCGACGACCACGCGATTGTTCAGTGTCGGCACCCGTAGGCCGTCGTGTCCCCACCCGTCGGGGGTGATACGAGAAAGACGACGTCCACGTGCACAGAATCGATACAGATGGCGTAGATTCGACAACGATGACCCTTCGACGAGAGGTTCGTCATGGTGCGTGCGCAGTCTTCCGGCCCGGCGCCCGTTCGAGAACTGATCCGACGTGAAAATGTCGCGGCCGGAATTTCTCTCGCCGCGGCGACCATGCTGCTGGCATTGGCCGCGGTCACCGTTCTCCAGGGAATCGCGGCGCTCGTCGGCGGCGACATCTACACCACCGATGTCGATTACATCTATGCATTCGATGTCGCGGAATGGGGGTGGATCCATGTCCTGATCGGTGCGGTCGCGGTGATCTGCGCATTCGGCCTGATGTTGGGAACCACATGGGGCCGGTTCGCCGCGACAGGTATCGCGGCGGTGGTCATCGTCGCGAACTTCCTGGCGCTGCCGCACTACCCGGCGTGGTCGATCGTGGCCATCGTGTTGAGCGTCGTGGTGATCTGGGCTGTCGCGACGTGGAATCCGCAGCTCTGACCTCACCTGGAAGGGATGATGCCGCCCAAGCCCTCGGTCCGTCACCATCGATCCCGTTCGGTCCATGTCAGACGAAGAGGTATGCCATGACCTATCGATCGCACACCTCCGCGCCCCCGACCGCGGAGCCCATGCAGAAACAGAGCATCGCCACCGGGATCTCTCTCGTGGCGGCGATCATGCTGATGGTCCTCGCCGCGCTCTCGATTCTCGAGGGCACCGTGGCCATCGCCGGCGACGAGATATACGTCGCCGGAGTCGACTACATCTACGCATTCGACACGACCACCTGGGGCTGGATCCACGTAGCCCTCGGTGTCATCGGACTGGTCTGCGGCACAGGTCTGTTGTTCGGCACCACCTGGGGCCGCTACGCCGCCATCGCCATCGCCGCACTGGTGATGGTCGCGAATTTCCTCTCGCTGCCCTATTACCCGGCGTGGTCGCTGTTGGTCATCGCACTCAGCATCGTGGTCGTCTGGGCCGTGGCCACCTGGCAGCCGGAACGCTGACGGCGCAACCCAGGGCTCGGGTGAACTCGCCCGATTCCGCCGCTGGTCGCATCGCCGGTGCGCTGCCCGCTCGGCGCTGCGCAGGACAATATCGCACCAACGACAGAGAGGCTTCAGACCATGTCGACAACTGATGACCGTTCGGTACAGCAGGCCGTCGCGGCCGGAACGTCGATCGGCGCCGCGGTGCTGTTGATGGCCGTCGGCTTTCTGTCGGCGTTCCAAGGGATCTCCGCCATCGCCGAGGACGAGATCCTGGTCGCCGGTCCGAATTACATCTACGAGTTCAACACGACGACATGGGGCTGGATCCACCTCGTGCTCGGCATTCTCATCGTCGTGACGGCGCTCGCCCTGATGGGCGGCGCCACGTGGGCGCGGGTGGTGGCGGTGATGCTCGCCGCGCTGTCACTGCTGGGGAATTTTCTGTGGCTGCCCTACTACCCGTGGTGGTCGATCGCGGTGATCGCCTTGGACGTGGTCGTCATCTGGGCGGTGACAACCTGGCAACCGGACCGGGTCTGAACCGGCTCGCTCAATGGCTCTTCCCCGCGGCCGAGGCAGAGGCCGCGGGGATCGTGCCGCCGGGCAGCATGGCCGCCGCGCCCAACCCCAGGAACCCCAGGGCGGCGATCGTCACCATGGCCGCGGCATAGGCCTGTCCGGTGAGGTTCGCGACGAGAATGGTGCCGGCGAGTGCGGTTCCCAGTGAGGAGCCGAGGTTGGACACGCTGCGGGACAAACCGGAGATCTCGCCCTGCAGTTCCTCGCCGAAGCTCGACTGCACCACCGTGACCGAGGGAGTCAGCATCATTCCGAGGCCGGTGCCGATCAAGAACAGGCCCGGCGCGGAAGCCCACGGAACCGCGGACCGGCCCGCGATGGCCAGCAACAGACCGACGCCCGCGATGGTCACCACGAAGCCCGCCATGATGAGCGTGCGCGGCGCGCGGCGCCGGGCGAATCGCTCGGCCGCCAACGAGGTGAGGAGCAACCCCGCCGTGGCCGCGGTGAAGATCACCCCGGTCTGGATCGCGTTGTAGCCGCGCACGACCTGGAGGTAAGCGGCAACCACGAACGAGGTTCCCATCAGCATCAGCCATTGGATGTTCTGGGTGACCAGACCGAGATTGGAGGTGCGGTTGCGGAACAGGCGGGTCGGCAGCAAGGGATCCCGGCCGGCGCGTTCCTTCGCGCGGATGGAGAGGAAGAACAGGGTCAGCACGAACGCTCCGAGCGTGAGCAGCACGACCATCAGTACGAAGTCGTCGTCGGCGGCCAGGATTCCGGTGACCAGCATGATCAGTCCGACCGCCGACAGCACCGCGCCGGTGAGGTCGAAGGATCGATCGGCGTTGGGCGGCAGCGGGTCGAGGATGCGGCGGCTGAGCGCGATGATGGCGAGGATGACCAACGCCTGGAAGGCGAATGCCGCACGCCAGCTCGACCAGGAGGTGATCAGACCACCGATCAGCGGCCCGGCGGCGGCGCCGATACCACCCATCGCCATGATGGCGCCGAATGCCTTCGCACGCGAGGTCACCTCGGTGAACAGCAGAGTGGTGAGGATGTAGACAGGCGGTATCAGCAGCGCGGTGCCGATGCCCTCGAGAATCGAATTGCCCAGGATCAACCAGCCCAGGTTCGGTGCGAGTCCGCTGATCACGGCGCCGATGCCGTAGAGAGTGAGCCCGAGCACGAAGCACCGCTTGCGACCGTATCGATCGGTGAGTTTGCCGCAGGGAATCATCAGCGCGGCCATCACCAGCAGGAACAGCGTGATCGCGACCTGGACGCCCTGAACCGTGGTGTCCAGGTCGGTACTGATGTCGGAGATCATCACGTTCATACTCGAGCCGGCGAAGGAGCAGATGAACTGCGCCGACGCGAGCGGGAGCAGCACCCCGCGCGGGCGGGTGAGTTCGGTTGTCTCCGCCATCCACGTCGCCTAGCGGGGGTGGCGCGCTCGTTTTTCGGCGCGGTCGAGTTGTTCGTCCAGCGCGATCGCCGCGGCCACCAGCGCCAAGTGCGTGAAGGCCTGCGGGAAGTTGCCCAATTGCTCACCGGAGGGGCCGATCTCCTCCGCGAACAACCCGACATGGTTGGCGTAGGTGAGCATCTTGTCGAACGCGTAACGGGCCTGGTTCAGTCGTCCCGCTCGGGCCAGTGCCTCCACATAGAGGAAGCTGCAGAGGTTGAATGTGCCCTCCGAACCACGCAGACCGTCCGGGGACGCTTCCGGATCATATCGGTAGACCAGACTGTCGCTGACCAGCTCCTCAGCCATGGCGTCGAGAGTGCTCAACCATGCCGGGTCGGTGGGAGTCAGGAATCCCATACGGGGCATCAGCAGTAGCGAGGCGTCGAGCACCTCGGTCGTGAAGTGCTGGACGAAGGCTTGGCGCTTCGTGCTCCAGCCCCGCTCGATGATCTGCGTGAACACCTCGTCTCGGGCTTTCCGCCACCGGGCGATGTCGGCCGGTCTGGAGTGTTCGAGGGCGAGGGTGATGCCGCGCTCGAACGCGACCCAGGTCATCAACCGGCTGTAGGTGAAGTCCTGTCGGCCGCCGCGAGTCTCCCATATCCCCTCGTCCGGACGATCCCAGTTCTCGGTGAGCCAGTCGAGCATCTTCGCGAAGGCCAGCCATCCGGAAATGGTGCCGATATCGGACGACTGAGCCAACGCGTCGGCCACCTCGCCGTAGATGTCGAGCTGGATCTGATCGGCGGCCGCATTTCCGACTCGAACAGGGCCCGAGCGCCGATAGCCCTCCAGATGGGGCAGGATCTCCTCGTCGAGGCGCGGTTCGCCGTCGATGCGGTACATGATCTGCAATGGCTCGCCGGAGACGGTGCCGCCGGCGTCGATCCGGTCGTGCAGCCATCGCCGGAATGCGCGCGCCTCCTCGGTGAAGCCCAGGTCGATCATGGCACGCACGGACAGCGAGCCGTCGCGGATCCAGGTGTACCGGTAGTCCCAGTTGCGCTCGCCACCGACCTGCTCGGGCAACCCCATGGTCGCCGCCGCGATCGGCGCCCCGGTCGGAGCGTAGGTCAGCAGCTTCAGGGTGATCGCCGATCGGTTGACCATGTCCTGCCACCGTCCTCGATAGGTGGAGGAGCGCAGCCACGACAGCCAGAACTCCCGGCAGTCCTCGAACTCGGCCACCGCGGCCTCGGGCTCGGGCGGGGTGGGCGGGGGGCTTTCGCGATCCACAGTGTTCAGCACGATCACCGCCAGTTGCCCTTCGGACAGGGTGAACCGTGCCGAGACGTCGTTGCTCTCAGGCTCCAGCCGCAGCGGGCCGGCCACCTGCAGATGCAGGTCGATACCGGGACCTTCGAAGGTCGCCCAGGTGGGATCGCGCATCGTGAGCGCGTGCGCCGCGCGGGCGTAGTCGAAGCGGGGGCGGCAGGACAGCGTGAACGGCAGAGTCCCCCGCACGACCCGGACGATCCGCATCAGCCGGTGTCTGTCGGTGGCATGCGGACTGTCGATCGGGTGCATGAAGTCGATGACCTCACCCACACCTTCCTCGGCCATGAACCGGGTGACCAGGATCGCGGTATCGGAGAGGTAGAGCTGACGAATCGTGACCCGCTCTCCCACTGGGTCGGCGCTCACTCGGCAGCTTCCGCCGCGTTCGCTGTCGAGCAGGGAGGCGAAGACACTGGGCGAATCGAACCGCGGTGCGCACCACCAGTCGATGGTTCCCGTAGAGGACACCAGAGCCGCGGTCTGCAGATCGCCGATGATGCCGTGCTCCGCGATCTGCGGATATGCGTTCACAGGAACTCCTTCGGGGATCGACGACCTGTCCGGTTACCGCTTCACATTCCGAAAGACTGCACAATCAGTGTGCTCCACCCAGGTGGTATAAGGGAACAGCTTCGATCCGGCAACCACGGCGGGTGGTGCTCGTCAGCCGTCACCGCCGATTCCGGCAAGCACCTCACGCAGCCGATCCGTGTCGGCCGGTGTCCAGCCTTCGGGTGGCAGAATCGCGCTCCACGCGTCCGCGATATCGACGACATAGGTGTGGCCGTGGCCGTCGGGCACACTCGTGGAGAACGCCATATCGGCGGTGACCTGAAGAAAGGTCACGAACGGATACCAGCGGGTGCTGTCGAGGACGTCGTAACCGCGAGCTTCGCGCAGCCAGTCGGGCTTGCTCAGAATCAGTTCCGGCGACCACCAGACGATCGGGTCCGAGGCGTGTTGCAGGTACACCATCCGGGGACGCTCCCACGGCGCGTCGGGCCGTGGCAGGTCCTCGGGGGCCCGAGCTCCGAATCGCACGGTCTGCCCGCGCTCGTAGATCGGCAGCCACTCCGGTGAACCCGGATCCCGATGGGTGGTGACATCGGTCCATATCTCGTTGGCGTTCGGCGGCCCGGTGAACAGCACGCCGTCGCTGCGCGTTTCGACGTTCTCGATGTCGCCGAAGGCGCTCTCGCCGCCGAACGACCCCAGGCTCTCCCCCATCACGACAAGCTTCGGGCGGGTCTCGGGCGGTAAGCCCTTCCAGATGTCGTACACCGCGTCGAACTGAGCTTCACCGGCCTGCCGCGCCCGTTCCCGGTCCACCAGGAAGGACAGCCAGCTGGGCAGGTAGGAGTACTGGAGCCCGACGATGGCGGTGTCGCCGTTGTACATGTATTCCAGTGACGAGGACAGACTTTCGTTGATCCATCCGGTTCCGGTGGTGGTGGCGACCGCGATCACGGCCCGGTCGAACCCACCCGCGCGCTGGAGATCCCGCACGGCCAGCCGCGCGTCCTCCTCGATCGTCTCGCCGCCACTGGCCAGCCCCGCGTAGGCGCGGATCGGCTCGACGGCGGGACGCCCACCGTTGAACGCGGACAGTTCCGCCACGGTGGGACCACGGGAAACGAACGCGCGGCCCTGCCTGCCCAGCGAGTCCCAGCTGACCAACGAGCCCGGTCCACCCGAGCGCAGCGGACTGGCCGGAGGGTCGTCTCCGGCCTTGGTCTCCTGATTCACCGCGGCGAAGCTGTCGTTGAGCCCGGACATGATCACCCGCACCGCAGCGCCGTTGACGAACAGCACCAGCAATACGACCGCCACGACACTGATCACCGAGGCGGAGACCCGGCGCGGCACCACCCGGCTGACTTTGCCCTCGATCCACGCTGTCGTGCGGATGAGCACTCGCACCAATGCCACCAGCCCGACGAAGAACACCGCCGCCACTGCCACGGTGAGCAGGTAACCCCATCCGGGGAACGGCGCGGCATCCATCAACTCTCGCAATTGCGACTGCCAGCTCCGGAACCAGACGAGCATCACCAGAGTTCCGGCCGAGCCGATCACCCAGACCGTTCTGCGCATGATCGTTCGCGTGCGCGGTGAGATCTCCCGCTGGAGGAGGGCGCGAATCCATTTCGCGAGCAGGACCCCGACGCCGTAGCCCATGGCGGCGGAGACACCCGTCAGCACTCCTTGGAAGAACGGGCCGCGCGGTAGCAGAGTCGGGGTCAACGACAGCCAGACGAACAGCAGCGCGACCACCTGACCGCCGTCCTCGTACGGGCGCGGTAGCCAGCGGCGATGCGACTCGCCCTCGGCGATTCGATCAGCTCCGCGAGCTTCCGCGCCCGTAGTCGGCTTTGTCGGCACAGGGGCATCGTAACCGTCGGCGAGCCCCCCATGAACGCTCCAGGCAAACAGATAGCAATCAGAGAATGCGCGCGTCGCTCACTCTCTGTCGGAATTCCTCGCCGATGGTCACATCACGCGGCGCGCGGGCGCTCGCGGTGACGGCGCTTCAGCCACTCTTGCAGTCGTGGCGACCTGCGCTCCGGTCGCGGCGTGGCGGCCGGTGGCGGCGCGGCGCTCGGATAAACGAGAACGCGAGCGGCTTCGGGCTTGTCGCCGGTCTCGTCGGCGACAGCGAAGACCACCGGTTGTCCGGCGACGAGGGTCTTGTATCCGGGAGCGGCGATGGCGGTATGGCGGACGAATACCGATTCACCGCCGTCGTCGGGATCGATGAAGCCGAAACCCTTCTCGGCGTTGAACCAGGCGACGTGTCCGTGCTGCCAGGTCAGCTGGCACGCGCGGTGGGGGTCGAGGGCGGTCGGTTCGGTGGGTGAGGTGCTTGTCGTCGTCATCATCGGTACTCGGTGATCCACTATCGGTCGATACGGTCGGTGACGTCGGCGAAGACGTTGTCGGGAAACGGCTGTCGGGACAGCCTTCATGAGGAAAGACGCTGTGGGCCCGGGCAATTCGCCCCGGACCCACAGCGTGAGGGAGGAGAGAGTCGACTACGTGTGGTCTGCCGGGGGCGGTCCGGTCGGTCCCGGCTCGCCCGCGGCGTAGAGGTTCATCTGTTCGATGCGGCCGTCACCTCGCTCTCGTTGTCGCTTCCTGTCCGCGCGGCCCGGCGTTTCGGAGGGCTGCGCTGCTTCGGGGCGCCCGGCTCGAGCTTCCGGCCCAGGGGGGCTCCCGGGGCGAGAAACCGCGGTGCGCCGGTATCCGGCAACGGGGCCGAGACCAGGCATGGGCACCGTCGCGGCATCCGGACTTCTCGCAGGGCCTCCTCGACCTCGGCGAACAACTTCTCGACGTCGGGATCGAGCCTCAGCAGCCGGGCTGTCAGTGCTCCCTGCTCGTCGACGGCGGGGCCGAACGGGACGAGCGGGAGATCCGTCGCTACCCCGCGGCGTCGGATACCTGCTGCGCCGAACGGTCGAAGTCGCAGAACGGATCGGTACGCGTCGGCATGGTCGCCACCCCTCCTTGTTCCATTCTCTTCGTACTTCGTGTCAGCTAATCTATGTCAGCCGACATAGATTTTTTACCACCGAAAGGTGCATTCGCGCAAGGATCGATCGCAATGGATCCGCATCGAACACAGGGATGGAGCGAGGAGTACCTCATGCCCGTTCACCAGGACGGCAACGCCGGCGACCAGGGTGTGGCGACGCCCGCTGCGGGGCGGCCGGTGTATGCGATCTCGGTGGCCGCCGAACTCACCGGCCTGGGGGTGCAGACCCTGCGCCTGTACGAGGCGCGGGGGCTCATCACTCCGGCTCGAAGCGCGGGCGGAACTCGCTGTTACAGCGGCGCCGACCTGGCCAGGCTCCACCGCATCACCGCACTCAACCAGCAGGGCATCAACCTGACCGCCATCGCGCGCATCCTCGAGTTGGAGGACGCCAACGCCGACCTGACCGCTCGATGCGACCGGCTGCAGGCCCGCCTCGACGAAGTCGATTCACCGGACCTGCCACCCGAACCGGTCACCGAACCACGGGGCGGGCGGTAACCCTCCCCCGCCGCTCACATCATGCAGAGCGGACGGATATCGGTCGCACCGCCCGGAGTCGGCGAGGTCAGCAGGAAGCACGGGTTGTAGCCCCGCTCCGCGACCACCCTCTTGATCTCCTGCCACCGCGCCGCGTCGACGGCGGTCGAACGCGACAGCACGAATCCGGAAAAGCGCACCGGATCGCCTACCAGCGCCCACGAGTAGTCCTCGGCGAGGTGAGCGACGATGTAATTGGGCGGCCCGTCGAGGGAATCCTGGAACGGCACCCCGGGAAAGCTGACGTGCAACTGGGCGTTGCTGACCGGATCGACGACCCGGGCATTGCCGACAATGCGATTCTGTCCCCCGGTCCAGGTGGTGCAACTGTTCTCGACACGGATATTGCTCGCATCGATCAACTGGTAGTTGGCGGCCGTGTCGCGGGCGCAGGCGAGGTTGTACGGCTGCGGCACGGCCGCGACCTGGTTCCAATCCCCCAGGTAACGCTGTACGTCAAGGGTTGGGATCGGGGCCAGCGGCTGCGCCTGCGCACCCGCGGGAACGGTGAAGGTGATGGCCGTCGCCGCGGCCGAGGTCACCGCGAGCGCGGCGATCCTGCGGCCGGTCGTCCACAACTTTCGTGCGTCTCTACCGAACAATGAACTCACCTGTGGCTCCCTCGCGAATCGATTCTTGTTGTCGCCGCGAAATATCGGCACCGCGAAAATCGCCCTCCGGCAGGGCGGCGGGGACAGAAAGAGAACCCGACGGATACTACTCCCGATCGAGGCTGGATCGGCACGTACGCGCCATATCGAATCCATGATGTTCACGCACGATCGCATGGGTATCCGAGGTGTGGAGCCGTCGCAGGCAGGTGCGGTCCAGCTCTCGGCAAGTGCCCAGCACACAAGAACGGGGATCGGATATGCGATGCGTAGTCTTCGGAGCCACCGGCTACATCGGCGGGCGATTGGTGCCGGAGTTGGTGGCGGCCGGTCACCGGGTTCGCGTGGTGGCCCGGACGCCGGACAAGCTGGCCGAGGTTCCGTGGCTGGACAAGGTCGAGGTGGTGCGCGGCGACGTCACCTCCGAAGACGATGTGCGCGCGGCTGTCGCCGATCAAGAGGTCGTCTACTATCTCGTCCACTCGCTGACCGAACGCGACTTCACCGGCATCGACCAGCGCGCCGCCCATATCGTCGCCGCGGCGGCCCGAGCGGCCGGTGTCCGGCGCATCGTCTACCTGGGCGGCATCGTTCCGGAACAGACCCCGTTGTCGCGGCATCTGGCCTCGCGCGCCGAGGTCGGTGAGATCTTCCGGGAATCGGGAGTGCCGACGGCCGAACTGCGCGCGGCGGTCATCATCGGCTCGGGTTCGGCCAGCTTCGAGATGCTGCGCTACCTGTCCGAGCGGCTGCCCGCCATGATCACCCCACGCTGGGTGCACAACCGGATCCAGCCCATCGCCGTGCGCGACGTCCTCTACTACCTGGTACGGGCGGCCGAACTGCCCGCAGATGTCAACCGGGCGTTCGACATCGGCGGGCCCGACGTGCTGACCTACCTGTCGATGATGCGGAAGTTCGCGATCGTGGCCGGGCTGCCGCGGCGCATGGTGCTGCCCGTCCCGGTGCTCACGCCGTGGTTGTCCGCCCAATGGGTCAACGTGGTGACTCCGGTGCCGCGCGCACTGGCGATTCCGCTCATCGAATCGCTGGTGCACGAGGTGGTGTGCGGCGACCGCGACATCAACACCTACATCCCCGAGCCCGAAGGCGGGCCGACCACCTTCGAGACGGCCGTCGAACTCGCGCTGGCCCGGGTCCGCAATGCGCAGGTGCCGACCCGGTGGTCGGATGCGGGCATCGGCGGCGCGCCCTCGGATCCACTACCTAGCGATCCGGACTGGTCCGGCGGGTCGCTCTACGAAGACATCCGCGACAAGCGCACCTCCGCGAGCCCGGAAACCCTCTGGGCTGTCATCGAATCGATCGGCGGCGAGAACGGCTGGTACTCGTTCCCGCTCGCATGGTCGCTGCGCGGCTGGATCGACCGCCTGACCGGCGGGGTCGGCCTGCGCCGGGGCCGCAAGCATCCACACACCCTGCACGTCGGCGAGGCCCTGGACTGGTGGCGCGTCGAGTACCTCGACCGGCCGCGCTTGCTGCGCCTGCGAGCCGAGATGCGTTTGCCCGGGCTGGCATGGCTGGAACTCGGCGTCGTGCCCGAACCCGAGGGCGGCGCTCGCTATCACCAGCGCGCGATCTTCCAGCCGCGCGGTCTGGCCGGGCACCTCTACTGGAAGGTCATCGCACCCTTCCACGGCATCGTGTTCGGCGGCATGGTCCGCAACATCATCGGCGCCGCCGAAGCGGCGACCCCGGTCGAACTGCCTTCTGCGGGCGACCGGCTCGCCACGACTCCCCGCAACCCCGGTGACCGTTGAGCTCTGCTGATCGGCTCGGTTGCGGACAATCTGCGTGACGACAGGGGATGCTGGGGCCCACATTCGGGGACGACCACGGACGGAAGGCTGGTGGCGCATGGCGGTGGCGATGGCGCTGTTCACACGTGACCTGCGGGTGCGCGACAATCCGGCGCTGTCGGCCGCCGCGCGGGAGGCCGAGGTGCTGCCGGTATTCGTCATAGACGAGGCGATCCGCTCGACCGGCTACCTGACGCCGAACAAGGCGGCGTTCCTGGCCGAGACGCTGGCCGACCTGGACGAGGAATTGCGGCGCGCGGGCGGGCGACTGGTCCTGCGGCGCGGCGACACCGTGCGGGAGGTGTGCCGCCTGGTCGAGCGGTATTCGGTCGCCGAGGTCCATATCGCCGAGGATGTCAGCGGCTACAGCCGTCGCCGCGAGGATCGGCTGCGGGATGAACTCGGGCGCCGGGATTGTCGCCTACGCGTGCATTCGGGCAGCGTCACGGTCGTCGCGCCCGGACGGGTCGTACCCAGCGGCGGCAAGGACCATTTCGCCGTCTTCACCCCGTACCACCGCCGCTGGTCGCAGATCCGGGCGCGCGCTCCCCTTGCCGCGCCGGAACACCTCCGGCTCCCCCGCGGAGTCGGGCTCGAACCGATGCCCGCGGCATCGGACCTCACCGTCGGCACCGCCGCACCCGAGGTGGCGACCGGCGGCGAATCGGCCGGGCGGCGAACCGCCGAGAAATGGTTCGGTGACGGCATCGGCGCCTACGCCGACCGCAACGACGATCTCGCGGCCGACGCGACCTCGCGGCTTTCGCCGTATCTGCATTTCGGCTGTATCTCCGCCGCCGAATTGGTGCACCGATCCGATCTGTCGACCCCCGGCGGTGCCGCATTCGTCCGCCAGCTGGCCTGGCGCGACTTCCACCACCAGATGTTGGCGGTGCGCCCCTGGATCACCCACCGCGACTATCGCTCCCGCCACGATCGCTGGCGCGAGGACCACGCACTGCTGACGGCGTGGCGGGAGGGACGCACCGGCTACCCGATCGTCGACGCGGGCATGCGCCAGCTCGCCGCCCAGGGGTGGATGCACAACCGCGCCAGGCTGATCACCGCGAGCTTCTTGACCAAGACCCTGTATGTGGACTGGCGCCTGGGCGCGCAGCACTTCCTCGACCATCTGGTCGACGGCGACATCGCCAACAATCAACTGAACTGGCAGTGGGTGGCGGGCACCGGAGCCGACACCAGACCCAACCGGGTGCTCAACCCGCTCCGGCAGGCCGAGCGCTACGACCCCGACGGTGCGTACGTCCGCCGATGGATCCCCGAACTCGCGCATGTCCAGGGTGGTGACATCCACACCCCCTGGCGGCTGGACTCGGACGCCACGCACGGCTATCCGGCCCGCATCGTCGACCACGAGCAGGCCGCGCGAGAGTTCCACGCGGCCAGGGAATCCCGGTGAACCGCGGCGTTTGACCTCGAGCTCACTCGAGGTTCTACCGTCCACTCCCATGATCATCGAAACGACGTCCGACCCCGCATCGACTCCCGTGACCGTGCTCGGCCTCGGTGCCATGGGATCCGCGATCGCCCGGATCTTCCTGGACCGCGGCCATCCCACGACGGTCTGGAACCGCACGCGGAGCAAGAGCGCACCGCTGGCCGAGGCCGGCGCCGTAGCGACCGAGACAGCCGCGGCGGCGGTCGCGGCCGGCCCGCTGGTCGTGCTCTGCGTCCTGGACTACGACGCGGTCGAGGACGTGCTCGCCACCGTCGGTGACGCCATATCGGGCAAGGCATTGGTGAACGTCACCAGCGGCTCTCCGAGCCGGGCACGCGCGATCCAGCAGTGGGCCACCGAGCATGGTGCCGAGTACCTGGACGGCGGGGTGATGGGGGATCCGCCGGACCTGGGTTCGGGCCATGTGATGTTCTCCTACAGCGGATCCCGGACCGTCTTCGACACCCACGAGGCAACGTTGCGGGAGTTGGGCACCCCCACCTATTACGGCGCCGACGCCGGGCTGGCGTCCGTCGAGTTCATGGCCCAGGTGGCGATGGGGTACGAAATCCTCCTCGGCTTCCTGCACACGTTGCGGTTGGTGCGCGAGGAAGGGGTCGACGTGGTGGAATTCGCGGCCCGCTTCGCCGATTCCCTCACCGGCTATCCGCCGTTGCTGACGGCCATCGGGGAAGCCGTCCGCGACCGCACATACCCGCCGGATCTCGGGCCGCTGTCGGTGCAGGCCGCGCTGATGGGCGACCTCGTCGAACACCGAGAATCCCTGGGCGTGGAGGCGGTGCGAATGCGCGAGGTGCGCGATCTGATGGACAAACGCATTGCCGACGGCCACGGTGATCAGGGCTTCTCCAGCCTGTTCGAGCTGCTCGGATCCGACCGGCAGTGACTCCGCAACGCCGCCGACCGGCCGCACCGGTGCCGGGGCCACCCGCCGCGGCAGTGATCGACATCACTGCCGGTGCTGTCATGAACCTGGTGGCTGTCTCGTTCAAGGAGCACGCGAACAGACAGGAGCCAACCATGCAGCACCGCATCGTCGTCCTCGGGGCCGGATACGCCGGAGCCTTCTCCGCCGGATACCTGGCCCGTCACCTGCACTCCGACGACTTCGAGATCACCGTCGTCAACGCCGAGCCAGATTTCGTGGAGCGGCTGCGCCTGCATCAGCTCGCCGCCGGGCAGGATCTCCCGCGACGGCCGCTGACGGAGGTGTTCGCGGGCACCGGCGTCCGGCTGCGACTGGCGCGGGTGCTCGCCGTCGACCCCGACCGCCGGACGGTCACCGTCGCCGACGGTGAGGGCACCGACGAGCTCGCCTACGACACCCTGCTCTACACGCTGGGCAGCACCGCCGCCGGCCACGGCGTTCCCGGCGTCGACGAGCACGCTTTCCACGTGGCGGCCCGGCCCGCCGCGCTGCGCCTGCGCGCACGCCTGGACGAGCTGGACGAGGGCGGAAAGGTGCTGGTGGTCGGCGGCAACCTGACCGCGATCGAGACCGCCACCGAGATCGCCGAATCCCGTCCAGGACTTCGGGTCGACCTCGCCACCAGCGGCGAGCTGGGCGGCTGGCTGGGCCCGAAAGCTCGCCGCCACCTGCTGCGGGCCTTCGACCGGTTCGGCATCACCGTCCACGAACACACCGCCATCGAGCGGGTGGAACAGGCGTCGGCTGTCGCCGCCGACGGCACCGCTTTCGCCTCCGATGCGACCGTATGGGCCGCGGGCTTCGCCGTTCCCTCGATCGCCGCGGCCGGTGGGCTCGAGGTGGTGGCCAACGGCCAGATCGAGGTCGACCGTCAGATGCGGTCGGTGTCCCATCCGGATGTCTACGTGGCCGGTGACAGCGCCTTCGTCATCGGCGACAACGGCCGGCCGTTGCCGATGTCCTGCGCGTCCGCGGGATTCACCGGTCTGCAAGCGACAATCGCGATCATCGGGGATCGGACCGGGCGCACGATCAAGACGAACGCGCTGAGCTACTTCGGCAACCACATCAGCCTCGGCCGCAAAGACGCGATTTTCCAGCTGGTCGACGGCGACGCCCGCTCGAAGCCCGGCGCTCTCTGCGGCCGCTCGGCAGCCCGAGTCAAGGCGGCCATCATCGCGACCAGCGGCTGGGCCATCAGCCACCCGACCTTCGGCAAGCCGAGCCACCGGTATCGCGCGGCCATCGGCCGGGCGCGCTCGACCGAACTGGTCGCCGGATAGGGTCGTGCTCATGGACACTGCCGCCGTGGCGTGTTTCGAGGCCAGCCGCCATCGGCTGGCCGCGCTCGCCTACCGCCTGCTCGGTTCGGCCGCCGATGCCGAGGACGCGGTACAGGACGCGTTCCTGCGGTGGCAGGCCGCCGACCGGGAGCGCGTCGAGGTGCCCGAGGCGTGGCTGACCACAATCGTCACCAACCTGTCGCTCGACCGGCTTCGTTCGGCGAAGACACGGCACGAACGGTCGGTCGGCGCCTGGATGCCCGAACCGCTGCTCGACGGTGACCCTATGCTCGGCCCGGCCGACACCGTCGAGCAGCGCGAATCGGTGACCCTGGCGGTGCTGACCTTCATGGAGCAACTGTCACCGATGGAACGGGCGGTATATGTGTTGCGCGAAGCCTTCGCCTACAGCCATGGCGAGATAGCGGAGATTCTCGGCATCACCGAATCGGGAAGTCAGCAACACCTGCACCGCGCTCGGCGTCGAATCACCGCTGCTCGCAACGACACCTATGACGATCGTGCCTCCGCGCGGCGCATCGCCGCGGCGTTCGTCGAGGCCGCATCGTCGGGCCGCACCGAGCGGCTGGTCGCGCTGCTGACCGACGACGCGACCGGCATCTCCGACGGCGCCGGGTTCGGGCGCATCGGAAAGATGATCCGGTTCCCTACCCCGGAGCGCATCGCCCGTGCGATGCGGGCCGGATTCAAGCCGACACCGGCCAAGCGCAGACTCGCCGGTGGCTCGCCGTCGATTCATGCCGCCGTGGTGAACGGCTGCCCGGCCGTGCTCGTCTGGCTCGACGACCGGGTGGCGGGAGTCGTGATCCTGGAGATGCGGGGCGGGAAGATCGCAGGTGTGCGCGGCATCGCCGCCCAGGAGCGACTCGGACGCCTCACCGAGCAGTGGCGGCGCCGAGAACACGATCCCGCGCTGATCGATTCGTGGTGACCGGCGCCGCGGTCATCGACATTGCCAGGGGGCGGCTGCCTCGGGTCCTGACCTCGACATCCACCACAGATCGGCCGACCGAGCCCGGCGTCAGATCCTCGGCGGTCACCGTGGAGCGCCACTGGTAGAGCTCCCCGGCGATTGGGAAATTCTCCGCGGTGCGCTGATTTATCGGCCCGATGACCTGCGTCGCCGCCTGCCCCCAGCGCACCACGGATGACGTCGTAGCGCGTCAGCGCGTAGACGTCGTTCGCCGGGCAGCTGCCGCAGGCCATACCTACAGTTAGGAGTATAGTCCTTAGAAGTACGATCCTAGCTTCTTGGAAGGTGTCCCGTGGTCGCCAAACCAGAGCATCTCTTCGGCCGTGTCGCGGAATGGAACGGCCTCGTCGCCTTCGCGACCCGACCCGAGCGCATTGGGCAGCTGGGCATCATCAGTGGGCGCCGACGCATGGGGAAGACCTATCTCCTTCGCGCCCTTGTCGAACGGCTCGGTGGGTTCTATTTCGGTGCCACCACCGCAACTGGGGCGGAGTCGCTGCGGCAGTTCGGAGCGGCGCTGTCGGAGTTCACGGGCGCCGGTGCGCCGATCGCCTTCGATAACTGGGACCACGCCATCACTTATGTCTTCGGCCTCGGCGCCGACAGCCGAGCCGAGAAGCCAACCCTGATGGTGATCGACGAGTTCCCCTACCTGGTCAAGGCGGTGCCCGAACTGCCCTCCCTCATTCAACGAGAAATCGACCGCTATCAGCACGAACCGAGCGGCGTGCGCATGCTCCTCTGCGGGTCGGCCATGTCGGTGATGGGCGGGTTGCTCGCCGGCAATGCGCCGTTGCGGGGACGGGCCCAACTGGAACTTGTGGTCCGGCCTTTCGGATACCGAGAGGCCGCCGATTTCTGGGGAGTCGCGCACGACCCCGCACTGGCAGTGCGGCTGCATGCCGTCCTCGGCGGAACTCCCGCCTATCGCCGCCAATTCCTGGCTGACGACGTGCCGCTGTCTGCCGCCGACTTCGATCCCTGGATCTGTCGCACTGTCCTGTCCCCGCTCAGTCCACTGTTCCGTGAGGCTCGGTATCTGCTGGCCGAGGAAGCCGAGATCCGGGACACCGCGCTGTACCACTCCGTCCTGGCCGCCGTGGCGCAAGGGAATAACACACGCGGGGGGATAGCGGGGTACATAGGACGCAAATCGGTGGACATCTCCCATCCACTCGCGGTGCTCGAAGATTGTCATCTACTCGTCCGAGAGCCGGATGTATTCCGAGCGGGCAGATCGGTCTACCGCATCGCCGAGCCGCTGATCACCTTCTATGAGGCCATCATGCGCCCGTCTTGGCCTCGTTTGGAGAGCGGCCAAGCCCAGCAGGTGTGGGCCCGTTCCGGGGAGCGCTTCGCAGCCCAGGTCGTGGGCCCACACTTCGAGGTGATCTGCCGGCAGTTCATACTCGGCGAGGGCATCGACATCCTCGGCCCGGATGCGGCGCTCGGCGATGTCGGCTGCGGGGCGATCACGGATTCAGCAGAACGTAGCCGAATTCAGATCGATGTGACGGTGACACAACCGGGCAACGGAGGCCGGAAAGCCTCGGTCGCGTTACTGGGAGAAGCCAAATGGGGTGTGACCATGGGCGTGAATCATCTGGAGCGGCTGGCTCGGGCGCGAGACCTGCTGTCCGCGAACGGCGTCGACGTTTCGAGTTGCCACCTCGCATGCTTCGGCGGAGCCGGCTTCAGCGAGTCTCTCCGAACGCGCGCCGAACAAGACTCTGATGTACTGCTCGTCGGGCTAGAGGACCTCTACGACACGGTGCACCCCGCGCGTCCCTGATCGAAAACTGTTGGTGTCGGTGGCTTCCGGCATGATCGCCCCATGGCGTTCACCAACCACATCGAGGTCCGGGTCTCGGATCTGGACCTGCAAGGCCATGTCACCGGAGCGGCCTATCACCAGTACGCCGACCACTCCCGGTTCGCGTGCGTCCGGGCCGTGGGTATCTCGGTGGAGAAGGTGCTCGCGGCGGGGCCCTGACCCGCGCCGACGACGGGGAGGTGGCCGCGACGGTCAGCCATGTCAGCGGCCTGCTGGACCTGGCGGCACGCCGCCTCGTGCCCGACCCGGCCGCGCAGTGGCGGAAGCTGGCGAGCCGACCCGCGAGGCCCTGCTCATCGGTCCGGCAACCCGGCGTGCTGCCCGTTCGATCAGGAGGGGGTGTACGGCGGGGCGACGCCCCAACCCCAGCGTGGAGTCGGGAGCTGCGACGGCGGCTCGGCGTCGGGCTGCGAGTTGGCCAACGCGATCCGAGTACCCCACTCGATGTAGCCGATGAACGCGGCACGGAACTCCGGGTCGGCGGGCAGGCCGACCTCGTCGGCGGAGTCCAACAGCAGCGACACCCAACGACGGCGCTGGGGCTCGGTGATGGCTTTGCCGAGATGGTGAGCCAGCATGTGGTTGTAGCCGCCGCGCTCATCGGTGTAGCGCGTGGGGCCGCCGAACACTTCGGCCAGCCACATGGCCACATATCGGGGATGGTCGGGGTCCATCCCGGCGAACAGCGTCCCGAGCAGGTCGTCGGCCAGCACATGCGTGTAGAAGACTTCGGTCAGCCGCTCCAACGCCTCGGTGCCGCCCAGCCATTCGTACATGCTGGGCACCGAGGAACCCGTTCCCCGGACCACGGTGCGTTCGTAGTGCCGCATCTCCTCGATCTGGCGCACATACGGCTTGATCTCGGCGAAGAACGCCGCGAAATGCTCTCCACCGCGGAATCCCTTCAGGTGATCCTCGGCCGAAGTCCAGGTGATCCGCAAGATGTAGCACTCGGGCTCGTCGACACATCGCGACAACTCGTAGTCGACGCATTGCGGCGCCGCCGCCAGCGATCGAGCGGCACGCCCGTAGGCGGCTTCGAACTCGGCAGCGTCCTGCTCCGATATCCGGTATCGGATGTATTCGATGATCATCTGTCACACGGTAATCGCTTTTCGGAGTGACACGTTCTGCTCTCGGTGAAAGCGGATCGGCCGATATCCTTGCGTCGCAAAGGTTTCAGCACTTCGCGAGCACAGGGCTCGGTCGCCCCGGCCGAGCGCGGAAGCAACTCGATGGTGGTCGTCACCAGCCGTCGACATGCACGATGGGGTCCAAGCTCTTGCGCGGCGCGGGCTTGAAGGCGGTGCCCTTGGTGTAGGCGACCGGCAGCATCGCGCCCTGCGACACCTTCTCGTACGGGATGCCGAGAATGTCGGCGGCTTCCCGTTCGTAGCTCAGATGCAGTGTGGTCCAGGCGGTTCCGAGCCCACGCGAGCGGGCGGCCAGACAGAAGCTCCACACCGCGGGGAACAGCGAGCCCCAGTACGAGGCGCTGTGGGCGCTCGCGGCGTTGTCGACGCGGTTGGACAGGCAGGGGATCAGCAGGACCGGCACCTGGCCCATCCGCTCGGCCAGGTACTCGGCCGAACTGGCGACCCGCTGCCCGACCGCGTCGGCCTCGGGGTCGCCGGTGGAGCGCTTGCCGAGGTACTCCGGCGCCGCCGCGTACGCCTCGAATCCTCGCCGGTACAACTCACCGAGTTGCCTGCGCTTCTCGGCATCGGTGACCACGACCCAGTGCCAGCCCTGACTGTTCGACCCGCTCGGCGCCTGCACCGCCAGCTCGAGACATTCCCGGACGATCTCGACCGGAACCGGGCGGTCCAGGTCGAGGCGTTTGCGCACGGTGCGGGTGGTCGACAGGAGTTCGTCGGTGGACAGATCCACTTCGATCGGCATGGGGTGATCCTAGCGACGGATGCCCATCACCCCGCAGGTCGGCGCTTCCCAGCTCAACTTCCCCGAGGCCGCGATCAGCTCGTCGAGCCCGATCGCCAGATCGTCCGGGATCGGCGCGGCCCGCCGGGTGTCGAGATCGACATGGACCAGCAGGATTTCGAGGGTGTTGGACAGGCGTTCCCGCCCCCGATCCACGAGAAAGGTCATCATGTGCACGGCCTTCTCACCGCGGTCGAGAATGCGCACGTGCACCGACAGCGAGTCGCCCTCGCGCAGTTCGCTGTGGTAGGCGATGTGGTGCTCGGTGGTGAACAAGCCGACCCGGCGCTCGCCGCGATAGTTGTCGTCGACGCCGAGCGCGCGCAGCAGGATATCGGCGGCGTGGATGTTGTTCGACAGGTAGTGGACCACATTCATGTGACCGTTGGCGTCGATCTCGCGATCGGTCACCTCCGTGGTCAGCACGGCGGGAAGCTCACGGATCTGTTCGACAGTCGGTACCTGGATCGCCATGCGCCCATCCTGAAGCATTCCCGCGAGCGGCCGGCGACCAGGTCACCGTCGCCGCCTCAGCGCCGCCGTCGGCTACGGACGGAGCACCGCGCGGACGCAGGCCGGATTCGCGGGCATTCAGTCACGTCGGAGGGACTGGGCGGACCTGACCGCCTCCTTCTCCGACTCGTCGAACGTGCGGGTGTCGCGCGGTTCGGCGAAGGGCTCGACATTATCGGGCAGGCCGGCCGCGATGGCTCTGGCGTGGTCGAGTTCGGCATTGATCTCGGCACCGAGCAGCAGCGCGATATTGGTCAGCCACAACCACACCAGGAAGATCA
This sequence comes from Nocardia higoensis, assembly GCF_015477835.1. Taxonomy (NCBI): domain Bacteria; kingdom Bacillati; phylum Actinomycetota; class Actinomycetes; order Mycobacteriales; family Nocardiaceae; genus Nocardia; species Nocardia higoensis. Next base: position 848,466 of record NZ_JADLQN010000001.1, on the reverse strand, counting down.
CGACCCCGGCGAGCGAGCCGTAGGTCTCGTCGTAGGAGGAGAAGTTGGCGATGTAGACGGCGAACAGCGCCGATATGAGCACCCAGATGACCACCGCGACGACGCCGCCGGGACTGATCCATTTCACGCCGCCCTGCTCGGCGTTCGGGCTGGCCCAGAACAGGATGGCGAGCAGCACCGTCACGACGACGAACAGCACCGGCCACTTGGCGATGTTCCAGATGGTCACAGCGGTGTCCCCGACGCCGAGAAGGTCGCCGAGTTGCTGGGCGACCGGCCCGCTGGCCACCACGATGACCGCGCTGACGACCAGCAGGAGCACCGAAACGAGAGTGACGCCGAGCCGGATGGGCGCGGTCTTCCAGATCGGCCTGCCCTCCGGGATCCCGTAGACGACGTTCGACGCGCGCATGAACGCCGCGACGAAGCCCGAGGCCGACCACAGCGCGACCGCGAGGCCGAGGATCGCACCGAGCCCGGCGCTGCGCTGATTCTCCTGCGCCTGGGTGATGAGCGTGTGCACGAAATCGGCGCTCGAACCCGGCGCGAGCTGTTCGGCCTGTCTCGCCAGCTCGTCGGCGGCGCTCGGTCCCAGCAGACCGAGCAGCGAGAACAGCACAATGAGACCGGGCACGATCGCCAGTACGGCGTAGTAGGTGAGCGCGGCCGCCAGGTCGGTGAGATTGTCGCTCCGGAACTGCTTCGCCGAGCGCTTCACCGTCGCGACCAGCGAGGGCTTCGACAGATCGGCCGGACTCTCGGGCGCGGACGGATCGGCGCCGGGTTCGGCTCCAGCGGTGCGCGCCAGGCCCGTCGTGGCGGAAGTATCGCGTCTTGTCGCTGGTTCGGCAGCTGTGTCACCGGGCACGCCCGGCTCATTGCGTTCTGTCGCCACGTCGGTTCGCCTCGCTCGCATGCATTCTCTCGGTCGACCGCGGGTCGGTTCGTCCCGCGCTGATCGAGTGGTGCCCGGAGCGGGTGCGCCCAAACCGGGTGCCCCGGCTGCCCTGTCTGGTCGTGGGCCTCGGCCGGTTGCTGCCGGCAGGAAGCGCGTGGTGCCGCTCATTACTTCTCCGCTGTGAAGCGATTGAGACAGAACGGAATCGGTTACCCTGGCGACAGATCAGGGAGGACGCACATGCCCATCAGATTCCGTCAGCGCAAATCCTTCGGACCGCTGAAGTTCAACTTCACCCAGCAGGGCCTGTCCTCCTGGGGTATCAAGATCGGCCCCTGGTCGTGGAATTCCCGCACCAAGAAGAACAGCGTGGACCTGCCGGGTCCGCTCAGCTGGCGCCAGCGCTGAGCCGCGCCGGGGTCAACCCGCGGCGCCGTTCCGGAACCACCCGGGTGGCTGACCGGTCGTGCGACGCAGTAGTCGATGCAGAGTCGATGCGTCGGCCAGTCCGACGGCGTGGGCGACCTCGGTGACGCTGCGGTGCGGGTCACGCAACAGGTCCAGCGCGGTCTCCACTCGGATGCGCTGAACGAACTGGATGGGCGACAGACCGGTGGCGCCCTGCACCCGTCGGGTGAGCGTGCGCGAGGACAGCCGCGCGGCAGCCGCCAGTTCGGCGAGACGGATCGGCTGATCGAGATGGTCCAGCACATATCGTTCGACGGTCACCAGGTCCGGGTCCAGCTCGCGGTAGACCGTGCTGCGCCGAAACGGTGTCTGCGAGATGCGCGGCGCCACAGCGATTCTCGATGAAACCGCGTGGGCTGTCGTCGAACCGAACTCTTCCTCGATGAGCGCCAGCAACAGATCGACGTGCCCCAGGGCTGCGCCCGCGGTCAGCACCGGACCGTCGCGAACCAGCATCCGATCGGCGTCGACCCGGCAGCGCGGATAGCGTGCGGCGAACACTCCGGCCAGCCACCAGGTCGTGGTGACGGTGCGATCGCTCAGCACGCCCGCCTCGGCCGCGAGGAACGTGCCGGTGCAGGACGCGGCGATCCGGGACCCGCCACGGGCTCCGGAAGCGACCCACTTCGCGGCAGCGCGCACCTCGTGATCGGTCAATCGTCGCTCGACCTCGGTCGCACCGGACACTCCGATGCCGGGGATCACCACCCACGGCCGTGCTGATCCGGTCTCCGCGAGCGGGATCGCCGGTATCGACATCCCACCGCGCAGCGCCACCGCGCCACCGTCACCACCCACCACCCGCACGTCGACGGACCGGCTTCCGTCGGTGCGGCTCCGGGTGAGCGCCTCCGCGAGATCCACCGTGGTCGCCACGCCGACCGGTCCCGAGCCCGGCAACACCAGCAGATCGATCGCGAGCATGTGGCGAGAATAGACAATTTATTGTCGATATAGCCACTTCTGTGGAACGTGCGGCGTTCGTAGCGTGATCGGCATGCCCTTTCTGCACATCCGGACATCGGCCGGCGCCTTTTCCGACTCCGCTGTCGACACCCTGGTCGCCCGGCTCACCGAAGCGAGCTGGCGCGCCGAATCCATCCCGGACACACCGCAAGCGAGGCTGAAGGCGGTGGCCTTCCACGACGAGATCCCACCCGGCCGTACCTACTGCGGCGGCCTGAAGGCCGATGAGCTGGTGGCGCTGGTGCTCGTCGACTTCACCGTCGGCGAGGGGGTACTCGATCCGGTTCGTCGCGATCGATTCGCCGCAGACCTCGAACGCGCCGCTCGCGATACCGCCACCGATCTCGGCGGCAGACGGTTGGTCACGTCGGTCACCTTCGACGAAGTGCCCGACGGGCGCTGGGGCCGGGGCGGCCGGATCATCCGGCTGCCGGAGATGGCGGCCGCCGCCGGATTCGAGCACCTGCGCGAGATCGCCGAGAGATAGACGCGGTGGCGAGCCGCTGCCGTGGACCGGATGCCATGCACACGGCCCCGTCGACAGCGTCGCGCCGCAGCAGACCTCTAGGCTACGACGATCAAGAACCGCGCCGAAGCTTGTCGAGTCCAGAGGAGTTCGAGATGTTCACCGTGCGAACAGCGCGACGGGCGCTGACCGTATCCCTGGTAGTCGCCTCCGCCTCCACGATGTGTGTTTCCGCCGCGTCGGCACTGGAGGACGATCGCCCCAATGTGGTGATGATCCTCGCCGACGACCTCGACGCGGTGACCACTCCGGTGTGGGAAGCCATGCCGCGCACCGCCGAGCTGATCAGGGACCGCGGTGTCGAATTCGCCGAGGGATTCGCGCCGCTGCCGATCTGCTGCGCGGCCCGATCCTCCATCCTGACCGGCAACTACGGTCACAACACCGGGGTGCTGACCAACGCGGGCCCCGTCGGCGGATTCGAGACATTCCGCGCCAACGGCAACGAGTCGCGCACCTTCGTCACCGCCCTGCGCGACAGCGGATACCGGACCGGGATGGCGGGTAAATACCTCAACGGTCTCGAGGACGACCCCGGTCACATCCCGCCCGGCTGGGACGACTGGAACGCCGGCGTCGACAACTTCCTGTACGCCGGATACAACTACACCCTCAACGAGAACGGCCGCTTCGTGAAATACGGTGTGGCGCCACAGGATTACCAGACCGATGTCGTCGCCGAGAAATCCCGGCGCTTCATCACCGAATCGGCCGCATCCAGGCAGCCGTTCTTCTGGTACGCGGCATCGACCGCACCGCATTTCCCGATTCCGCCCGCACCGCGCCACATGGCCGAAACCGTGCCCACCGCCGCACCTCGCTCGCCGAACTACCAGGAGGCCGACGTCTCCGACAAACCCACCTGGCTGATCGACACCGCACTCCCCCGAGCCGCGACGATCGAGGCCACCAACGACGTCGACTACACCAACCGACTGGGCGCGCTGAAGTCACTCGACGAGATGGTGGCGAGCATCGTGGCGACCCTCGCCGAGACCGGCGAGCTCGACAACACCTACCTGATCTTCACCTCCGACAACGGCTACAGCCTCGGCGCGCATCGCCTCACCCAGAAGATGGCGCCCTACGAGGAATCCATGCGGGTGCCGTTCGCGATCGCGGGGCCGGGTATCGCGCGCGGGCGCTCCGACGCCATGGCACTGTCGATCGATCTGGCACCCACCATCCTGGACTGGGCCGGGATCGGCGGGACGGATCGGATGGACGGCCGCTCGCTCACCCCCGTGCTGCGCGGCGAGAACGCCTCGTGGCGAACCGATTTCGCCGCCGAGTACGGTGGCGCGGGCTACGGCGGGCGGTTCGGCATCGCGCAGGAGCAGATTCCCGGCACGGACACTCCGCTGCAATACATCCTGGACATGCCGTCCTGGGTCGGCATCCGCAACCAGCGCTACCTGTACGTGCGCTGGTACGAGCGGGAGCGTCCGCTCCCCGAGCGCGAATACGAGCTCTACGACCTGGAGGTGGATCCCTATCAGCTCACCAATCTCGTCAAGACCCCCGAAGGCCGCGCCGCCAACGCGGACCTGGTGGCCCAGCTCGACCGGCGGTTGAACGAGTTGGCCACCTGCGCGGGCGCGGCCTGCCGCTGATTTCGCCGCAGGCCGCGTGGATCTAATGGGAGGTCAGTCGGAATCCGGCCCCGGAATCACGATCCCCGCGGCCCGCAGCTCGACTTCCACCAGCGCGGTGAGCCGGGCCGTGGCCGAATCCCGCTCCTCGGCGTAATCCCGGATCAACCGGTAGCGGGTTCCGGTCTCGGTGCGGGCCTGAAAGGCGGTCACCACCTTCAGCAGCGCCGGGTTCGCGAGATAGGTTCCGGCCATGTCAGCGGCGAGTTCGGGTAGGCGAGGGTCGTCCGGCTTCCAGGCCGCGGCTTCCAGGGCGCGTTTGTTCAGAGCGACGAAGCGCGGGTCGTCGAGCGCGAGTTCGAGATCGTCGAGGTACTGTTCGAATCCCTCGGGGACAAGCGCTTTGGCCAGTACCAGCCCTTCCCGCACGGCCGCCACCTGGTCCGGAGTCAGGCCCAGCTCGGGCATTCGCTTCAGCAATGCCACGACGCGTTCCGGCAGCAGGGCCCGGTCGCCGGCCGCCAGCCGCCGCAGGGTGGCCCGCCGGGCGAGCAGGTCCTCGATCCGTTCGGTGAGTTGGCGTTCGACGTCGTCGATTGCGGCGGCGAACAGCGTCGCGTCGGCCTCGAGCAGCGGCCCGATCTCGGCCAACGGCACTCCCGCCGCGGCCAAGGTACGGATCTGCACCAGCCGGGACAGGTCGGCCGATCGGTATCGCCGGTAGCCGCTGCTGTCGCGCGGGGGTTCGTCGAGCAATCCGTGCTTGTGGTAGTGCCGCACGGTCTTGACGGTGACGCCGGCGAATGCCGCCGCCTGCCCGATCGTGACGCCGATGCGCATCTCCTCAGATCGCCTTTCGCTCGCCGAGGGCGGCGAGCTCGCGCACCGCGTCGGCCACGGCCCGGAAGTCCTTGCGGAGGATGTGCGAGTGGTTGCTCGCGACCTTCGCGCTGACCCGCAGATTCGGGTTGACCGCGAGCACCGGATCCAGAGACGCGCGCACCGCCTCCATCTCTTCTTCGCCGCCACCGAGGTTGGCGCCCGTCGCGAGAACGTAGCGCACGGGGTAGTCGGCGCGCTGGAGGACCGGTGCAAGGGCGGCGTGCAACCGATTGGCCTCGATATTGACCTCGGCGTGCTGGTCGGCGCTCATCCGCGCGGCCAGGCCCATCGGACGCGCGAGGGGAAGCAGGAACCTCATGCGGTGGAACAGCTTTCGGATTCGTGCCTCGCCTTCCTCACCTGTCAGACCGTACGGCATGGCGCCGTCCACGGACACCACCCCGGCGACGCGGTCCGGGTTTCGATCGGCCCAGTGCACCGCGAGCAGCGCGCCGTAGGACCAGCCGACGAGCAGGGGACGCTCCACACCGGTGGCCGCGAGGACGGCGTCGATGTCGCGTAGGCACGCCTCGAAGGAATAGTCGGCCGACCGCTTCGACTTGCCTCGGGCCCGTTCGTCGAAGGTGATGTGCCGGTAGTCGTCGCCGAGTTCACCGATCAGCGGCCGCCACGGCGACCGGTCGGCGTAGGAGCCGTTCAAGTAGACGAGGGGTCGGCCGGGGCCACCGGTGTCGGTCACGGCCAACGCCGTGTCGTCGACCGGCACCATGCCGGACCAGGTGGACGGGGTCGAGTTGCCGGATGTCGATGTGATCATGCGATGAGCTTGAACATTGACCTCGGGTCAAGGTCAACAGTTGTCGCGCGCCTCTGCGTCGCCGGCCCTCCGCGTCCCCGGAATTCACCCTCGCCGGTCGTTAACCGATCGGCCTCCGGCCCAGCCACCCGCCCGCCGACGCCCCGCTCGGGCACTCGGAGGTAAACGCCGCATTCCAGGCAGAACGCGCAAGTACTCAGCCGCGCAAGCGGATAGGTTCTGGCTATAGCGGAGTGGTCGCCGGTTGATGACAACTCACGACTGTGAGTCGCGCGCATTGTGTGAACAACGCCACGCTCACCGATTTGCGCAGCACAGCGCTGGTTACTGTCCGGTAATGTCCGTCGCGCCGTCGATCGTGACGATCTCGGAGCCGTCGTCCTTCTCACCGCTGGAGCGCCCCATGTCGCATTCTCGTTTCGAATCCATCGGCGCGTATCTGCCCTCCGACATCCTCACCACCGAGGAGTTGCTGTCCCGGCTGGCCGCGCCTCCGTCGTTCGACCTGGAGAAGATCACCGGGGTCAAGGAACGCCGTGTGCATTCGAAAGACCCGCAGGCGTACGAGGATTCCTTCACGCTGGCCACCAAGGCCGCCGAGGACTGCCTGTCGCGTTCCCGATACGAGGCCGGGGAGATCGATGTCGTCATCTCGGCCTCGATCACCCGCAGCCGGTACGGCACCCGGATGTACATGGAGCCCTCGTTCGCCGGAGCGCTCGCGCGCCGACTCGGGGCAGCCCGCGCCATCACCTTCGATGTCTCCAACGCCTGCGCCGGAATGCTCACCGGCACATACATTCTCGACCGGATGATCCGTTCGGGTGCGGTTCGCAACGGCTTGGTCGTCAGCGGTGAGGCGATCACGCCCATCGCCGACACCGCGGTCGCGGAGATCTCGGAGAAGTACGACCTGCAGTTCGCTTCGCTGTCGGTCGGCGACTCCGGCTGCGCGGTCGTGTTGGACGAGGCGGTCGACGACCGCGACATCATCCACTACGTCGACCTGATGACCGCCGCGGAGTACGCCCAGCTGTGCCTGGGCATGCCCAGCGATCGCAGTCAGGGCATCGCGCTCTACACCGACAACCGGCAGATGCACAACGAGGACCGGTTCCGGCTCGGCCCCGACAGCCACCGCAATTACCTCGATGCCCAGGGCCGCACCTTCGCGGACGAGAAGTTCGACTACGTGATCCACCACCAGTTCGGCGCGGCGGCGATCCCGTGGATGAACGCCATCTGCGAGCGCGAATTCGGCAGTCCGATGCCGCCGGACCTGCGGGTCGTCGAGAAGTACGGCAACACCTCGACCACCTCGCATTTCGTGGTGCTGCACGACGCGTTGCAGGAGCAGGCGATTCCGGCGGGGTCGAAGCTGCTGATGATCCCCGCCGCCTCCGGCATCGTCACCGGATTCCTGTCCACCACCATCTCATCGCTGAAGGTCTAGGTCGAGTCATGAGCGTGCGCATCACATCCACCGCGATCAGCCGCGGCGGCGACACCGCGAGCATCGTCGCCCACAGTGGCCGGGCCGCCCGGCTGTGCCTCGAACGCGCGGGCGTCCGCCCTGACCAGGTCGGCGTGCTGATCAACACCGGCGTCTTCCGCGACTCCAACACCGTGGAGCCCGCCGTGGCGGCGCTGATCCAGAAGGAAGCCGGCATCGGCCTGGAGTACGCCACGCACGATCCGAGGACGTTCGCCTTCGACCTGATGAACGGCGCGACCGGGGTGCTGGAGGCCGTCCGGGTGGCCACCTCGATCCTCGAGACCGGCAGCGCGGAGTACGTGCTGATCGTTTCCGGCGACACCCACCCGTCGCTCTCGCGGCATGCCTCGACCGACGATTTTCCCTACGCCACCTGCGGTGCGGCCATGCTGCTCGGCCGCACCGACGAACCGGCAGGGTTCGGCACGGTGCGCTCGGTCGCCGGCGCGGGCACGCCCGCCGTCGAGGGCTACGTCGACACCGCCGCGATGGGGACGACCGGGCGCGGCGCGATGACGGTGGTCCGCGAAGACGCCTTCGAAGAGCGACTGCTCGCCGCCGCAGTGGAGGCGGCGGCGAGCGTGCTGGCCGAGTCCGGCGTGGGTGAGCCGGGCGAACTCGCGCTCGTCACCTCGACGCCGACACCGGATTTCGGCGGCCGCGTCGCGGATGCGCTCGGCATCGACCGCACGCACGTGCGCGTCCCCGATCTCACCGACGGCGACCCGCACACCGCGTCCCTGACCGCCGCGTTCGACCGGGCGGTCGTCGAGGACACGCTCACCGGCTACCGCCGCGTCCTGTTCGTCGCGGCGGGCGCGGGACCGTCGGCCGCCGCCGTGCTGTACCGGCTGCCCGTTCCGGCGGGAGTACGGGCATGACCGCTGCCGACACGCTCGGCGCCGAGCGCAGCACCGCCCCGGTCACCTACTGGGCCGGTCTGGACCGGTTCCGTGAGGTCGTGCGCCGGGACCCGCACCGCCCGGCGCTGCGCTATCCCGACGGCTTCGGCCCCGACGGATTGCCGCAGTACCGCAGGCTCGAGTACGGCGAACTGGATGCCTGGGCGGCCACCATCGCCCAGCGCATGGCCGACGCGGGCGTCGGCGCGGGCACCAGGACGATCGTGCTGGTGCTGCCCGGCCCGGAACTCTACGCAATCCTGTTGGGCCTGTTGGAGATCGGCGCCGTTCCGGTGGTCATCGATCCCGGCATGGGGGTGCGCCGGATGCTGCGCTGCTTGCGCGCGGTACGAGCCGAAGCCTTCGTCGGCATGCCGCAAGCACACGCGCTGCGGGTGTTGGCGCGCTGGAACTTCCGGAGCGTGCGCACCACGGTGACGGTGGGCAAGCGCTGGTTCTGGGGCGGACCCACGCTGAACTCGTGGGGCCGCCGACCGGAGCGTCCCCGGGTGCCGGGTGTGCACGGCGCCGCCGAGGACACGCTGCTCATCGCCTTCACCACGGGCAGCACCGGCCCGGCCAAAGCCGTCGAGATGACGCACGGCAATCTCAGCGCGATGGTCGAGCAAGTGCACATCGCCCGTGACGAGCGCGCGCCCGAGGCCTCGCTCATCACGCTGCCGCTCGTCGGCGTGCTGGACCTGCTGCTCGGATCGCGCTGCGTCATCCCACCGCTGGTGCCGAGCAAGGTGGGCGCCACCGATCCCGAGCATGTGGTGGATGCGATCCGCCGGTTCGACGTGCGCACCATGTTCGCCTCCCCCGCCGTATTGATCCCGCTGCTGCGCAGGCTGCGCGCGCGGCCGCAGGAACTTCCCACCCTCGAGAGTGTGTTCTCCGGCGGTGCGCCGGTGCCGGACTGGTGCATCACGGGTCTGCGCGAGGTGCTGCGCGAGGATGTCCGCATCTTCGCCGGCTACGGCTCCACCGAGGCGCTGCCCATGTCTACCGTCGAATCGCGAGAGCTGCTGGACGGATTGGTGGAGCGAGCGCACCGCGGCGAGGGCACCTGCCTCGGCCGACCGGCGCACCGGATCGAGGCGCGGGTCGTGGCGATCACCGACGAACCGCTGCCGACCTGGGTCGATGCCGAACGTCGCGCCGGTGAGCTGGACAGTACCGGCGGCATCGGCGAGCTCGTCGTCGCCGGACCCAATGTGAGCACCCGCTACCACTGGCCGGAACGGGCCAACGCGCTGGGCAAGATCGCCGACGGCGACCGCATCTGGCACCGCACCGGCGACCTCGCCCGCCTCGACGGGCAGGGGCGGATCTGGTTCTGCGGCCGCAAGAGTCAGCGGGTGCGCACCACGGACGGCGAATTGTTCACCGTGCAGGTGGAGCAGATCTTCGCACCGGTGGCAGGCGTGGCACGCACCGCGCTGGTCGGTGTCGGCGAGCCCGGCGTGCAGCGTCCGGTGCTGTGCGTCGAAGTCGACGAGGATCACCCGGACGGCGCCGATCAAGGCTCGGTGCTTGCCGCCGTACGCGCTCGCGCCGCCGAGTTCGCGCTCACCCGGGCGATCACCGATGTCCTGGTACACCCCGGCTTCCCGGTCGATATCCGGCACAACGCCAAGATCGGCCGCGAACAGCTGGCCGTGTGGGCGGGCGAGCAGTTGGACGGCGCACGATGAGCGCGCCCGCGCGGACCGCGCCGGACGTTCAGAACGCGCCGAAGGCACAGTCCTCGGCGAAAGTGCTCGCGCTGCGGGCGATCCCGATCGCCGGCTGGCTGTATCTGGTGGCCGGAGCCGTGGCGGCATGGCGTGGGCGCGTACCGCGCCACCGGTTGCTGCGGGCGGCCTGGTGGATCGACGCCTTCCTCAGCGTGGTGGTGCACGCCGCGCAGATCCCGGTCGCCCTGCGTGCCGCGCAAGGCAGCGGCCACTCCGCGCTGCGCACCGCACTACTGACCCAGATCTTCGGGCTGACCTGGTGGCGCACCAACGGAAAGGGACAGGCGTGAGCACAGTACTGGTCACGGGAGCATCGGGATTCGTCGGCGGCGCCGTGGTGCGTCGGCTGGTACGCGACGGTGAGCACGAGGTGGCCGTTCTGGTGCGCCCCACCAGCGACCTGAGCGATCTCGGCGACGCCGCGGACATGGTGCGCAAGATCTACGGCGACCTCACCGATCCCGCCTCGCTGACGCGCGCCACCGCGGGCGTCGACATCGTCGTCCACAGCGCGGCCCGGGTCGACGAACGCGGCACCCACGCCCAGTTCGTCACCGAAAACCTCACCGCCACCGAGCATCTGCTGAGCGCCGCTCGTCGCGACGGCGCTTCTCGTTTCGTCTTCGTCTCCAGCCCGAGCGCGCTGATGGACCGCGACGGCGGCGATCAGGTCGACGTCGACGAATCCGTGCCGTACCCCCGTCGGTATCTGAACCACTACTCCGAGACCAAGGCCGCCGCCGAGCGCGCCGTGCTGGCAGCCGACTCCCCCGGGATGCGGACCGTCGCGCTGCGGCCGCGGGCGATCTGGGGTGCGGGCGACCGATCCGGCCCGATCGTGCGCCTGCTCTCGCGCACCCAGGCCGGCTCGCTACCCGACCTGTCCTTCGGCCGCACCGTGTACGCCTCGCTCTGCCATGTCGACAACGTGGTGGAGGCGTGCCTGCTCGCGGCCCGGCCCGAAGCCCCTGGTGGGCGCGCGTATTTCGTGGCCGATGCCGAACGTACCGACGTGTGGGGATTCCTTGCCGAGGTCGCTCGGCGGCTCGGTTACCCGGTGCCCACCCGCACCCCGAACCCCGTCGTGCTGAACGCGCTGGTGCGGGTGCTCGACACGGTGTGGCGCATCCCGGCGGTGGCTGCCCGGTGGTCTCCGCCGCTGTCGGGCTATGTCGTCGCGCTGCTCAGTCGCACCGCCACCTACGACACCGGCGCTGCCGCCCGCGATCTGGGGTTCCGGCCGGTCATGGACCGCGACACCGGCATCGACCAATTCCTCACCTGGCTGCGCGCCGAGGGCGGAGCGCTCGCCCTCACCGCATCACTGCGCTGATTCCGCGAACGGACACGACGATGGGCACCGACTTCCGCAGGCCGATCACCCCCACCGAACGGCTCTACTTCTCCACCCGGCAGGTGACGCCGCCGTTCATCATGCAACTCGCGGTGCCCGGGGAGGGCACGCTGGACCCGGCCGTTCTGCAACGGGCCGTCGACGCCGCCTCGGCCGCGAATCCGGGATCACGGCTGGTCGCCGACGGCGATCGGTGGGTCGACAGCGGAGTCGGCGCGAGGGTGCGGGTGGTGCCCGGCTGGACGCTGGACTACACCGCGCTCGAGCACGATGCCGAACTGAACACACCACTCGGCCCCACCCCGGACCGCACCACCGAGGTGCTGCTGCTCACCGGCGCCCCGGTGACGGTGGTGTTCCGGGCGTTCCACGGCGTGATGGACGGCATGGGTCTGCGCCTGTGGGTGGACGACGTCTTCCGTGCGCTGCGCGGGGAAACGCTTCTCGGCGCACCCGATCCGATCGCCGACGCCGAACTCGTCGATCGCCTCGGCGTGCCGGGGAAGCCGACCCTGGTGGTCCCCCGCTTCCGCGCGGCCACCGGCCACGGCAGACAGGATCCCGCCGCACCGCGATGGCTGCTGCGGCATCGGACGGTCGAGGCCAACGGTCGCGCCGTGGTGGCACGGACGTGCGCGATCCTCGCCGAGCAGACCCGCGGCACCTCCCGCTTCATGATTCCGGTCGACCTGCGCAGGCACGATCCGGCCCTGCGCTCCACCGGGAATCTGGCGCTGCCGCTGTTCATGGACATCGCGCCCGGCACCGGCTGGCAGGCCGTCTCCGCGCGGATGCGTGAGGGCCTGAGCGTGGATCAGGAACTGAACGAGATGGACAACGGCGGACTGTCCCGCTACCCGAAGCCGATCGTGCGCACGGTGCTGCGGGCGAGCAACTGGCTGGGTGCACGCGCGGGTCGGAACATGGTGTCGGCCACCGTCTCCCATATGGGCACGGTCGACACGGCCGCGCTCGCCACACCCACCTGGCAGCCCACCACCATGCGCGTCTTGCCCCAGCACAGCGGCGCGATGCCGCTGCTGTTCGGCATACTCGCGGTCGGACCGCGGCTGGAGATCACCGTCTCGGCTCGCAACGGCGCGGGCATCGAACCTCGGCTCGAGGCGGTGCTGGACATTCTGGCCGCGCGGCTCACCGCCGAACTCGCCGAAGCGCCCGCGGCGTGACCTGGCTTGATCGGCTCGTGCAGAGCCGGCCCCGGATCGTCCTGGCCATGTTCGCCGGGATCATGCTGGCGGGCGGGCTGTTCGGCGCGGACACCGCCGAGCGGGTGAGTTCGGCCGGATTCGGCGATCCCGGCAGCGAGTCCGCTCTGGTGGAAACCCTGGTGCGCGAGCACTTCGGCCCCCAGACCCCGGACGTCGTGGCGCTGTACACCGCGCCGGAGGGGCGCATGATCGACGAGGTGGCCCCGCAGGTGCGCGCCGCATTGGACGCCATCGATCCCGCGCTGCTGCAACGCCCCGTCGAGACCCCGTGGACGAGCCCAGGCAAGTCCGGCATGCTGCGCTCTGCCGACGGCACGCAGGCATTGGCCCTGGTCTACCTCGTCGGGGACGAGAACCGCCGCATCCGCGCCTTCACCGATGTCGAGGCGACACTGCGGGTGCGGGACGTGCCCACCCGGCTGTCCGGCTACAGCGCGCTGGCCACCGAGATCAACGAGCGATCGGCCCAGGATCTCGTTCGCGCCGAAGCGATTTCGCTGCCGATGGTGCTGGTGATCCTGGTCGTGGTGTTCGGCGGGCTGATCGCGGCTGCCCTGCCGCTGGCAGTCGGTGTGCTGACCGTGCTCGGCGCGCTCGGCGCGATCCGCCTGCTCACCGAGTTCACCGAGGTGAGCGTCTTCGCGGTCAATATCGCCTCCCTGCTCGGCCTCGGCATGGCCGTCGACTACGGCCTGTTCCTGGTGAGCCGGTTCCGCGAGGAGCGCGCAGCCGGAGCGGACGTGGCCGCGGCGGTGTCGCGCACCTACGCCACCGCGGGCCGAACCGTCGCGTTCTCCGCGCTCCTGTTGATCTGCGCTTTCGCCGGAACGTTCGTCTTTCCCCAGGCGGTGTTGCGCTCGCTGGGCTACGGCGCGATCGCCGCGGTCGCCCTGGCGGCGCTGCTCTCGCTGACGGTCCTGCCCGCGCTGCTGGTACTGGTCGGGCACCGCCTCGCGCCGGCCGCCGCGCAGCCGCGCACCGAACGCTTCTGGAGCCGGGTGGTCGATGTGGTGCTGCGCCGTCCCGGCGCGGTCGCGCTCGCCGCCGCCGCGATCCTGCTGTCGCTCGCCGCGCCGCTGGCCGGATTGCGGCTCGGCGACATCGACCACCGCGCGCTGCCCGCCGACAGCCCGTCGCGGGCGACCGTCGAGGAACTCACCATACGGTTCCCCGCGGCGGGCAGCGGCATCGACGCGGTGTTGCGCGGCGACGACGGCCCGCCGCAATCGGCGGCCGTCGCGAGCGCCTCCCGCGCCATCGCCGCGGTGCCGGGTATACGCACGGTGTTGCAGGTGGGGCGCGCCGACAACCTCGTGGTCTTCCACGCGTTCCTGGACGCCACCGACCGAAGCGACCTCGCCGCGGACGCGGTCCACGCGGTGCGCGCACTCGAACCGCCGCTGGGCACCGACCTGCTGGTCGGCGGCGACACCGCGGCCACCGTCGACAGCGTGGACTCGATCCTGCGCGACATGCCCTGGATGACGCTGGTGATGGTGGCGGCCACCCTGATCCTGCTGACGGCCGCCTTCCGCTCGATCGTGTTGCCGCTCAAAGCCGTTGTCATGGCCGTTCTCAGCCTCGGCGCCACATTCGGGGTACTCACCTGGATCTTCTGCGACGGCAACCTCGCCGGCCTGCTCGCGGTGAGCACCGGCCCGATCGCCGCGGGCATGCTGGTGCTGGTCATCGCGGTGGTCTTCGGGCTGTCCACCGACTACGAGGTGTTCCTGCTCTCGCGGATGGTGGAGGCACACGACAACGGCGCCGACACCACCGAGGCGGCGCGGATCGGGACGGTGCGCACCGCCCGCGTGGTCACAGCCGCCGCGACGCTGCTGGTGATCGTCACCGGCGCGTTCGCCCTCTCTCCGCTGACCCCGATGCGCATGCTCGGCCTCGGCATGATCATCGCCCTGATCATCGACGCCACGCTGGTGCGCATGTTGCTGGTACCCGCGACCGTGCGCCTGCTCGGCGCGGCGAACTGGTGGTCGCCGTTTCCCCGCCCGAGCCGGATGGACTCTGAGCGCACTGCCGCGGCGCTCGAGGGGTAGCGTCCGGGTACCGGACATCTCCGGTACCCGGCGCTGTCGGTGAACGGGCAGCCGCTCCGCGTCAGCCCCTTGCGGTCACATGAAACCGCTTGTACGCTCCCGAAATATATCGACCGTTATAAACCGGTGTTATCGAAGGAGATCCCCATGGCCGCACCGATCGTCGTCGTCGCAACCATAGTCGCCAAGCCCGGTCACGAGGACGACGTCGAGAAGGCTTTCGCCGATGCGGCGCCCGCGGTGCACGCCGAGCCGGGTTGCCTGCTCTACGCCTTGCACAAGAAGACAGCGGAGCCGGGCATTTTCGTGATGGTCGAGAAGTGGGCTTCCCAGGAGGCGCTGGGCGCGCACATGCAGGGTGAGGTCATGCGCGGGATCGGCGCCGCCCTGCGCGACGCGCTGGCCGCCGCGCCGGACATCCAGATGCTGGAGGCCATCCCCGCGGGTGATGCCGACCGCGGCGCGGTCTGAGCACAGCACCCTCCGGTCCGTCGCCGCGATGGCCCGCTCCGATCCCGCCGTCCTATCGTCGAGCAGGATCGGGACGGGCGGACGGCGACAGGCCGACCACGACACCGAGTACCCCGCGAAAGGCAGCCACGATGGGCTACACCACGATCAGCTACGCCGTCAGCGACGCGATCGCGACGATCACACTGAACCGCCCCGAGGCGCGCAACGGCTTCACCGCCGACATGGCCGACGAGCTCGGTGCGGCGCTGACCGCGGCGGATCTCGACGATCAGGTCAGGGTGGTCGTGCTCACCGCCACCGGAAAGTACTTCTGCGTCGGCATGGACCTGAGCGCGGGCGGCGGCGAAGAGGACATGGACCACCCGGACTGGGTCGAATGGGCCACCCGGGTGGCGCGGCCGATGACCGACCTGAACAAGCCCGTCATCGCCGTGCTCCAGGGTCCGGCCGTCGGCGTGGGCATCACCATGACGCTGGCCGCGGACTTCCGCCTCGCCGCCGACGACGCCCGGTTCGGTTTCGTCTTCGGACGCCGCGGTCTGGCCCCCGAAGCCGGATCGCTGTGGTACCTGCCGCAGCTCGTCGGCCTGGCCAAGGCCAAGGAGTGGATGCTGACCGGACGGCTCATCGAGGCCGACGAGGCGCTGGCCGCGGGCCTGGTCACCAGCCTGCACTCACAGGAGACCCTGCTCGACGCCGCCTACGCGCTGGCCCGTGAACTCGCCACCGAGATCGCTCCCGGCTCGGCCGCGATCATCCGCCGCGGCCTGGTCGCCATGACCGCCGACGGCAGCCCCGAAGCCGCGTTCGAGTTCGACCGCAAGACCATTCCGCACGCGCTGCGCTCCGCGGACATCGCCGAGGGAGTCGGCGCGTTCCTCGCCAAGCGCCCGCCCGTCTTCACCGGCGTCGCCCGCCGTGACATCCCCGATCTCACGAAGTGGCTGCGCGCCTCGTCGTAGCGCCCGCAGTCCGCGGTGTCGGCGTCCGACGCGAGGTCGGACACCGGCACCGCTCACCTCACTCAAGCAAGCCGCCGATCACGGCGCCCGAAACCTCGATGGCCGTGGTGATCGCCCTGTTCGGCTGCAACTCCATGTGCGCCACCACCGACCTGCTGTTTTCCCCCGTCTTCCATCGCCACCCGCGTCTGAAGCCCGCCCTCAGCGAGGGCGGCATCGGCTGGGTGCCCGAGCTCGGATCGCGGCGGCCGACTGGGTCGATCAGGATCTGCTCACCCGTGAGCACTCCGCCCGGCTGCTGGACGCGGAGATCGCCGCGGATGCCGCCTGCCTCGCCGAACGGGAGAAACGCGGAGAGCAGCAGCGAACGCAGGCCGGGCTGCGACAGCGGATCAGCACGATGGAGTCGATCCGGGACCGATTGCGCGTGCCCCGCGAACGCGGCGGGCCGTAACGCGCGCCTGTCGGTGGTGCGCGGTAGTTTGCAGGCATGGCAGCCGATGCCGAACAGCGAATCATCGATCTCTACCAGCGTCATGCGGACGACTGGGCTCGTGAGCGGGGTGATCGCCTGGTACTCGAGAAGAACTGGCTCGACCGTTTCACCGCACTGCTACCGGAGGCCGCGACAGTGCTCGACCTCGGCTGCGGATCCGGGATGCCGATCGCCGGCCACCTCATCGAGCGGGGCTGCCGGGTCACCGGGGTCGACTCCTCCCCCGCCATGATCGGCCGGTGCGCCCGGCGTTTCCCCGGCCACGAATGGCTCGTGGGTGACATGCGGACCTCGGCGCCGGACCGCACGTTCCACGGAATCCTCGCCTGGGACAGCTTCTTCCACCTCGCCCCGGACGATCAACGCCGGATGTTCCCGGTCTTCGGCACACGTGCCGCGGCAGGCGCCGCGTTGATGTTCACCAGCGGCCCGACGGCGGATGTACGCATCGGCACCTACCACGGCGAGCCGCTCTATCACGCGAGTCTCGACAGCGACGAGTACCGGGAATTGCTGCACGTCAACGGGTTCGAGGTCGTCGCCCATATCGCGGAGGACCCCGGGTGCGGACTGCACACCGTCTGGCTCGCGCGTCGTGCCGAACGCTGACGGTCACCGGCGAGGGCCCCGCCACTCCCGAGGCGATCCGCGGTGCGGCGAATTCGCGGAAAGCGCTCGACAGCACCGGTCGGCTCACCGCTCCAGCATCCGGCGCGTCGCCGGGTAGGTCGGTCGTGGAAACCGTCCAACGGTCCTGATCACGCGGTGGCGGGCCGCGTGCCCGGGAGCGGGATCTCGCCCTCGGCGATCTGCTGGGCGGTCGCATAGGCCAGGTGCAGGAAGTCGGCGCCGACCAGGGCGGCCATCGCGTCGGTGACCACCCGGGTAGCGCGCGGCGCGAACGTCTGGCCGATGACGAACCCGGTGACCACCCAGACGTCGAGACAGAACGGGCAGCTGAGCAGTTCCCCCAGACTGTGGCCCAGCCCGCCTTCGGCCTTCGGCTTCTCACTCACCTCGCCGGGACCACTGCCCCCATCCGACGGGCTCGTGAACGCGGCACGCACCGGCGCGGTGACCGCGCCCTTCGTCACCAAGCGCGACACCTTGTGGGTGGCCAGCGCCGTGCCGATCACGTCACGGACGCTCATCCCGTCCGGGAGTCGCTTGCCGGTCGCCATCCCGGCGAGCACAGTGCCGGTCACCACCACGCCGTACAGCACGAGTGTCGCCAGATAGCCGCCGAGCGGGCGGTCGTCGTCGTTCACGATCCGGCCCGATCGCGGTGGTGTCGCTCCCTGTGTCGTGACATCGCTCGGCTTCTCCCTCAATTCGCGCGTGCGCACATCGGGCGCCGGACTTCGGTCGTCCGGCGGGTGGCTGCTGGGCGACCTACCCGGGCCACCGAGCGGCAAACCGGACTTCTCGACGGCCGGGCCCGCAACACCGGGCGCAGACCGGTTCATCAGCGGCGACGCGGGTATCGCCGGGGCATGGACATGAACCGAATACTGCGCGCGCCCGAGACGGCCGAAGGACTCGACCGTCCTGCCGCGAAGCTCGTCACCGCTGCCCGCACACTGTTCGGCGACGGCCGGGTCTCCGACTGGGCACGCGGCTCCTCACTGGGCCACCCACTCCATCCGATTCTGGTCACCATGCCGGTGGGCGCGTGGTCCAGCGCCGCCGTGCTGCGCACCGTGGGGCGCACCGAGGAAGCCCGAAGACTCGTGCTGATCGGACTGCTGGCCACCCCGCCCGCTGTCGCCGTGGGACTGGCCGAGTTCCAAGACCTCGACGCCGCCCAGCGACGTGTCGGCCTCGTGCACGCGGCCATGAATGCCGTTGCCACTGTGCTGTTCTCAGCCGCTTACCGCTCGCTCGACGACCGTGCGGCCACCGCCTTGGGCGCGGCCGGCCTGGCCGCGATGGGCGCCGGGGGCGCGTTCGGCGGGCATCTCGCCTACGCCCTCGGCGCCGGTGTCCACCGATGGCAGCACGCTCCGTCGACACTCGACTCCCCGGCCGCGCCGGTGCCTTGACGACGGCAGCCGTGCCTGTCGGCAGGGCGACGATGTTGCCGGTGCATTTCATCGAACTCACAGTGACCGGTCGCGGCGGTGAGTACAGAGCAACCGGACCGGCACACACGGCAATCCGACCGCGACGCACAGCTCACGACCAGGCAATACGCCCTTGCTGAAGTGGTATATGACCACTTCCGAGACAACCACCGCGATCTTCGACACCATCGGCGGATACGAAGCACTCGAAGCCGTCGTCGACGACTTCTACACCCGGGTGCTGGCCGACGAGCAACTGGCCGGGTTCTTCAGCGGCACCAATATGAACCGCCTGCGCGGAAAACAGGTGGAATTCTTCGCCGCCGCGCTCGGCGGCCCCGACCCTTACCGCGGCGCCCCGATGAAACAAGTCCACCAAGGACGCGGCATCACCATGACCCATTTCGGTCTGGTCGCGGGACATCTCACCGATTCCCTCGCCGCCGCGGGCGTCCCACCGGGCCTGGTCGAGCAGATCATCGCCGCCATCGCCCCACTGGCCGAGGACATCACCTCCGGCTGACCGTCGTCACCCCAGCCGACACCGACCCGGGGCGGCCGCGCTCGCGACCTCTCGCCGGGCCGGGTGACACCCCGGCGCCGTCATCCACGGCCCACTCGCACCGAAGCCGTGCACATCGGCCCCCGTCTGCCGGAACGCGATCACGGGCAGGTGAGCGATTCAGTGGGGTGCGACGGTCGGCCCTGCGGACGGGCCACCGAAGGGATGCCGCCAGCTTCGCTGGTTGTGCACCGGCGCCGTCTGGACCGGCGCCGCGACGGGCCGCGCCTCGTCCGCCCCCGCGACGGTCTCTCGGCGGGTTGCCTTCAATTCGCGGCGAGCGTGGCGCGCCTGCCGGGAAGTGCGCCGGGCACCGGCGAGCAGCATGCTCAGCCCCAGCATGCCGACCGCCCCGATGATGATGCCCCAGAGGAACAATGTCCCGGTCGAGCCGGTGACCTCGTATCCGAACACCGAGAAATCGTTGGTCAGCGAGTGGGCACTCCCGGAGTTGTCCACCACCCCGACCACACCGATGATCACGGCGGCGAGTAGCAGAATGAGCCCAAGAATGATCATGTCGGCCTCCAAAACCTGGAGAGTGTGTTTTTCTCCAGTGAACGCCGGGTCCGGGCACGTGTCGAGATTCGTCCGCCGATCGTTGCAGAACACCCCCGCCGGTAGCTGCCGGTTCACTGCCCGGTGAATGTCTTCCGATACGCCGACGGCGACATCCCCAATCCGCGCCGCATGTGATGGCGCAGATTGTCCGGCGAACCCAGCCCGGACATCTCCGCGACCACATCGACCGGCAGATCCGCCGATTCCAATAGTTCTCTCGCCCGATCCACCCGCCGGTCGCGAATCCACGCCCCCGGCGACATGCCGGTCTCGGCCTGGAACCGCCGGGCGAAGGTGCGCGGGCTCATCCGGGCGCGTGCGGCGAGAACCGCCACGCTCAACGGCTCGGCCAGGTGCTCCAGCGCCCACGCCCTGACCGCCGCGGTGCCGCGGTCGTCGTGATCGGGCACGTGATATTCGATGAACTGCGCTTGCCCGCCTTCCCGCCAGGGCGGCACGACGCAGTGCCGGGCGACGCGGTTGGCCACGGCGGCCCCGTGGTCCCGGCGGATCATGTGCAGGCACAGGTCGATGCCCGCGGCCAGCCCGGCCGAACTGAGCACCGTGCCCTCGTCGACGAACAGCACCGTCTCGTCGAGGTCGACGGCCGGAAAGAGGCGGCGGAAATCCTCGGCGTAGCGCCAATGGGTTGTCGCGCGACGGTCGTCGAAAACGCCCGCGGCCGCGAGCACGAAGGCGCCGGTGCAGATCGACACCATGCGGGCACCGGCCGGGACGGTGGCCAGCGCCGCGGCGACCTCGTCGGTCAGCCGGCCCTCGCTGCGAGCCGGCGGGAATTTCGTCCCTGGCACGATCACGGTGTCCGCGACGGCCAGTGCCTCCACTCCGCGCTCGGCCACCAGCGAGTATCCGCTGGTACCCCGCACCGGACCGAGGTCGAGCGCGCAAGTCACCACCTCGTAGAGCGGTGTACCGTCCTCGGCGGCGGCTTCCCCGAACACCATCGGGGGGATGGTCGCGTCGAAACCGACCACCGGTTCGAGCATCAGCACCGCCACGACATGACGGCCTCGGTTCCCGGCCACCTCGATGGCATGATTTTCCGTCATGTTGGCAATCCTGCCACTGGTGTGATGTCGTGTGCTCCCGGATGCTCATTCACCGTGACCACAGAGCTAGACCGCGGCGCCTCCTTCGCGCCCACCCGGCCGACACCCCGCCTGCACTTCGCCTGGATCGTCGCGGCGGTCAGCTTCGTCGCCATCCTCGGCGCCGCGGGCTTCCGAGCGGTGCCCAGCGTCATGATGACGCCCCTGCACAACGAGTTCGGCTGGTCGCACGCCACCATCGGCGCGGCCATGTCGGTCAACATGGTCCTGTTCGGCGTGACCGCCCCCTTCGCGGCCGCCCTGATGGACCGCTTCGGCGTCCGCCCGATCCTGACCGGCGCGCTCGCGCTCATCGCGGCCGGAACCGGCGTCGGCACGTTCATGACCGCGAGCTGGCAGATGGTTCTGCTGTGGGGCGTGCTGGTCGGCCTCGGCACCGGCTCGATCTCCATGGGTTTCGTCGCCACCGTCTCGACCCGCTGGTTCCTCGCCCGGCGCGGAATGGTCACCGGCCTGCTCACCGCGGCGGGCGCGACCGGACAATTGATCTTCCTGCCCGTGGTCGCGGACGTGACCCACCGATTCGGGTGGCGCTGGGCCTCGATCGTCGTCACCGCCGCCGCGCTCGCGGTGATTCCGTTGGTACTGCTGTTCATCAGAGACCGCCCGAGCGACGTCGGCACCACGCCCTACGGCGGCGCACCCGACACCGATCCGGAGCCACTACCCAACGGCAGCTTTGCCGCAGCGGCGAGCGGCCTCCTCCGCGGCGCCCGAGTGCCCGCTTTCTGGCTCCTCGCAGGCAGTTTCGCCATCTGCGGCATGACCACCAACGGCCTGATCGGGACACACTTCATCCCGGCAGCCGCCGACCACGGCATGCCCACCACGGTGGCCGCCGGCCTGCTGGCCACCGTCGGCATCTTCGACGTCGCCGGAACCGTCTTCTCCGGTTGGCTCACCGACCGCGTGGACCCCCGGATCCTGCTGGCGATCTACTACCTCGGACGCGGCGCCTCCCTGCTCGCCCTGCCCGCGCTGCTCTCCCCTCACGCCGAGCCGAGCACCTGGGTCTTCATCATCTTCTACGGCCTCGACTGGGTCGCCACCGTTCCCCCGACCATCGCGATCTGCCGCATCTGGTTCGGCGCGTCGACCCCGGTGGTGTTCGGCTGGGTGTTCGCCTCCCACCAGATCGGCGCCGCCGTCGCCGCTTTCGGCGCGGGATACGTCCGAGACACCCACGGCTCCTACGACACTGCCTTCTTCGTCGCCTCCGGGCTCTGCGTGGTGGCCGCGCTGTTGTGCGGCGCCATCCGAATGCCCGCAGACGAGGCGAAGATACCGGTCCAGCCGCTCGCCGAGGTGCCGTCGAAATAGGAACGCCGCACCGGCAGAGTGTCATCCATGAACAGTGACAGGGCTGAGGACGCCCGGCGCGCGGAGCTGAAAGCATTTCTCCGCAACCGTCGCGGCCGGGTCGGTCCGGCCGACGTGGGGATCGCGCCGGGAGTCCGCCGCCGCACGCCCGGCCTGCGGCGAGAAGAAGTCGCGTTGCTCGCCGGGGTCAGTGTCACCTGGTACACCTGGCTCGAACAGGGGCGGCCGATCAACGTCAGCGCCAAGACCCTGGACGCGGTCGCCGACGTGCTCCGCATGACCCCCGCGGAGCGCTCACACCTGTTCGCATTGGCGAGCCCGACCACCGCTACCCGAGCGGGCAGGAGCATTTCCGCCGATGTCCAGGCCGTACTCGACGCTCTCGACCCGACACCGGCTTGCGTGTACAACGGCAGATTCGATTTGCTGGCATGCAATTCCACCTACGCCTCGGTGTTCCCCGAGCTGACGGAAGCGCCGAGGGATCGGCGGAACCTGCTGTGGCAGATCTGCGCGAGCGAACTGTCCGGCACGCCGCTGGGAAACCAGCACATGCTGCCCAGGATGGTCGCGATCGTGCGCAGCAACTACGCCCGGCACACGGGAGATCCCGACTGGTCCGGCTTCATCGAGGAACTCTGCGCAGTGAGTGCCGGATTCGCCGCGCTCTGGTCGGCTCACCAAGTCGCTGAACCGTTTCCGGATGTCACCTCGTTCCAGCGTCCTCCCGTCGGCGAAATCCACATGCGCTGCACTGCGTTGTCGGTCGAGGGAGTCCCGGAAAGCCAGATGATGGTCTACCTACCGGTCGCCGAGATAGACAGGCGCAGGATCGCCGAGTACTGCTCGCTCGAATAGGCGTCCCCCACAAGATCATTCGAAACAGGTGGTCCGGATACCAGCATCCGCGGCAACTGCTGCCCGTCGACGCGCGGTCCTACGTTCAGCTCATGACCGATACCCTGCGCGTCCCCGAGGGCGAACGCACAAGATCGACCCGCTCCGGCGTACTCCTTGTCGTCCTGCTCGCCCAGTTCATGGCCGTACTCGACGCGACAGTGGTGAACGTGGCCGCGCCGACCATCCGAGACCACCTGCACACATCCGGTGCCGCGCTCCAGTCGATCATCGCGGGATACACCATCGGTTACGCGGTCCTGTTGCTCACCGGTGCCCGGCTCGGCGCCCGATTCGGACACGGTCGGATGTTCCGCGTCGGACTGGCGGCGTTCACCCTGGCCTCCCTCGCCTGCGGGCTCGCCGGTTCGGCAACATTGCTGATCGCTTTCCGGCTCCTTCAGGGCGGCAGCGCAGCGCTGATGATCCCCCAGGTGATGAGCATCATCCAGCGCACTTTCACCGACGGCGCTCGCGCCAGAGCACTCGGCCTCTATGCCGCGGTGACCGCGGGCGCGACAGTCGCCGGACAGATCATCGGCGGCGTCCTCGTCGGAGCAGACCTCTTCGGGACCGGCTGGCGACCCATCTTCCTGATCAATGTGCCCGTCGGAGCGGTACTGCTGATCGCCGCATCACATATGCTTCCGAGCGGACGCGGCGATCGGGAGCGGCCGTTGGACATCCCCGGCGCAGCCGTGGTCTCCGCCGCCGTCTTCGCGCTCGTGGTGCCGCTCATCTTCGGCCACGAAAACCATTGGCCCCTCTGGGGTTGGATTCTGTCGGCCGCCGGTGTCGGCCTGCTGGGACTGTTCGGCATCCTCGAACACCGGACAGCTCGCGCGGGCCGCGCTCCGATGATCTCACCGCGCATACTCCGCTCTCCCGGGCTTTTGCCCGCGGGCCTGGCGATCCTGCTCGCCATGCTCAGCTACGCCGGCTTCCTCTTCGCGATGTCACTGCACCTACAGACCGCGCTGCACCTCACGCCCGCACAGGCAGGCGCCGTCTTCGTCCCGATGGGCCTGAGCACCGCAGTCGGCGCGTTGACCTGGCGGCGTTTCCCCCCGCGCATTCACCCCTTCCTCGTTCCGATCGGATTCACCTGCGCCGCGATCGGTTATGCCGCGATGGCGCTGTCGCTGAATGCCGAGGATCAGGTCACCGTGCTCCTGGAGCTCGAACTGGGCTTCACCGGCGTCGCCTTCGGCCTCGGCTACAGCCCGCTACTCACCGTCGTCCTGTCCCGGGTTCCGGTATCCGATGCGGCCGACGCGAGCGGGCTACTGACCACGCTCCTGAATCTCGGCCAGGTCCTGGGAGTCGCCACCCTCGGATCCCGCTACCTTTCGTCGACGGTGTCGGCAACATCCGGCAGCGCCGTCGTCACAGCACTGTTCGGGGCCTCGGCCGCAATCCTGCTCGCCGCCGTCACACCGGCGCTACTGCGCAACCGCTCCACGCTGAGGCGCGGAGGACGGATATCGCTGACAACACGCCGCCACGAATGACAGATCCGGACGAAGAACGCAGGAGCTCCATATGCTCACCGAGCCGCATCTACTTTCCCCTTGGAGGTACTGTTGCGTTACCGGTCTCTGCTCACCGCATTCCTCGCGTCCTGGTTCCTGCTGGCCGGTGCCCCCGTCACGGTGCAGGCACTGCCGGACACCGGGTCCGGCTCCGGAACCGGATCGGCGTCGCCGTGCCGCCCCGGCGTGCCGCCCGACGCCCCGGCCACACCGTTCTACGATCCGGCCCGTCCGTACCTGGGACCCGAGCCGTTGCCGCAGGCTCCCCCGGTGGGCCCGTTGCTGGACGGGTACAAGCGATTCGGCAACTACACCGAAGCCGGATTCGTGGCGAAATTCCACCCGGGAAGCGATTACATCTACCCGCCCGACAGCGGTTTCCTGTTCATCGACGGCCGACCGACCGCGCGACCGAAGGATCTGCCGGTCGGCACGCGCCTCGACAGATTCGGCGCCACGAGCGGAAAGTACCTCTCGCCCGTGGGTGTGCCCTACAGCAAGCGGGCGATACCGCCATCGAACCTGAACTCGTATGGAGGTACCCCGCAGAGCGATTATCACGTCTACTGCGTGCAGCAGGCATTCCGAGTCGATGCCGGACCGGCCGCACCATGGTTCGGGCAACCGGGACTCGGCGAGCAATACGTTCTGAATTCCAGCTATGTTCCCGGCCCCGAGAACACCGGCAAGCTGCCAGGAATGCTGAACGTCCAGTGGATGATCGACAACGGCTACCTCGTCGAGGAAATCCCCAATTGACATGAACCGTGAAGAACTCGTCACCGCCCTGCTCGCCGCCGGAAAGCCTCCGCACTGGTTCCAGATCGTAGGCGTCCATTCCCCTGACGTGTTGCCGGAGGACTTCTGGTTCCTGCGGCCGGGGTCCGGCGGCGGCTGGGAGGTAGGTGTCCACGAACGCGGGAAATACGACGTCGGCGCACGGTTCGATGCGGAATCCGACGCGGTCGCGTGGATCTACACCTCGATGATGGGCCATCCCCCACCCTGAACCGCGGCCACATGGGTACGGCCCCTCCGATGACCACACCGACCCGCACGACGATCTATATGTTCATGGCCGCCGAATTCGCCCGGCATGCCGGCCACGGTGACATCCTGCGCGAGCAGATCGAAGCCGATGGCGATCTCTCCGCGGCCCCGAAAAGGTCGACGTGATCGATGCCGCTTCTCGCGGGGCGGGGCCGGAGTCGTCCTCCGTCGTGATCTTCCGGCTACCGGAATGTGGGCTGATATGCCGTCCTTCAGGGCGGTGGTGAAGGCCCACGCGGGAGGGCCGCCAAGACCCGAGCGTGCCTTGTAGCTAAACGTGAATAATGCTGTTGATCAACAGGATCGGACCGTTCAAATGGTAAGGTCCGGGGGGTGCAGCTTCGGTACAGTTACCGCGTTTACCCCACGCCGGCCAGCTACGCTGGCTCGCGCGCCCTCGACCCGCATGTGCTCGCACTGCGGGGTGATCGGGGACAAGACGCCGCTGCACGTCCGGGAATGGACATGTGTGTGCGGCGTGACCCATGATCGGGACGTGAATGCGTCCTTGAATATACTCGCGGCCGGACGGGCCGAGAGTCGAAACGCCTGCGGAGGGGCCGTAAGTCCTGCCGCTTAGCGGAAGGCAAGTCCCGGTGAAACAGGAACTCACCGGAGCGGCACATCGTGCCGCAGGAAAAGTCTCGGTCCCTTCAGGGCCGGGAGGACGTCAAAGTGCGAACTCCACCGCGACAGCGGCGGCGTCCACCAGGAAGAGCATGGCATGAACGAAGAACGCTGGAAGCAGCTGACCGAATGGCCGCTGACCGCGGCGGCTGTCGCCTTCCTGGGGGTCTACACCTGGATAGTTCTCGCCCAACCCACCGGCCCGGCGGCACACCTCGGCGAGGTGCTGCTGTGGGCCATGTGGCTGGCTTTCGCCGTCGACTACGCGGTCCGGTGGTATCTGGCGAAGTCGCGCTGGCGGTGGTTCTTCCGACATCTCCACGAATTCGCGATCGTTGTCCTTCCGATGCTGCGACCATTGCGCCTGCTTCGGCTGCTGACCATGCTGAATGTCCTCCAGCGATCGGTCGGTGTCGCACTCCGCGGGCGGGTCATCGTCTATACGGCAGGGGCGACTGTGCTGCTGCTCTTCGTCGCGTCGTTGGCGATGCTCGAAACCGAGCGCGACGCGGCTGACGCGACGATCACGACCTTCCCCGACGCGCTGTGGTGGTCCGCGACCACGGTCACCACAGTCGGCTACGGGGATTATTCGCCGGTCACCGGCACCGGCCGTGTCATCGCGGCCATGTTGATGGTCGGCGGGATCGCGCTCCTCGGCGTGGTGACGGCGACCCTGGCGTCATGGATCGTCCAGCGGGTCGCCGAGGAAGACGAGGCGAGTCAATCGGCCACCCGAGCTCAGGTCGCGGAACTCACCGCGCAGATCGCCGCGCTGCGCGGCGAGCTGCGCGAACGCACCGCGGTCGCCGAGGTCGAACCAGGCGCCTACTCGTTGCCTCCGTACACCTCCGGGTAGGGGCACGCGTTCGAAACGTTCGTCTCAGCCAACGAATCCGCTCCCGTCGTGGGCGATGGCGCGGATGGACTCGCCGTCTTGCGCCGAGTGAGGCTGACACGGCGCCTGTCGGCGTCGATGACGTGGGCCGGCGAGCGTTCGGCAATCGGTTGTCCAATGGTGAGTTCTGCGGTCTGAATGCCGGCGTAGCGGTGCGCGAGGCGTTGGCAGGCGTGCAGGAGTTCGGGTGGATGCAGGTCGGTGAGGTCGGTGTCGAAGGTGGCGAGGATTCCGGCGATACCGGCCCAGGACCAGGCGCCGAGGGTCAGGCGGCAGTGGTCGGTGTCGAGGTGTTCGACGACGGAGCCGCCGGGTGCCCAGCGGGCAACGATGTGAGCAGACAGGTTCAGGCGTGCGCTGCCGATGCATTGCCAGGCTGCGAGGGTGTCGCCGCGGTCGTGGCTGCTCATGACGAAGTGCGCGAGGTCGCCGCCGGGGAGTTCGCGGGGGGCGAAGCCGTGGGTGGTGGGCCGCGGGTGCAGCCGGTCCACCCGGTGTACTCGCCAGTGGTGGTCTGCGAGGTCGTAGGCGATGAGGTACCACCGTCCGGCCCACACCACGAGATGGTGGGGCTCGAGCCGGTGAGCTGCTGCGAAGTCCGGCTCGCCGGGGGACGGGCGTGTCCCGTCGGGGCGGAGAACTTCGGTGATGAGGATATGGCGGAGCCGCACGGCGGTGCCGACGGCGGTGAGCGCGGTGGGGTCGATCGGGGGTGCGGGGAACTCCCAGTAGTTGTGCAGCCTGGTCAGGCGTAGGGATTCCATGGTGGCTCGAAGCGTGTCGGGTATGGCTTGCTGCAAGGTGGCCAGTGCCCTGGCGGTGTCGTCCTGCAGGCCGAAGACGGAGCTGGGTGCGGTTTGCAGCGCGATGGCGATCGCGAGTGCTTGGTCGTGGTCGAGCAGCAGGGGCGGCAGGGTGTGTCCGGTGCCGAGCCGGTAGCCGCCGTCCGGGCCTCGGACGGTCAGGACTGGGTATCCGAGTTCGCGCAAGGTGTCCAGGTCGCGTCGCACGGTGCGTTCGCTGACCGTGAGTCGGGCGGCGAGATCCCGCAGCTGCCATGTCCCGCGTGAGCCGAGCAGGGACAGTAGCCGCAGCGCCCGGTGTGACGTACTGGCCATCGCATCATCGTGTCAGCAGTAGTGGCCATCCGGTGTCCACTACTGCTGACACCGTCTACGTCGACAGCGATTGAATCGTTCGACGGTGGAAAGGCGGTTGAGCATGCGTGTTGTCGTGGTGGGAGGAGGGATCGGCGGGCTCGCATTGGGTGCGGGATTGCGCCGAGGCGGCTACGAGGTGGCGGTGTTCGACCGCGACACCGACGTCGCCGCGACCGGCGGTTACCACATCACCCTCGACGAGCGAGCCCAGTCGGCGCTCGGGCGGCTGGTGGCACCGGAAATCATGCGTCGACTGCTGGCCTCGGGATCGGCACTGCGCCTGCGCGACCGGGACATGTTCTGGGACTACCGCGGCCGTGTGCTCGGATATGGTCCGGACCTGTCCGGCAGCGCGAGCATCGATGTCGACCGCATCACGCTGCGCACGCTGCTGGCGGAGGCCGTCGGCGGTGATCTGCGTCTCGGACGGGCCGTGTCGGACGTCGGCGCCGACGAACGTGGGATGCCGCAGGTCATGTTCATCGACGGCACGTCGGTCACCGCGGACCTGGTGGTCGGCGCCGACGGAACCCACTCGGTCGTCGGCCGCCACCTGGCGGCAGGCCCGACCAACCACCCGACCGGCATCATCGGATTCTCCGGCCGCACCCGGCGCGCCGACCTCGGCATCGCCGAGCAGCGGCGGCTCGGGACCCGCTCGACGACGGGCATCGGACCACGAGGCGCCGCGCTCTACGTCGGATTCCTCGACCCGGTCGGCAACGCCGCGCTCGATGCCCCCGAGCTGAGCATGTCGATCACGACGGGCCCGACCTACATCTGGGGGGCGATGTTCCCCGAGTCCGCCCACATCGACTCCCTGCGCGAACTGCGCGGCGGCGCGCTGCAAACCGCTCTGCTCGACCGGTTCCGTGACCGTAACTGGGCCGACCACACGTTGGAAGTCATCGCCCGCGCCGATCCCGCCAGCGTGGCCGCGTTCCGGTTCAACGCCGCCTCGACCCGGGCCACCGACCTCGCACCGTGGGCCGCAGGCCGCATCACCGCTCTCGGTGACGCCGTGCACGCCACACCACCCACCGCGGGCATGGGCGCCGGCGCGGCCATACAAGACGCGGCCGACCTCCTCACCCAGCTCGACTCCCTCTCCGACGGCACCACGACCATTACCGACGCGATCGGACGCTACGAAGCGCAGATGCGCCGACGCGGCGGCGAGGTCCTGTCCGCGGCTATGAAAACTGTCCGGCTGATCCTGGCCACCAACACCACACTCGGCGCCGTGGCCACCGCCACGCTCAGCCCGCTCGTGGCCGCGGCCACGCGGCTTCGACCCGCACCCGCAGCTCCTGTCCGTGCGATGTCGGTTCCCGATCAGGACAAGCCAGATCGCGGGCGTCCATTTCCCTGACGTGTTGCCGGAGGAACCACCGGCCGGGTCCTCGTGATCATCGCCTCGACGCTCGCCCTGTTCGTCCTCGCGCAGGACCTGAACATCGGCACCGTCGCAGCGGTGGCGCTGTGCGGCGCGACCCTCGTCTGCGCGGCCCTGCCTGTCCGAGCCGTTCCAGGAGGGCGGGCACCCGAAGCTGAGACACCACCCGGATACGGGTCGACGCAGCAGTCCTGGCGGTGGGCGATGGCCGCGACGGGAAGCGGGGTGGGCGCCGGAAAAGGTGTCGCAAACCGGCATTCGCCCGTGAAACGATCGCACGCGTTCACCACGGACGCAGGCGATGAGAGAAGAGCGCATGGCGACCCCGGATGCCGGTTCGCAGTCGAAGGAGAAGCGGACGGGAGGATTGCGCCTCCTCGCGGCGAACGCGCCTTTCCGCACGCTCTTCCTCTCACGGACGGTGTCCTACGCGGGCGAGGCGGTCAGCCTGGTCGCGCTGATGCTGTTCGTCGCCGACTCCACCGGTCAGGCGATAGCGGTCGCGGTCCTGCTGTTGGTCGGGGACTTCATCCCGGCCCTGCTCGGGCCGATCACCGGGGCGATCAGTGACCGCTTCGACCTCAGGCGGGTGATGATCGTCTGCGAACTGGTTCAGTGCGCCACGCTGCTGATGATCGCCCTGTCGATGCCACAGTTCCCGCTGCTGCTGGTCTTGGTGGCCGCGCGGGCGGCGGGCGGCCAGGTGTTCATGCCGGCCTCGCGTGCGGCGGTGCCCGCCCTGGTGCGCGGACGTGACCTGGAGTCGGCGAATTCCAGCATCGGGTTCGGCGCCACCGGGGCCGAGGCCGTCGGCCCGCTGCTGGCCGCCGCGCTGTTGCCGTTCCTCGGGCTCCAGGGCGTGCTCGTCGGGGCGGCGGCGGCCTACGGGTTTTCCGCGCTCATCCTGCTCGGACTGCGGCCGGTGCCCCCGGTCCGCGAGGAGCGCGAGTCCACCTCTCTGCTGACCGACGCGAAGGAGGGCATGGGCTACATCCGGTCGGTCGCGGCGGTCCGGGTGATTGCGCTGGGCTTTTGCGTCGTGGTGGCTTTCAACGGGATCGATGACGTGGCGCTGGTGCTGCTGGCCAAAGGCACCTTGAACGCGGGTGACTCGGCCGTCGGGCTGCTGTTGAGTGCGGTCGGAATCGGACTGGTGGTCGGCTATGCGTTGCTCGCGCGCTACGGCATGCGCGGTTCGACGGTTGTCCTGCTGCTCCTCGGGTTCGGGGTGAGCAGCCTGGGCAACCTGCTGACCGGCCTGGCGTGGGCGGTCGCCGCGGCCTTCGCCCTGCAGGCGGTACGCGGCATCGGGATCGCGGCGATGGACGTGGCGACCAACACGCTGCTCCAACGCACTGTCCCGGCCCGGATGCTGGGCCGGGTCTTCGGCAACCTGTACGGTGCGGTCGGTGTGGCCGCCGGACTGTCCTATGTGGGCGGCGGGCTGCTGCTCGACGCCACCTCGGCGCCCGTCACCCTCGTCATCGCGGGCGTCGGCGGGCTCGTCGCCACCGTCGCGGTGGCCGTGACGCTGCCCCGCGCGCTGCGGCGCGGCCGGGCCGCCGGGGAAGGCGTCGGTCCAGGTGGATGACGCGCTCGGCCCGTATGCGGCGCTCGAGCCGCCGGGGCGATTCAGTCGTTCCAGCCCGACGCGGAGGCCCGCTCGATCGCGTCGACGACGGTGCGGCCCGGGAATCCGATCCGGTCGATCACCGGCCGGACGATGCCGGGGATACGGGCGAAAAGCGCATTGCGCCTGGGAATCACGATGAACTCGGAGCGGTGTTCGATGCCGCTGACGAGGTCACGGACGACGCGCTCGAGCGGCACCATCTTCCACAGCCCGCGTTCGTTTCCCGCCCACAGAGTGCGACCGGCCGGATCGGCGTGGATGCGGTCCATCATGGGTGTGGCGAAGAATGTCGGGTGGGCGCTGCCGACGCCGACGCCGAGATGGCGCACTTCCAGCCGGGTGGAGTCGCACAGTGCCCATACTCCGGCCTTGCTCGCGGTATAGGGGCCGTTGAGTGGCGAGTGCACGAAAGCGGCCATGGACGATATCGCCAGCAGATAGCCCCGCCGTTCGGTGACGTACGGGAGTCCGGCACGGAAGGTGCGCCACACACCGTTGAGATTGATGTCGACCACCCGGGTGGCGACCTCGGGATCCAGCGTCGCCAGCGGGGCCACCGCACCGATCCCCGCGTTCGCCACCACCACATCGATGCGACCGAAATGCTCTGCGGCGGCGTCCATCGCGGTCCGCACGCTGTCGAAGTCCCCGACATCGGCGGCCCACCCGGCGGCAACGGCGGCCGGGCCGAGGTCGCCTGCCTGCGCGGTGACGAACTCGGCGTCGAGATCGAACAGCGCCAGGCGCGCGCCCCTGTCGAGCAGCGCCCGGGCCAGCGCCGAACCGAGTCCACCGGTGGAACCGGTCAGCGCGACGGTTCGGCCGCTGAGGTGATAGCCCACGATCGTCTCCTCCTGCTGATTCGATGTCGGAGTCCGAACAGCAGGGGCCCGGCCGAGAACGCGTGCCTCGAGCGGATCGGACACAGTGCGTTCGAAGCGCGCGCCGATGTAGATGCCCCGGCGTCCACTTCCGAGCGAGATGGCCGTGCGGTGCGGCAGTTGACCGACGACGTGCGAGGTGACCGGAGACCCAGGCCGGTGGTCGCCGACGAATTCGGCTGTATACCCGCCGCGTGCTGCCACATCACCCGATGGACGAGCCAACTCGAACCACGCACGGCCGTGCCTTTGTCGGACATCGCCCGGCCACGAGCGTGTGCCGAGTGATGAGCCGGCCGTTTCCCGCCCGATCTACGCCGAGCGCTTCGCCTTTGTCGCCGCGCACCCGAATTTTCGTGCGGCGCTGCATGACATCGGCCATTGTCACAAACGCACGGTCTGCTTCGTCCTCTCTACGACAATGGACCTACGCAGGAGCCAGAAGTGATTGATACCAGGGAAATTGCGACGATCGAGGCGGCGCTCGGGGAGCCATCCGCACATACCGACGTCGTTGTCGCCGACGCGGGAAGCGCCGCTGGCCATCCGGCGAAATGGAAGTTCTGGTTGCTCACCATGGTCGGGCTCTATCCGCTGCTCACCGCGCTGGTCATGGTCACCGCTCCGCTGCTGGCCCCGCTGCCGACCCCGCTGCGGCTGGCTTGCATCATGCCCATCGCGGTGGCAGCGATGGTCTGGGTGATCATGCCGTTGCTGTCCCGGCGCTTTGCCGGGTGGCTGAGTCACTGACCAGAGTTGCCGTGGGCGTCACCCTTCGAGCAGCTTGCGGCGCAGCCCCTCGGTGGCGACGACGAGAGCGGGAACCAGCGTCAGGTGCGTGATCGACAGCGCGATCGTGGATGCGGTGTCGAAGTCGGCACTCACGGTCATGGCGATGGTGACGACGGCGAGCACCGAGCCGATCACCGCGGCGACACGCAGCACGCCGATCCATTTGTAGGACAGCAGCACGGCCGCACCGAGGCCGACCAGCATCGGAACCACGGTCAACATGATGATTCCGCCAGGGGCGACACTTTGCACCTGCCCCGCGTCGGTCATTTCGAACGTGCCACCGGCGGCCGCGCCGATCAGCCAGACGACGAGGTTGGTCGTCAGCGCGGCACCGATCGCACCGAAGAGGGCGACGGGACGGCTCAGTGCGGGGATGCGTGCGGTGATAGTGGTCGTGGCGCTCATGATGATCTCCTGTGGTTGCGAAGTTCGCGTGGAATCATCATGAAACCTCAACAATAATTGAGGTCAACCCCTATCGGACCTGAGTTGCACAAGTGAATCGGCCATCGGGCGATTGGTGGGTGATCGTCGCTGGTAGCGGGGTTTCCGATCGTGCATGTGGGTCACTAATCGGCCGGTAGGATCGCCGGTCGTGGCGTTCATTCGCAAGGTGAGGACCGCATCCGGGGCGACAGCGGTGCAGATCGCGGAGAAGAACGGGCGCCGCAACAAGATCCTCGAGCACGTGGGGTCCGCTCACACCGACGCCGAGCTGGCTGCGTTGGTCGAGACCGCCCGGGCCAGACTGCTGGCCGGGCAGCAGAAGCTTGACCTCGATATGGGTGGTGTCGAGCCGGGGGCGGCGCGGATCACCGGCAAACGGGCCCGCTGGCTGATCGAGGCCGTCACCACCGGTTGGCGGGAACAGGTTGCCAGTCGTTCGGCATTCTTATCCTTCTCATCATTCCGACTGCAGCAGGAGGATGCCGATGAACACGTCTGTGCGTCAAATCCGCACCTACTGCTGAACGGCCCGGAACGGCGACTTGCCCACCCTGCGCGGCTCACCGACTGACTTCGGCGGCGCTGGTGATGGAGAGGTTGAAGAGTATCACCCGCCCGGTAGCATCGTGACCACTTCGGTGGCTATTTCAACCAGTAGATCGCATGGCTCCGGCGCATCACGGGACACGTCGAAGCTGGACAGAAAGAAGGTCAGTAGGCCGTCGGGTATCTCGACGTTTAGCTCACAAGATTCGCTGCTGACATAGGCGTCGCCTGAATCCGACTGATCCTGCGGGTATGCGACTTCTGCCGACTTGCCGCCGACTACGATATTCCTGTACACCAACTTGTCGTATTTCGTGGCGTCACCGAGCTCAGCGTCCGCAACCGCAATACTCATGTTGAAACCTTTGTCCACATCGAATCGACACCCCTTTCCCTCGTGGGGTCCGATAACAGCTGCGGGTCCGAAGGGGGTGAGTGGGGTATCGAACCCGTACTTTGCGATGAATTCCGGCGTGACATCTTTACATGGATCGAACGAAGCAGGAATACCGTTTCGGGGCGTTTCCGTCCTACGGTCGGCTGCGCTGTTGCACGCGCTCGGCAATAACGCAACAACAACGCTCAGCGCAACCGTTGCCGCCGACTTAATTCGCACTTCAGCACCTTCCCCTTCGGTCGCGACAAATCATCCTTCTTCTGCGAAAGGTCTCGACGGCACTGTTACAGCGTGGTGGCTCACCTCTTCGACTGGATCATCATAACGACATCCGTGGCTATTTCTGTCAACTTATCGCACGGTTCGGGCGCATCTTGAAGAAATCCTGAGTTCGAGAAATAAAAGGTGACCATGCGGTCCGGTAACTCGACGTTGATTTCGCAAGATGCGCTTCCGATATAACTCCCGCGTGCACTCGACTTGCTCTGCGCACGGGCAATTTCTGCCGGCATGTCACCGATTACATAATTCTCGTAAACAAGTTTGTTGTACTCAGATGCCACCCCCAGGCCGACCGGATCATCGGTCATCGCGACAGTAAGACTGTACAGCCTATCAGCGTTGAACGAGCAGCCACTACCCTTGTTCGGCCCTACAACGAATGCCGCGCGCGATGGTCTCGGCGGATAATCGAAACCATACTTCGCATAGAAGTCTGCGGTGACGTCGTCGCACAGGTTGAACGGCGCGCGCAGAAAGGATGGTTCGACGCCAGATCCACGACCGAGGTTACTTGGATCCGCGCATGCGCCCGATATCACGGTCAGAATGATGCCGAGCGAAGCGACCATTGCATGTCTACGCAATTCATTCGGCCTTTCCCCTGAGGAACCGGGTCAGATCATCCTCTTCTTGCGACAGCCCACTCAGTACGGAGTCTTTGTGACTGAGCCTGTAATCCGACACGAAGTCGAGAAATCCACTGTCGAGAAAAAGATTGTTCAGGGCATCTTCCGATGCCGAATTAGACGTGACGGGCAATGGTTGACCATCGGAGCCGATGAAAGGAACACGATTGCCGTTGCCGTCGTACCCGTATTCAGGAAGTTGTCCCTGTCGAAACATTTCCGTGATGACCTGCTGGCGAATCGCATTGTTCGCCTGCCTCTCGATTTCCGCTGACGACGGGTAGGGCAGCGTCTCCTTCTCAGGCTCCGGATTCCATTTGTTCACGGCCGCTTCGTAACCTTGCTCTTTGACCACCTCGAACAGTGAATTGCCTATCATTCCGACGCCACCCTTGCCGGGGATCTCGATGTTGTCAAGTGTTAGCGATTTGACGATATCGGCCGCCTGCTGGCGGTTTTCGAAGGCTTCCTGCTGTGCGGTGTTCTGCTCGCCGAGTTCCTGTTCCTGCTGGTAGGTCAGGGCATTGGTGACGGCGTTCGTGATGCGCCCGTCCAGCTGGGCGAGGTTGTTTCCCTGAGTTTCCAGAATCCGCCGCGGGTCGCCGCTTTCGTCAGCCAAAGCGCGTGCGATCAGATCGCCCTCGTACTCCTGGCGGCTTGTCTCGAGTAGCAGGCGTCCGCCTTCGGATTGGCTGGCCAGGAACAGCAGTCGGTCGGCGTCGGTGACCTCGAGGACGGCGCGTTGCCCGGAAGGGGAGTCAGGATCAGGCAGAACGGCGCTTTCCTCGTGCAGCGAGCTCTCATAGGACGGGATGTTGCTCCCCATGACGTGAGCGAGGGAGTCGGCCAGCTTCGGATTCTCGTTGAACGACTGCGCGTACTGCTCGAACACCGACGTGTCGCCATCAGCTTTGGGGATCCGCAGGCCGGAGTCGGTGAGTTCGGTGGGAGCGAAGTAGTCGGGTAGCTGGGCCAGTACTTGGTTCGCTCGCAGGCCCTCTTCGCCGGGTTTGCCGGCATCCTCGGCGATCCAGTCGAGGAGATTGGACGCGGCCGCGCCGTCATCGGACCACTCGCGCTGGAAGATGGTCTCCCGGAACTCGTCCGGATCGAACGCGGCAGGCTTGTAGTCGGGACCTGCTGCGGGGGTGTCCGGCAGGTCGTTGCCCGTCATGAGGGAATAGCTGACATCGTCGTTGCGAGTGGCCACATCGAGCAGAGACGCGGCGCCCGACTCGATGCGGTCGCGGTCCTCCTCGGCGAAGCCGGGCGGGAGGTTGCCGTTCATGTTCTTGTCTACATCGTTGAGATAGTCCGCCATGTCGGCTGCTTGGCGGCCCAGCTCGACGCCGAGTTCCTTGCCCGGCTCGATGCCCGGGTGGGATTGGTCGAGCAGTTCACCGAAGTCGGTCAGATCGTTGAAGTTGTCCGCCAGCTCAGGTGGACTCGCGTTGGCGCCGATGTAGTCCTCGGATCGGCCCGAGATCATGCCACGCAGGTCGGCGGGCAGGTTCTGGTAGGACCCCTTCGGGCCGTTCGGGCTGGATACCTTCTCGTTCGAGATGGCGAGCAGGCTGTTGGCGAGGTTGGTTCGCTGTGCTGCGGCGAGCGGGTCGCCGGCCTTCTCCTTCGCGAGGAGATGGTCGTTGAGTCCGAGGATGCCCTCTTTGCCTGCCTGCTGGAAGAACGATCGGTAGTAGTCCTGGGTGCTGGCCGGCAAGGTGTCGACTTCCTGGCCGTTGGCCAAGGCGTCCATTTCGTATTGGCTGAGGATGGGCTGCGGCATCTGGGCGAGGATGCGGTCGACTTCGGCTTGGTCGCCATCGGCGATCGCGTCGGCCAGCGCTTTGCCGTCATCACTGCCGAATCGGGCGGCCTGGGTGTCGGCATCGGCGACGTCGAGGCTGGAGCCGAGGAGATCACCGGCGGACCGTATTTCGACCGCTTGCTCGGTGATCCGCTGCGCCGCCTTGGACACCGAGTCCTCGAATGCCCAGAACGCCGTGTTGATCAGATCCTGATGTGCTGCGCGGGTATCCGCGTCGACGTTGTCGTAGTCCATCACCTTCCAGGCATCGTCGACGACCATTCCCAGGGCCTGCGCGTCGGCGACCCGCCCCTGCACTACTCGCAGGTGCGCCTCTACATCGTCTATGCGCTCGGTCGCGACCTGCTCCAATTCCTCGATTTCGCCGGCGAGCTTGCGCACCTGATCGTGGTCTTCTGCCACGCGGTCGTATGCGGCGAAGTAGGCGGCACCCTGCCAATCGACCGACTGGAAATGGTTGCGTGTGCCGTCGGCCTGCTCCATGAGCTGTGCGCGCGATTCGGTCGTCCGTTTGATCCAGTCCCGGACGGCTGCGAAGTTCCAAGCATCTACCTGCGACCGTTTAAGCACGGTGCACGTCCAGTGCCGCGAGGGTGCCGGCGAACTGCTCGTCGGTGGTCTCGAGCTTGTCCGCGCACTGCGTGCACAGGGCCGCCACCTGCCGGTAACGCTCCGCGGCTCGCAGGTACGCCCCCTCGACGAACTCCGCCGCCTGCGCTATCGCAGGGGGGATGCCCGACCCGCCGCCGCCCAGCCCGTCCGGCAGCGCGGCCGCCGTACTGTCGGCACTCGTACGCACGTCGATCTCATCGATGCGGTCGCCAGCCGTTCTCAACGTGGTTGCGAGACTGTGAATTCGAGCTACATCGGCTTCCAGCACATTGCCCCCTGAGGATCCCTCTGTCTTCACGATAAACCCTAGTAAACAAGGTGGACGCCCGACCTACCGGCCTACGGCCCATGGTCCACCCTGCGCCGTGGGCGCACCACCAGTGAGCCATTCATCCTCTTGATGAGAGGGCTGCGTTGCTGTTGCGCGCTCCCGTGACCGCCGACCCGAAGAGGGCCGGGATCGACCGGCCCCGAGATCTGACGGTGCTGTTGTTCATCGTCTTGATCGATGGCCGACGATGCCAGCCGTAACGTGCTGTGCGCGAACCACTTCGAGCGGCAGCACTGCGTGCGACACTGATGGAGATGTCGGTGAGCGAGACCGACCTGAGGAGCTCGGTCAGGTCGATCGTGGGGAGGTCGCTGTGCTGCTGTTGGTCAACCGGGATTCGGAGTTGTCATCCGCCGAAGCGCGGTTCGCCGAATGGGTTCGGTGGAGCCCCGCTCAGCCCGGAGTGGTCTTGCTCAACGTCCACGTCCCCCACCGTGGACGTAGCCGCCAACTCGATGCGCTGATCTGGACCCGGCAACGGTGCATCGCGGTGGAGATCAAGGGATTCCGCAGCCAGCAGCATGGCACGCTGGTCGTGCCGCCGAACGGGCCCTGGTTGATGGACGACGGCCGGATCGCCGATATCTACGGCAACACCTATGACCACGACCCCATCAGCCAAGTCCGCACGAACTCCCTGGCGATGAAGAACTGGGCCGCCCGGGTGACTCATCGGAGATGCTTCGTCTACGGCCTGGTCGTGGTGATGCTGCTACCCGGCCAGCACGTCCCGTCGCTGGACGCCCACGCCCATCCGGAGAAGACCGACATCATCATCGAAGACTTCGACGTGTTCCGCTACTATCTGCACCGCCTGGAAAACCAGAAGGTGCAGTGGAACGCCGAGCGGGTCCACACCTTGCTGACCCGACTCGGCGTCGCGCACCTCTACGACGGTCGCCAGGATCTGATCGCGGCCGCGCTCGGGGAACCAGCAGGCTCCCCTCTCGGTAGCGGCGTTCTCGGTGCGATTCAGCCACACAGCCACTGAACGGGCTGCCCAGGGAAAAGGTCGGGATCGGTCTGGGCGCCTGGAGATCGTGGCGAGGTCGGCATCCCACCTTGGCCGGATGTCCGATCTCGTCCGTCCATGCCTTCTCCTGATCGGCAGGAGAAACGGCAGGTGCCGCGCCGGTGGCATCACGCGCTTCCTCAGCAGTCAACAGCGCGCTGCGGTGCCACGTCAGCGAGGAGTGATCACCTCGATCTGGCCTGCGTTCTCGTTCGTCACGTAGAGATGGTGGGTGGCCGGATCCACGGCGGCTCCCCAGGTTTTCGAGCCGTACTCGGTGGACGGCGTGATGCCGGACAGACGTACGGCGGTGACCTCGCGGGTGAACGTGTCGATCATCGTCACGATCTGGAACACCCCTCCGGTGAAATACACGGTGTGCGCGGTCGGATCGACGACGGCCGCGAAGGCGTGCCCGCGTTCTCCTAGCGAGACGCTGCCTGTCCGGGTGCGGCTTACGGTATCGATGAGCGAGACCGAGTTTCCTTCGTAATGGGTCACGTAAGCGGTGCGCTGTTGCGGGTCGATGGCGATGAATTTCGGATCCTCGTCGATTCGGATCGTGGTGCTCACGGTGTAAGTTTCGGGGTCGATGACCGAGACGTCGTCTCCGCTGACGACCCAGAGATGATGCGTGCTCGGATCGACCGTCAGTCCAGTGGGATGACCGTCGACAGGAATCGTCGCGACGACCGCGCGCGTGACGGTGTCGACGGCGGTGACGGTTCTGGAGAATTGGTTGGCGACGTAGACGGTGCTGCGAACCGGATCGACCACGAGTGCGGCCGGGTCACCGCCGACATCGATCCTCGCGGTGACGGTGCGGCTGTCCGGGCTGATGACCAGCAACTCGCCGGCCGAGTTACCGCACACCAGGTAGACGAGGTGGGTCACCGGGTCGACCGCGATCGACTGGGGCGAATCCGGAAATACCTGACCCACCGGAATCGTGGCGGTGACGGCACGGGTGTGGGTGTCGATGACCGATACCGACTGGTCAGCGGTCGAGTCCGCATAGTGGGCGACGTAGGCCTCGTGTGTCTCGGGATCGATCGCGACACTGCGGGGTTTTCGCCGACCATCACGGTCGCCTCGACGCGGTAAGGGCCGGGGCCGATGCGGGACCCTCCGACCGTGGCCGGATCGGTAGTGGTGGCTGCGGCGGCGGTAGTTGTCGATACTGGAGTGGCCGTTCTCGGCTCAGCACAGCCGGACACGAAAGCCCCCACCGCTACCGCCAGACCGAATCCGGCGATGTGCCTTGTCCTGGAATACATTTGCCGGAATCTAGCAGCCGTCGGCTATCCAGCCGGTCGTGCAGTTCCGTCGCGGCTCGGCGACACCGATCAGGACTCGGGCAGGTGATGGCACCTGCGGTCTTCCGCCCCCGTGCCGCCTGCGGAGTCGCGGATGGCTCGAGCCGATAACGCCACCACCCGCACCGCGCCATCGCGTCGCGGAGCATCGCCGGACACACCCCCGCCGACCACCGATTTTCCCGCATTCGCCCTCTAGGCTCGGCGGCGACCGCGCCCCACGCCGACTTTGTCGAGATCAGAGGAGTTCGGGTTGTTCACTCTGCGTATCGCACGACGAGCACTGACCGCCTCACTGGTCGCCATAGCGGCATCGACAATGTGCGTCTCGGCCGCATCGGCGGAGGAGGATCACCGGCCCAATGTGGTGCTGATCCTCGCCGACGACCTGGATTCGCTGACCACGCCGGTATGGCAGGCGATGCCGCACACCGCCGCGTTGATCCGGGATCGGGGCGTCGAATTCACCCACGGGTTCGCGCCGCTGCCGATCTGCTGCGGGGGCCGCTCGTCGATCCTGACCGGCGAATACGGGCACAACACCGGAGTGCTGACCAATGCCGGACCCGCGGGCGGCTTGCAGGCATTCCGCGCCAAGGGCAACGAGACCCGCACCTTCGTCAAGGCCCTGCACGACAGCGGGTACCGGACCGGAATGGCGGGCGTGTACCTCAACGGCCTCGAACACTCCCCCGGCCATATCCCGCCCGGCTGGGACGACTGGAACGCCGGTGTCGACAACTCCCTCTACACGGGCTACAACTACACCCTCAACGAGAACGGCGACTCTGTGCAATACGGTGGAGCACCGGAGGATTACCTGACCGATGTCGTCGCCGAGAAATCCCGGCGCTTCATCACCGATTCCGCCGCATCCGGGCAACCGTTCTTCTGGTATGCGGCATCCACCGCGCCACATTTCCCGCTGCCACCCGCGCCGCGCCATATCGCCGAAAGCCAGCCCACCACCGCGCCGCGCTCGCCGAACTTCCAGGAAGCCGATGTCTCCGACAAACCCAGCTGGCTCGTTCACACCGCCGATGCCAGGGCCGCGGCGATCGAGGCGACCAACGATGCCGATTACACCGCCCGGCTGGGCTCGCTGAAAGCGCTCGACGAGATGGTGGCCGGCATCGTGGCGACTCTCGCCGACACCGGTGAACTCGACAACACCTACCTGATCTTCACCTCCGACAACGGTTACAGCCTCGGCGCACACCGCCTGGACCAGAAAATGGCGCCGTATGAGGAATCCATCCGAGTGCCGCTGGTGATCGCCGGCCCCGGCATCGCGAACAGATGCACCGCGGCCATGGCGCTGTCGATCGATCTGGCGCCGACCATTCTCGATTGGGCCGGTATCGGTGCGACGGATCGGATGGACGGTCGTTCGCTGACGCCCGTGCTGCGTGGTGACATTTCGCCGTGGCGGACGGATTTCCTCGCCGAGTACGGCGGCGCGGGTTACACCGGCCGGGACGGCGTCGCCCAGGAGCTGATCCTCGCGGCCGACACACCGGCCGACGTCATGGACATTCCGTCCTGGGTCGCTGTCCGCAACCAGCGCTACCTCTATGTGCGCTGGTACGAACGTGAGCGACCCCTCGAGGACCGCAAGTACGAGCTCTACGACTTGGAGGTCGACCCTTACCAGTTGACCAATCTGATCGACACCCCCGAGGGCCGGGCCGCGCACACCGATGTCGTGGCCGGACTCGATCGGCGGCTGAGCGAACTGAAGGCCTGTGCCGGGACGAGCTGTCACTGAATCCGCCGCCGAGCGGGTTCCGTGTGGGAGGCCCGCGAGGTTCGCTGCCCGCCTGCGACGTGGCGCCGGATCTCGGGTCGCGCTCTCTTGCGGGCGAACAGGGCGTGTGGTTTCGCGAGACGAACACCGGATTCTCGAAGATCTCGCCGCGGTGGGCTAGGGTCCGAGGCGGCCTGTCCAGAACTCGCGGCCCGCGAACCCCCACCACCCCCTTGCGTTTTGGAGAACGATGTCCGCACCGCCGACCAGTCCCCACCGAGTCGACGGGGAGCGCGTCAGCTTGTACTCGGCGGAGTACACCGAGGATCCGCATCGGGTCTACCGGGAGATGCGGGAGCGGTTCGGCTCGATCGTCCCTGTGGAGGTAGCGCCGGGGGTGCCCGCCACGCTGGTGATCGGGTATCGCACGGGTTTGAACATTCTCAATGATCAGGAGCGGTTCTCGTCCGATCCGCGGGCCTGGGAGGCGGCCGTTCCCGCCGACTGCCCGGTGCTGCCGGTGTTCCGGTGGCGGCCGAATGCCTCACGGAACTCCGGGTATGCGCACGAGCGGCTGCGGGAGGCCACCACGGCGGCCGTCGACAGCGTGAATATGCATGCGACGCATGCCCTCGTCGAGCAGTTCGCGATGCCGTTGATCAACGGCTTCTGTGAGACCGGATCCGCCGATCTCACGATGCAGTATGTGGCGCCGCTGGTCTACATGGTGGTGAACCAGCTGGTGGGGTGCCCGGTCCACATCAGCGCGAAGGCGGCTGCGGCGACGGCCTCGGTGTTCGAGGGTGCGCCGGTGGCGGAGGCCAGCCGCGCGTTCGAGCGGGCACTCGCCGAGTTGGTCGGCTACAAGCGCGCCCACCCCGGCGCGGACATCACCACGGCGTTGATGCGCCATCCCGTCCGGCTCGACGACGAGGAGATTCTGCACCAGGTGCTGCTGTTCTACGGCGTCGGTATCGATCCGGTGCAGGCTCTGATCGTCAACGCGTTGCGGCTGCTGCTCGTCGACGATGGGTTCGGCGAGCAGAT
This sequence comes from Nocardia higoensis, assembly GCF_015477835.1. Lineage (NCBI taxonomy): Bacteria > Bacillati > Actinomycetota > Actinomycetes > Mycobacteriales > Nocardiaceae > Nocardia > Nocardia higoensis. The sequence continues at coordinate 804,952 of NZ_JADLQN010000001.1, read as the reverse complement.
CGTCGGCGGCGCGATGTCGACCCGGGATGCCATCGACCGGGTGCTCTTCGACGATCCGCCGCTGCCGAACCCCTCCATCGTGTATCCGAAGCAGCCGACTCTGCTCGAGGGGGTCTGGCTGCCCGCGAATCAACCGGTGATCGTCAGCCTCGCCGGATGCAACGACGATCCGGAGATCGCCGGTGAGGATCATGCCGGGAGCCGAGCGCATCTGGCCTGGGGCGCCGGACCGCACACCTGCCCGGCCAGGTCGCTCGGTTATCTGATCGCCGAATGCGCGATTGATCAGCTGCTCGACGTGCTGCCCGACATACGGCTGGCCGTTCCCGTCGAGGAGTTGCGGTGGCGTCCTGGACCGTTGCATCGCACGCTGGCGGCGTTGCCGGTCGTGTTTCCCCCGGCACCGCCGCTGCCAATCGCCTGAGCGCGGGTCGCTGAGCTCGGCCCGTGGTTCAGCGATCCAGCTCGCCGGCGGCACCACGGCGTGTGCGATCAGCGCCCACCGCACGCTGTCGGGCGGGAACCGGGCGGCCCCTCGCCGTCGCGGGCGGACTCGCCCTCACCGGACTCCTCGGCCTCCGGCTGACCTCGGTGCCGCGGTTCGTCCAGAATGATGGCGTCATCTTCTGAACGGAGCTCTCTCATGACCGACGACATCGACCGCCGCACCGTCATCGCGGGTGCGGGCATAGTGGCCGCGGCCGCCGCCCTCACCGCGTGCTCGACCACCGGTGAAGCCGAATCCGCCCCCGCGTCGGACGGCCAGCAGTCGCCGGGTTCGGCAGGCGCCATCGCCAAGACCGCCGACATCCCGGTCGGCGGCGGTGTGATCGTCGGGTCCACGGTGGTCACCCAGCCGAGCGCGGGGACCTTCGTCGGCCTGGACAGCACCTGCACCCACGCGGGCTGCAAGGTGAGCTCGATATCCGAGGGCACCATCCGCTGCCGATGCCACGGCAGCGAGTTCGCCCTCGACGGAACGGTGGTCAACGGCCCCGCGAGCCGACCGCTGGCGTCGAAAAGCGTTCGGGTCGAGGGAGATTCGATCGTCGGTATCTGACTGGTTGCCGACCTGCTCGCTGGAAGGCCTCCGCGCCGACTCCACACCATAGGCGTCCATTCCCTGCCCGTCGCCAGAGGACTTCTCGGTATGCGCGTCAGCGATCTACCACGGCAGGTTGGCCTGCCGAGCTCTGCGCAGCACGCTGGACGGTGTGGAAGCCGGGGAGGTAGCGGTCGACTGCGGGGATCATGAGCTGGATCAGTGGACCGATGCCGAAGGCGTAGACGAGGGTGCCGACGCCGACGCTGCCGCCGAGGAGCCAGCCGGTGGCCAGGACCGTCACCTCGATGGTGGTGCGGATCGATCGGACGGACCAGCCGGTGCGGCGGACCAGGCCAGTCATCAGGCCATCACGCGGGCCGGGGCCCATGCCCGCGCCGATGTAGAGGACGGTGGCGGCGGCGTTGAGCACGACGGCCGCGAGCATGGCGGCGATCCGCACCGGCAGTGATTCCCCCGTGGGCAGCAGCCACAGGCCGGCGTCCACCGACAACCCGATCACCACGATATTGCTGACCGTGCCGAGTCCTGGGCGCTGCCGCAGCGGAATCCAGGCGAGCAGAACGATCGCGCCGGTCACCGCGGTCACCGCGCCGAAGCTGAGGGGCACGTGATCAGCGACGCCTTGGTGGAAGACGTCCCAAGGGTCGAGCCCGAGCCCGGCGCGCACCATCACCGCCATGGAGAACCCGTACATCCACAATCCGCTGTAGAGCGCGACCAACCGCCGAAGGAGCATCGGCTCAGCATGCCGACCACTGGCCTGACGCAACAGAGCCAGCCGCTGACAACTGGCCCACTGCGCGTCGCGTGCTACCGGTCCTCCTGCTCCGTCTCGTGCCGGAGCGCGCTCCTCGAGTACCGGGTCGGTGTGGTCCGCTCACAGAGCTGTGCGCCGCCGCTCGGATGCGCGACCGTCCAGCGGCGCAACACCTTCCGGATCACCTCCTCGGAGCTGGGCCGGATCGAGACGCCCGGCCGATGACCGTGGTGACAGTCGTCAGGGCGCGGTCGTGCGGCCCTGGCGCCAGGGATCGAGGGCGTGCTTGCCATGGGTGCGGCCCGCTTCGAGTTGCCGCAGAACTGACGGCCCATCGGCCAAGGGATGGACGAACGGGTCGCCGGGCGGGTAGACGCCGTGGGCGATGAGTGCCTCGATCTCGTCGAGCAACGATTGGTAGATGGACGGAGCCGCGACCGCCAACGCACCGATATGCAGCCCCATGACCTGGACTGGGTGGGTGAAGACCAGGTCATGCGTGGTCAGCGTGGCATCGCCGGACGCGGCGCCGAACACCACGATGCGTCCGGTGAAGGGTTTGACCACCGACAGACTGACCTCGAAGGTGGCCTGTCCCACCGATTCCAGGGCCAGGTCGACACCACCGGTCAGGCGGGTGATCTGCGCGGCCAGGTCGGGGCGGCGGCTGTCCAGGACCTCGTCGGCGCCGAGCGCATCGAGCACGTCGTGCTTCTCGCGTGACGCCGTGGCGATCACCCGCGCACCGTAGTGACGGGCAAGACGAACGGCGGCTTGTCCCACGCCTCCGGCCGCGGCATGAACGAGCACCGCCTCCCCGGACTTGATGTCGCCCAGCGGCTTCAGTGCCGCCAGGGCGGTGGCCCAGTTCAACACCAGACCGAGGGCTGCGGCATCACTCCAGCCCGTGGGCACGGGAAGCGCACTCGCCGCCGGCATCGTCATGTACTGCGCGAAGGCCCCCGGGCCGGCTCCGACGATGTGGGTGCCCAGGGGCAGCGGACTCTCGACGTCCGCGCCGACTCCCACGATCTCACCGGCGGCTTCGAAGCCTGCCACGTAGGGAGCCTGCGGACCTCCTCCGTACGTTCCACGGGTCTGCATGACGTCGGCGAAGTTGACTCCGGCAGCTCCGACGCGGATCAGGTACTCGCCAGGCCCCGGGTCGGGCAGACGGTGGTCGGTCGTGAAAGCCAGATCGTCAGGTCCCCGGTGCGTCCGCTGAACCAGTGCTCGCATTGTCTGCTCGGTGGTATGTCGCTGCTCGTTGATCGTCATGCACGGACCGTAGGAGCCTGACACTTGCGTCAAGGTCAAGCAGCAGCCGTTACGGATCGGTGCGGCCTGTCTCTCGAAGGTAAGCGTCGAGTGCTGCCTGCTGGTCGCTGAGCACGGCGATACGCGCCGCCAGCCGATCCCGATAGCTCCGCACTTCGTGCAGGAATTCCGAGCACACCGCATCCGCGGTGACACCGGATCTATCGGTCGGTCGGGGCAGAACGTCCCTGATCAGCCGCACGGGCAGCCCTGACTCGAGCAGCGAACGAACGACGAGCACGCGGTCGATCGTGGACTGGCAGTAGTCGCGGAACCCGTTGCCGAGGCGGCCGGGGACGATCAGACCCTCGTCCTCGTAGTGCCGCAACGATCTCGCGCTCACGCCGCTGACCCTGGAAGCTTCGCCGATCTTCATACGCGGAGGCAACGTCGGGGAGTCCGGCGGTCTTCCAGCGCTCATCGCCAGATGCGGGGTGTTCCAACCAGCGGGTCGGCTTACGGGACACTTCGCCGTGTCAATCCCCCAGGCCGAGGGCTGGCTGGTTCGTGTGCCACTACATGCATGCGTGCGGATACCGGGCTGGCGTTGCCCAGCACCCGCACGCCGACGGCGGGAGGCTTCTGAAGGTTTTGCGTGGCTAGCGCGATGCGATGGGTCGGGGCGCTTCGGCATCCGGTACTGGGTAGTCGACGGTCTTTGGGCCACCGGCGAGGATGTAGAGGACCAGAGCACCCATGACGGCGACGCCCACCCACATGGCCTGCTGCCAGCCGTCCACGAAGGACTGTTGCGCAGCCTGGACCAGCTGTTGTGCGTGAGGACCCGCACCGTCGGCGGCTTCGACGGCGTTGGCGATCCCTTCGCGTGCGGTATCCGCGTCTCCTGCGGGATGCCGTCGAGCTTGCTGTCGATGGAGTTGCGGTAGCCGGTGGCCACGAGCGCGCCGAGCAGAGCGACACCGAGTGCTGTGCCGAACTCGCGGGTGACATCGTTGAGTGCGGAGGCGACGCCCTGCTTCGAGGCCGCGCGCACCGAAGAGGCGGACATCGAGCAGCGAGGCGTCGCGGCGGTGCAGCTCCCATGCCACGAATCCGACGGTGGCGATGGGGCCCGCGGCGAGGCTGATCTCGATCGCCGCTGATGGCCGTCATCGCCTCGGTATCCGGGCTCAAGCCGCTGCTATTCCTACCGGAGGCAGCCCAGCCGACCGGCCCGGCCTCGACGAGCGGTGCCACGCCGCGGTAACCCACTTCCACGCCGAGTACGTTGCCCCACCCTGTCCCGCGACCACCTCCGACGTACGCAGAGGGGCCACCGGTTCCGGTGGCCCCTCTGCGTACGTATGCCTCGAGGCGACGACGCTGGTCGGCCACTCGGGTATGGTGCCGACGTACCGAAAAGGGAGGGCATGAATTTTCCGTATGAGTATGGCGCACAGATGGACTCACCACGGTCGCGGTCCAGCGGTGTCACCGCTGTCGCCGCGGCGATCCTGGCCGGCATCACCGGTCTTCTGGCCGCAGCCACCACGATCTTCTCGATAGTGGTCGTCGCCGATATCGCCACCGACGAGCCATCCAGCAACAGCAGCGATTGGAACACTTTCGGCCCGATCGTCGCCGGGCTCTTCGTCTTGATCGGCGCTGCGGCGGGAATCCTGGCGCTGCTGCACCTCCTCGGGGCGCTCCTGCTGTTCCTGCGCAAAACCACCGGCCGAGTCCTCGTGATCATCGCCTCGACGCTCGGCGTGGCACTCGCCCTGTTCGGCCTCGCGCAGGACCTGAACATCGGCACATTCGCAGCGGTGGCGCTGTGCGGCACGACTCTTGTGTACGCCGCTCTGCCTGCCACCGGCCGATGGATCGCCGAAGGCAAGTTGCCGCCTCACCCCTGCGGTGGATGACATCTTCGGGGTAGGGCAGCGAAACCTATTGGCGGAATCAGATTTCCGTTCATCAACTGCCTGCCGTCGACGGCAAGTGGTAGATTCGTCATCGGCTCGCTGCGCCCACTTCTTACGTGGGCTGCCCATCCCTCAGCCGAACTCCGGGACTTGTGATCGCGAATACGCGATCGCCCCGCCCGATTCCCAGCACCGCCTCGGCCGTCATGGATGCGGTGGGTACTTCCGGCGAACCGATTCCGAACCTCCATCAGCCAACGGTCGATCCTGCGTGCTGGATCGCCGGAGGAAGGACCACGCTCCTATGACCACACCAACCCGCACCACCGGCACCGAGCGGGAACTGCTCGAGACCATTCTCGACCAGGCGCGCGCCGACCTCGTCGACACCGTGCGCGGACTATCCGAAACCGACGCCAGGCGCCGGCTCGTCCCGTCGCTGACCACCCCGATAGCCCTGATCAAGCACGCCACCTTCGCCGAACGAATGTGGTTCCAGCGCACGCTCGGCCAACTCGCCGACCCCGACTGCGACGGCCCGCTCTGGGCGCACGGCGGTTTCGTCGTGGGCGAAGAGGAGACCGTCGCCGAGGTGATCGCGGAGTTCGAACGCGCCAGCGCTCGAGCCAGGTCGATCGCGGCCGGGATTCCCTTGGACGAGACCCGAGAGCATCCACGCATGGGCGTCGTCAGCCTTCGATGGATCTTTATGTTCATGGCCGCCGAATTCGCCCGGCATGCCGGTCACGGTGACATCCTGCGCGAGCAGATCGAGGCCGATGGTGGCTCCTCCGCGGCCTTATCACTGCGCGGTCGCCCGGATCCTCAGGTGTAGATGGATATTCGGTGAAGAATGCCGGATGCGACAGGCAGCGCATCACCGCTGCTCAGATGTCGGCCGGTCACCTTCAACGGAAGGCGTCGACATTCTCTTCAGCCCACTGATGGAAAGTCCTGGCCACCGATCCCGTGACCCGTGGGACCGTGTCTCGCACCTGCAGAAGAGCGTCATCGACGTCCCCGCCTGTCACGTCCAGAACAGCGTCGGCGGCGTATTCGCCGAATACCTGACCACATCCAAAACCAATCCCCAACCGAACGTGGCAACGTAGGTTCGCCCGGAGCGTTCGAACAGATACTCCGCGTTTGGCAGCCACTGCTCCCCCGCCCTGAGGGGCCCGAAAAGCTCTTCGAACTCGCCGACCGTCGCGCTCCAACGTGGCAGTTCGATCGGATCCGCGAGCAACGGAGGGCTACCCGAGATTCTCGTGAATTGCGCATCGCCGATCGCCCCGATATCGGTCGACGCTGCAACAAATTCGAACTGTGGCCAAAATGTGCTGGCACATCGCACTGTGGGTATACCTCGAGCATGAATTCCGATGAGCTCCAGTAGTTTCGTGAACTGCTCCCGCCCTACGGGAAGATTGCATGAAACCTCGTCGGCAACGCGCTCGGCCTCCTGTAACGTGACGTCACACCCCTCGAGCTTGGCCAGCTTTGCGTCATTGGGACAGCGCATGCGCATCAACTGGTAGATCTCGAAATCCGTAGGCGTTCTCGGATACTCTGAATGCATCGACTACCTCAGGACTTTCTCGATAATGGATACACTGAAGAAAGTCCGAGAGGCACGCCCTTCCATCAGCCGATCTGGACGAGTTCGCGGCAGGTCGCGTCTATTTCGGATTATGGTGACCCATATAGCTCTCGACCTCACTCAATCCGGCTCGAAAGTCGACCGACTCCCGGGAGGCGTCCAAAGATCTGGCCACAACCAGGATCGGCGCTTCACCCAGCGCCTCCAGTTCTTCGAGCTTGTACATGATGTAATCGACGTCCGCGTCATCCTCGCTGCGACCAATTTCTTCCAGTATCCCCCGAATGCCAGCGGCCCCACCTCTACGGGCCAATACTTCCGCCGCATCGACCATCACCGTGACATTCTGGTCGTGCAACATATCGATCAAACGATCCAGCGCTGCCGGTTGATCGATCCACTGGGCCAATTCCTGCACAGCGGCAACCCTGATCCCGGTGTCGATATCTCGCGATCTGGCGACGACGGCTTCCACTGCGGACCCGGGTTCGCTGCTGCCGTGCACTATGGAATCTCCTCTGGTAAGGCCGGTCTGACGGTATCCGGCAGTGTCTGGCCGAACTTTTCGCCGGTGTTCGGATTTGTATTCTTTCGCACTTCGACGACATGTGGTGTCGGAATTTCTTGACCGGTCGTCTTGTCATAATGCGACTTTCCGGTCAGGTCGACACGCTTCGTGGCAATACCGTCTTCGTCGAAGTATGAGTAGTGTGTAATGTTACCATTGGCATCCTTCTTCACCAGATACCCGTTCGGCGGACCTTTTGTCGGCAGTATTCGACCATTCCACACCTGAGCGTTGCTCAACTCATCCGTCAAGGACTTCTTCGGAAACTTGTTCCTGATCTTTTCGATGAGCTTGGTAGTGAGGTCTTTGATGCGCTGGACGATCTCTTTGGTCTTGGAGGTGATGCGTTCGACTGCGACGACGGTGCGGAGTTTCGCCGCGTTGACCGCAATGCGGATGAGGTCGGCGAATTTGTCGATTATCCTGGCGACCGCAGCAGCGGTTCGTGCGGCCACCGCGGCACCGCCGACACCGAAGCTGACACAGGAAGCGAGGACCGACAGCGCGAGGCTGACGGCCACTTCTACGGCGATCTCCTTGGCGAGGTCCCCGAGCAGTCGCTCCAGCTCGGCGCGCAGGGCGTCGTGGGCTTGTTTCTGGTCTCGGCACGATTGCGCCATCTCGCCGTAGGCGCCGGCCAAGTCCGTGGCGACGGTTTTCAGTTCGCGGAGATCTTCGTCGATGAAGTTCGCATCCGGTGAGGTGACCTGTTCGAACATCACCGCGGCGCGTTCGAGTTCGGTCGCGACAGCGGTGACGGACTCGTGGATGGACAGCGTGTGCCACACATCGGCCGCGTGCGACATCTTGGCGGTGTCGCCGTCCGGGATCGGGATGCCGACCTTGGTGGCCAGTTCGAGACCGTCGTCGACCAGGCCGCGCCCGTCTCCACCCGCCGACGATGGGAGCGTTGATATCAGTTCCAGAGGTGAGTAGCCGAATGCCGCTGTCAGGGGCGGTAGCTGAGGTTCGGGCAGGCCGCTGGCGGGGTCGTGATCGGCGAGGGCGTGGTTGTAGCCGGCCTGATTCAGGACTTGGGCGTAGCCGTCGAGCGCCAAGGTGAGATCCAGCGAAATCTTCCACACGTCGCCGGCCTGCTGATCATATGACTCGGCCCAGGTCTTGCCGTCGCCGATGCTGCCTGCCATCCCCCGCGTTTCATCGAGAGACTGCATCTTCGTCTGAAAGCGTTGATGAAATCGGCTGTGGCTTTATTGCATGCGACGGCGGCGTCGTAATAGACCTGCGGCGCGACATCGAGCACCGTCACGACGGTGATCCACCACGGCCGAGCATCTCCAGATTCGTGGCCACGGCCGCGGTATAGCGCTGATGCGCGGCGACCGCGGCGGCGCGCATCTCGTCGATCCCCTCGGCGACATCCTGTGCGCCGGTGAGCCAACGGGCGAAGGCATCGTTCGCGGCAACGGCGGACGGACCGCTCCAGCCGGCCTGCACAGCGGCGATCCGCTGCTGGATACCTGTGAGGCTGTCCTCGAGGAAGCCGACGAATCCGGCCACACGAGCGGTGATGTCGTCGAGTTCGGTCAAATCGACCCGAAACGGTTCAGCCATGAGTTGTCTCCCCCGAGATCTACGGCAGATCCAGTGAACTGGTGTCAGTCGCCCGATCTGTATCGAGCTGGGTATGCGTATCCGCGGTGACACCCATCAGTTCGGCCAGCGTCGCGAGCGCATCCAGAACGGTCTGCGCGCCTTGACGGGTCTCCTCCCAACCCGCCCGATACGCGGTCGCCGAGACACCGGTCCACCCCTGCAAGAGCACACCGATCTCGGTGTCCAAGGTACGAACTCCGTCGACCAGCTCTTGGGCGGTCAACTGCACGTATCGCCCAGCATCGCTCACCTCGGACGGGACGACATCGAAAGTCCCATCACCCTGCGTCATACTCTCCCCCTCAGAGCCCCTGATACCGAGAACCTTACCCCACCTCTTTCGATGGTTGCGTCCGATAGCGCGGTGTAGCGCTCGAACATCGGACCGGAGAGTACGAGCCAGAAAGGTGCGCATGTCCAGCTGCAGTTCGACCGGGACGGCCAGAAGCGGAGTGATCTTCTACGGTCCATCGGTGACTTCCGGCTCCCCGGCTCGTCTGTGTCTGTGACGGACTCGAGGAGCATCGATATCTGGTCGCTGGTGCACGCCGAACGCGTGGCACTCATCGAGGATTTGAAAACCTTGGACAACGAGCAGTGGGAGGCACCGTCGCTCTGGGCCGGCTGGACGGTGCACGATGTGGCCGCCCATCTGGTGGACTCGGCGCGCACGACACGGCTCGGTTCGTCGCGGGTTTGATTCGTGCGCGCTTCGACTTCCATCGGCAGAACGCGCGCGGTGTAGAACGTGAGCGCGGGGCCGCACCGGCGGAGACACTGGAGCGTCTGCGCCAGGTAGCACATCGGCGATCGGGTCCACCGGTACCGCTCGAGAGCCGGCTCGTCGAAGAGATCGTCCATGGTGAGGACATCCGGCGGCCAGTGGGGATCACCAGGTGCTATCCGGAAGAGGCGGTGGTCGCGGCGTTACGACTACAGGCTCGCACTCCGGTCGCCTTTGGTGGCGCGAAGGAGTTGCTATCCGAAGTTCGGTTGGTCGCAATGGATACCGGCGCGGCTATCGGCACAGGACCGGAAGGGGACCGCGCTGTCGCTGCTGCCGGCCGTCAGCGGCCGACGCGTGAGGCCGGCGGAACTGGCCGGTCCGGGCGCCGCGGTACTACGGGGACGTGAGAACCGGTCCGGTGTCGCGAAATGAGGTCGGAGCCGGCAGCGGACACGACCTCAGATGTCACCCCCACCGGTCGACTGCCGGGCGATATCCCGCAACAGCGCGACGATCGCGGCATGGCCATCCTGGATACAGGTCTCACCCTCGCCGCCGCCCTCGTGTTCGTAGCGCAGCGTGATCAGATTCGTGCCGTCACCAGCGGGACGGCGTTCCACCGTGTACGTCGACTCCACCTCCGACCAGGCACACTCGTCCGCAAGCAGGGCCACCAGGTCTGCGCCGACTAGTGCGGCGGCGAGATCGGCGGCGGTGCGGTCCTGGGTATCCGGGCGCGCTGGGTCCGCGCCGCGGGTCAGCAGGGATCGCACGATGCCGAGGCGCCCGCTCCGGGCCGCGATGGTCAGCGGAGTGCCCGGGATATTCGGATCGGCACCTGCCTCGAGTAGCAGGTCCACGGTTTCGCGATGGCCGTTGCCCACCGCCCACAGCAGCGGCGGCGTGCCCGAACCGTGTTCTCGGGGATGCGGTGGCTCGGGCTGGTCGGGGTCGGCTCCGGCGGCCAGCAGAGCGGCGACGGAATCGGTGTGGTTCCAGCAGGCCGCCGCGCACAGGGGCAGTCCTTCGTCTTCGGCTCCACCGGGCAGATTCGGATCTGCCCCATGCGCCAGCAGCAGCCTGGTCAGTTCGCCGCAGCCCTGGACAGCCGCCCGGTACAGGGGTGTGGTGCCGTCCTCGTCCGGTACGTCGGGGTGTGCCCCCGCGGCCAGCAATTTCCGGACTGCCGGTACGTCTCCGAGTGTTACTGCTGTGACCAGATCTGCCATCCTCCCAGTAGAACCACCGCGTCAATCGGATTTTCGGTATCGGAATTTCTCTGGAACATGGTGATCCGAGCGGCGTGCATGACCGGTTCATCGCGGGGCGAAAGTGGTGCGGCGGAGCGCGATACGTCAGAAAGTAGGCCAGTCGGGGCGGATCGGGCCGGACGAGACCTGTTACGTACTGACTCCCTCAGCCGCAGCCCGGACAGCGGCGCGACCGACTCGCCGACCACGTCACTGCCCGGCAGGCTCCACAGCACGCCTTCGCCCCGCTGTCGACGACGCTGTCCAGCTCGACCTTCCGCTCACAGGTGTAGTGGGCGATGAGTCACCCGAGTACGGCCCGGCCAGTCGACAGCAGGCATGATCACATTCATGGTGAGGGGAGATATCGTCATGGCGAAAAGGACACGCTCGACGACAGCGGCGATCATGGTTTCAGCGGCGTTGGTGAGCGCACTGGTGGGATGCGGATCCGATTCCGCGCCTGGGGATTCCGCCGTCGCGACCTCCACGATAGCCTCAGCCACCCCGACGACGAGCCGCCCGCGCCCCGTGCCCAACTCCATCGATCAGGCTGCCGTGGCACCCGGCTCACTCGAGGCGATGTCTAAGGTGCGTGCTACCGACGCCTGTGCGCTGCACGACAGCGGAGCGGCCGCCCGCCTCGGTGGCCTACAGGAGTTCGACCGCGACAACAGTTGGACCGCGTGCCGAATGGTCATCGCCGATGCCGGCAATCCCGGCGGCTACTTCCGTTTCGACCTCGAACTGGCTGACGACTACTTGGACTACGATCGGGAACGCGACACCGCTGAGACACTCAGCGGCACAACCGTTTACCACAACCCCTACAGTGGCGGCAGCTCCGGATGCGTGTTCGCCGTACCTTACGCCGAGACCGGGTTCGCGGCGCTGCTCAGCGTGAAGCGAGCCCAGCCGCCGAAGAACACCCCTGTCGACTGGCCGGAGGCCTGCGCGTTCACCCGTGAATACCTCACGGCGATCCTGCCCGGACTCACCGCCCTGCCCGCTCACCCGTTCGGCGAGGATGCACCGGGCCCGTCGCTGATCCAGAAGAACCCCTGCCCCACGGCTGCCACGATCGATGCCGCGCTGCCGGGATGGAGGATCGCCTCCACGGGTACCCCTACGCCCTACACCTGCAAGATGACGCTGCGCCGCGAAGGCGACCAACACAAGGTCACCCTCGAGGTGCATTTCCAGCGCAACAACGAACAGATCCCGCTCGAGGGAGAGACCCGGTACCCGGGCGATCTGAATGGCGGGTATGTCACCCAGGACAGTGCCTTCCGGTCCCGCGCCGGGCTCGGGGGTATAGAGATCCGCTCTTGGTACTCCACCGCTCCGAGCCGAGCGATCACCTGCACCGCCGCGCTGACGTTCCGCCCCGCTGCCCCAGCCGGCGCCTCCACCGCACACATTCTCTCCATCGGGCTCGACATCTCCCCCTCTGCCCCACCCACCCCTTTCGACGCGTGCGAGCAACTCGACCTGCTCACCGAGGGCATCGTCGCCACGCTACGGTGACGCGGAGAGTCGACAGCCGGTCCGACTTCCACCGGCTCACCCGATGGGCGGCGTCGACGTCGGCGCGGTGACCGCCGGGTTGCTGTCGGTGCCCTGCTCGCTGGGGTTGTGCGATACGGCCCGCGCGGCCATACCCGTCCGATGCTGTAGCGCCACCGCGCAACCTGCTCACTCGCGAGGAATCGAACTCCGATTCGGGGCGTTGCGTCACCGGCCCTCCGCCTGGTCGGGTAGCACGATGACGGCTGGGGCCGGGGGTGAGGCTGAATCCGGCGCCGGCCACAGCGCCCAGGCAGTGAACAACAATACGATCAGTGCCGCTGCGGCGAGGCCCCGTCGACGCACCCTATGCTGTTGTGTCACGGCAGAATTCGCGATGCTCGACTGCCGCTCGAGTTCATGTTCATGCCCAGCCGCGCCAGGCACCACCAGCTCGGCGATCAGAGGCAGCACGCGGGCGGAGACACCGAAGTGTTCGAAGCTCGGCGCCAGCAACGCGGTCGCGCGGGCGGTGCGGACGCGTTCGGCGATATAGGCGGTCGGCATGTAGGTGCAGTCGTCGATGGTGAGGACGTCGATCAGGTCATAGCCGCGGGCGTGGGCGAGTTCGGTCAGGATGTGCCGATCCTCGGCCGGGGATCGGCTGATGCCGAGGTTGAGCACACCGAGTGCCGTATTCATGGCGCGGGTCCTTGTCATTGGGTGTCGTCAGTGGATGCCGCGATCGCGGAAGTACCGGTAGTCGTCGGCGCTGACGATGAGCGCGGCGACCCGGGTCGAGCAGTGCCAGGGGCATTCGCCGTGGAGGCTCAGCACGGCAGCGGCCGCCGCCGGTGAGCGCACGGGCCAGTGCGGGTTGTCGTGGCGGAGTTTCTCGGCGGTGGCCGCGAATCCGAGGACGCTGGGGGCTTGGTCGATCGGGATGACGGCACCGAACGGCCGTTTCCCGCTCACCGGCCGGTTGTCACCGAGCACGGCCGTCCCCTCCGCAGCCGTGCGGTTCCTGCGCGCACGAGGCCGTCACAGTTCCGACTCAGCTGTGAGGTCCGCGCCGCCCACCCCGTCCAACAGCACCGCCAGACGTCGATGACCATGAGAGATGAAGCTCGCCAACGGTTTCACCGTCTCCGGCGCGACAGCGAACGCGATCTGTGGAAACCTCCCGAACAGCGCGGGCAGGGCGATCTCGGCCTCCAACCGTGCCAGCGGCGCGCCGAGGCAGTAGTGCGGTCCGTAACCGAAGGACAGATGCTCCTTGATCGGTCGGGCCGGATCGAACTCGCCGGGATTCGGTTCGTGCAGGTCGGGGTCGCGGTTGGCGGCGGCCAGGCAGGCGAGGATGGCCTCCCCGGCCTTGATCCGCGTGCCCGCCACGTCGATGTCGACCACCGCGTACCGCAGCGGCAGGTTCGCCACCGGCGGCGCGTAGCGCAGGGTCTCCTCGATCAGCTGCGACCAGCCGAACGTGCCGACGCGGACCCGAGGAAGGAGTTCGGGCCGGGTCAGCAGCTGATAGATCGCCTGGTCGAGCAGGTTGACCGTGGTCTCGTAACCGGCGCTGATCACCAGTAGCAGCGTGTGCACGAGCTCCTGCTCGGTGAGCTGGTCGTCGTGGTCGCGACGGCTGATGAGCAGACTGGTCATATCCCGCCCCGGCTTGGCACGGCGACGAGCGACGAGCGTGGTCAAGATGCTCACCATCTCGGCGAGCGTGGCCTGTGGGTCACGCTGCGGAGCGGTGGAGAAGATCTCGTCGACACACAGCCGCAGCCCCGGCCGCAGATCGTCCGGGACACCCATCAGCGCGGTGATCACCCGCAACGGCACCTGCGCCGCGAACTCCTCCCGCACATCCACCACCCCGTCCGCCCGCGCAGCCAGCCCGTCGAGCAGCCCGCTGGTGATCCGCCTGATCCGCGGCCGCAACTCGGCCACGCGGCGGGCGGTGAACGCGGGCCCGACGAGCTTGCGCAACCGCTGATGGTCTTTGCCGTAAGCGGTGAACATGTTGCGCACCGACACCCACGAGATCAACGGCCAATCCGGCGGAATCTCACCGGCGACGAACGCCGGCCAATGCTGAGCGGCGTCCTTGGACACCCGCCAGTCGACGAACAACTCCCGCAGCAGTTCGGCATCGGTCACCGCCCAGGCGCGCACCCCACCGGGCAGTAATACCGGGACCAGCCGCCCCTGTTCGCGGAGCCGGGCGGCCTCACCCGGAATGTCAGCGCCCGTGACATCGAGCGCTATAGGAGCGGGGACAGGATGAAGATCGGTCATCGAAAGTTCGCCTTTACGGTCAGCGGATGGGCACGGTGAGCGGCGGAACGGGTGTGAAGACGACGGGCAGCTCCTCGAGCGCCCGATGGAACGGCCCAGGCCGCCAACGCAATTGCTCGTAGGGCCTGGCGAGCTGCATCTCGGGCAGGGCATCGAGGATCTGGTCGATCGCCTCTCCGGCGATCAATTCGGCAGGCAACCTGGCGGGGCAGCGGTGCGGTCCGGCGCCGAGCCCCAGGTGCGATTCGTTGCCGCGAATGTTGCCGCCCACCACGGCGGGGTCGTTGTTGCAGGCGGCCAGGCTGATCACCGCCGGGCGATGCGCCGGCACCCACATACCGTCGATGAGCTGGGGCTGGCGTGGATAGGACATGCAGAAATTCGCGATCGGCGGGTCACGGAACAGCACATGGGTCAGCGCGTCACGGGTCGACAGGCCGCCACCGACGACCTCGCCGGCGAAGTCCGGGTGGGTCATCATCCACGACAAGGTGTTGACGATGAGATTGGTCAGCGGCTCACTCGCCGCAGCGTAAAGAGTGACCAGCTGATGTATGACCTCCTCGTCGGTCAGACCGCTGTGGTGGGCCAGCAACCAGGAGGTGATGTCCTTACCGGGATGGGTGCGTTTGCGGCCGACGAGTTCGCGCAGTGCCGCCACGATCAGGTTGTTACCCTCGGCAGCGTCAGCGGTGGTGTCGAAGATCATCGCCATCCCCGTCGCGGCCCGCCCACTGACCTGGGGGTCACATCCGATCAGCTCGCCGATCACCTCGAACACCAACGGGGACGCGAAATCGGTGATCAACTCGGCCCGGCCACGACCACAGAATCCGTTCACCAGCGTCACGGAGATGCGCTCGACCACTTCGTGGATCCTGCGCAGATCCACCCGGGCGAGCGCGTCCACGTTCGCCGACCGGTAACGCACATGCTCTATCCCACTGCTGCGCAATGCGTTCGGACGCCACTGCATCATCGGCAGGACCGGGCACCCCGAGGGGATGTCACGCTCCCAGGTCCGCGGATCGGCGGGGAAATGTTCGGGGTCGTTGAGGATCTTCAGAGCCGTCCAGTAGCCGATCACCAACGTCGCCGGAACATCAGGTGCCAGCCAGATCGGCACCAGAGATCCGAAACGCTGACGCATCTGCGCGTACACGGCGTGTGGGTCCGCCGCGAACTGCTCGGTGTAGAGGGGAACGCGGAACTCACGATTCGCATCGATTGGCGAGCCGGGTCCATGGGCATCTCGGACGAAGCTGGATTGCGCTGAAAGCAATGGAGTTACTCCTCCGAAGCGGGACGGAATGTAGACAATCGGCATCTCTTCACGGCGGATGCGGGACGGTTCGCCAGCTACGCTGACCAGTTCGAGCTAGGGGCGCGCGAAGTACTCGAGGGGTACGAAAAGACCCCCATACCCGTACTCTGGGAGCACGTATCTCGACCCGTTGCGATGAGGTAGGGACATGGAAGAGCACACGACGATCGGACGGCGCATTCAGCGTGCGCGCGAGCGAATGGGCATGTCGCGCAGAGTGCTTGGTGGCTTGATCGGCCGATCCGAGGAATGGGCCAAGAGCATCGAGACGGGCAAACGTGGCGCCCCGCGCCTGCCGATGCTGCTGCAGATCGCCGAGGCGCTCGGGCTATCGGACCTCGCCGAACTCACCGGAAACGGGCACGCTGTGAGCGTGAAGGTCTGGGCCGGAGCGCGACACCGTGACCTCGGTGCCGTGCAGTTGGCATTGACCAGCTTCCGACTCGCCACTCCTGGCGAGCGGCACGACCTCACCCATCTGGAGGAGCGGCTACGCCATGCCTGGCAGGTCCGGCATTCGAGCCCGAACCACCGGACCGCGCTCGGCGCGATCCTGCCCACCCTCATCCGTGATGCGCAGGCCGCCGCGCGAACATCGGGATCCGACCGCCGCAAGGCTCGACGGCTACTCGCCGGCGTCTACCACCTGACCGATTTCTACGTGGCCTACCAACCAGACGCATCGCTGGTATGGCTGGTCGCCGACCGCGGCCTCGCCGAGGCGCAGGAGGCCGACGATCCGTACACGATCGCCTGCGGCATGTGGGCGATGGTCCAAGCATTGCGCGACTCCGGCCGCTGGGACGAAGCGCTCGAGATGATCGCCTCCGGGCGCGAGATGCTCACTCCTTGGCTCGACCGGGACAGCACGCCCGACAACTGGCGAGCGATCTCGGGCGCCCTCGCCGCGGAAGCCGCGCTCGTGCACGCGCGTCGGGGTCGCACCGGAGATGCGTGGGCGGCATGGGATCGAGCCGAGGAGATCGCTCAGCGACTGGGACCGGCCTACCGGCATGTCCAAACTTCGTTCTCTCAGGCTGTGCAGGCGGCGAACGCGACGACGCTCGGCGTCGAACTGCGCCGATCCGGCGAAGCGCTGCGCGCGGCCCGATCCGTCGACGGTGACGAGATCGTGTCGATCCCGCGACGAGCCCGGCATTTGATCGAGGTCGCGCGGGCCTACGACGAACGCGACGAGCGGGCAGCCGTTGTCGCGATACTCGACCGAGCCCAGAACACCGCACCCGAAACGATTTCCTACAACGGATATGCGCGCGACATGCTGCTCTCGTTGCAGAAGAAGCCACCGTCCGGGATGTCGCGGGAAGTACGCGACCTGTGTCGACGCGTCGGCGTGGCGGCCTGATCCAGCCGTTGCCTTCGCAGGCCACGCACTCCTCGCCACCGAATTGCTGGGCTCGTTGCCGAGCCGTGCGGCGCTCGTCTTCACCGGACACGGCGCCCCTGTCGAAATCGACTCTCCTCGAGGAAGGTACGCATCCGCGTCGGAGGGCGAGCCGAGCATCGTGCAGCAACGGCTCGAACCTGAAATGCCGGAATGCTTTACAGGCAAGAGTGCTCCCGAAATCGAATCAATAGCGGATGAGACCGGTCGGCTGATGCGATGTGTGCGGACGCCAAATCTCCGACGCATCGACAGTGCCCGGCCGACCCCCTCACCAGCCAGGACGACGCGGCGGACATCTCACCGGACATCTCGAGCAGACGGATGTCGCGACGACCGCGCAATGGAAAGATGTGCGGAAGCGCTGGTGGTCAACTGCTTTGGGTGGGGGTGTGGATGATGTCCTGGGGTGAGCAATTGCGGCGGTGGCGCATCGGCCGGGACTGGACGCAGGAGGACATGGCCCGCCGTCTCGACGCGGCGGGTGCAACCGCGGGGATACCGGTGTGTTGCGATGTGCGCCAGATCCGGCGCTGGGAGAGCGGTGCCGCGACGCCCGTGCGCACGTATCGTGGATTGTTGGAGGCCATCGGAGCTCCGAGCCCTCCCCGACTCCGTCCACGGAAGGACACCGATCCGATGCGACGCAGACAGCTTCTGGCAGCGATCGCGGCCGCCCTCGCCGGCGCAGATGTCGACCTTCGAGCGTGGTGGCCCGACCCGCAATCGGGGGCATGGGGGCCGCCGCCCGCGCGCGTCGGCCATCTCGATGTGGTCCGGCTCGGTCACGTCACTCGGCACCTTCGAGCGCTGGATGCCGAGACCGGTGGCGGCGCGGCACTCGATCCCGCGGTGGCCGCTCTCGAGCATTCCAGCCGGTTGCTCGAACGCGCCGACACCAAAGTGAGAGCGGAACTCCTGGCGGCGCTCGCGGATATGGCCAACGTCGTCGGGTGGGCCGCCCATGACGCCGGACACCATGAGCTGGCTGCCGCTCACCTGATGCGCGCATTGGACTGGGCGCTGGCCGCCGACAGCGCCCACGGCTCCGCCCTAGCCGCGAACATCCTGTTCCACTTGGCGCGTGTCGCCCTGTATCGCGAGGACCCCGACACCGCGCTCGGGCTCGTCCGCCACGGCCACGGCCTCACCGCGCGAACCGGAAACACAGCCGAATCCGCTCAGTTGCACGCCACCGCCGCTTGGGCGCACGCTCTGAAGGGCGATCACCGCCAGGTCGCCGAGAGCCTGGCCCGCGCCGAAGACGATATCCACGCCTCCTCCGCTCCCGAGGCTCCATGGATGCGGATCTTCTTCGCGCCGGGCGATTTCGCCGGTCACCAAGCGCTGGTGTACTCCGCCCTCGCCAGCCACACGACCGACGCTCGGACCGCGGAGTCCGTCGCGACAACCGCCCTCGAGAGAACACGCGTCTCCTTGCCCCAAGCCACCCGAGACCGGCCGTCGCGGTCACTCACCTTCGACGCGATCGTGGCTGCCCAGAACGCGTTCCGGCTCGGTGACCTCGACAGCGCCATCCCGATGACAAAGCAGGCCCTCTCCGGTGCCGCCGCGACGACGAGCCGACGCGCCACCGAGCGCCTCCAGGAGATCGCCCTCGCTGCCGCACCGCACACCCATCACGGCACCGTCGCCGATCTCCACCACGATCTCGTCCTGGCCGGCGCCTGATCCCACCCGATGGCCACCGAACTCACCGAGACGCGAGCCCGCCAACTGCGCGCAACGCTGACGACCGTCTGTGCCACAGCAGGTCTGGACCCAGACGGCGCGACGCTGCTCCGCTACACCAACAACGCCGTCTGGTCCCTGCCGAAGCAACCCATCGTCGTACGCATCGCCTACGGCCCGCTCGGTATCGCCCGCGCCCCACGTGTGGTCACCATGGCCCGGTGGCTCACCGACCGCCGAGCCCCCATCCCCCAACTCGTTCCCGGCATCGACCAGCCGTTCATTCTTGGCGACACCGCCGCCGCCACCCTCTGGCAGCGCCTCCCCGGCGCCGCCACCCGATGGACCGCACAAGACCTCGCCCACCCCCTGCGGCAATTCCACGCACTCACCCCCGATGACACCGAACTCCCCCGATGGAACCCGTTCACCGCCGCCCGCCGTCGACTGCACGCCGCCGACCCCGTACTCCCGGCCGACGACGTGGCCTGGCTCACCGAGCAGTGGGAAGAGAGCGAACACGACTACCGGACCCTCGACCTGCCCATGGGGATCATGCACGGCGACGCTCACACCGGAAATCTGCTGCGCGACAACGACCGCACCGTCCTGTGTGATCTCGACAGCACCGGAATAGGCCCCACCGCATGGGATCTCGTGGTCACCGCCGTGGACGACCAACGCTTCGGCCGCGACACCTACCCCGAGCTCGCCGCCGCCTACGGTCGCGACGTCACCACCGAACCCGCATGGCCCACCCTGCGCCGCATCCGCGAGCTCAGCCTCGTCACCAGCGTCATCGCCGATCTTGCCCGCCGCCCGGCAGTCGCCGCCGAACACCGCCGCCGACTCGACGACCTGCGCCACAACCGCCCTTACAGATGGACTCCCTACCGGTGAGCCGATTCAGCAGCGACATGTCGTATCGGCATCGTCACCGACCTCTGAAGACGCATCGCCTCCGAGTCGTCCGCACAAGTCGACGATGCGGGCAGCGATCACACACCACGGAAATCGATGTGAACGACTCGAATGTTCACATCGCGCTCATCGACGGTGACATCGCGCAGCATCACCTTCCCCGCCGATGAGGTGAACCATTCCTGTGCATGAAGTACATTCGGTGACGATTCCAGTGGAGGCCCAGCGATCGTCTTCTGGAGGTAGGGTGGGTAATCCTTCGCAAGCGTCGTGGCGAATCGGGATTGCTCCAACATCGGAACGAGATCGCCGGGCGACACCTCGACCGCGATCCGATACCTCCGGTCACGAATGACCTCCCGCTCGACCAGGAGTATCTTTCCATCCGTAGGAAGAACCCATTCGCCGTACTCGCTGGCCTCCGCCACCAACGCCGGATCGGTAGACGCCTCGATGTCCGGAACCATGGCCTGGTCGATAGCGCGATCGACGGCGCGACCGCACCCGCCGATGGCGAGCGAGGCGACGACGAACAGGACCCCAGCGAAGACCATCACCACCCACCACCTACCCACTCGCGGTAGAGCCTCTGCGCGCGCGAGCGCGCCCGCCCGCACTGCTTCCCCGGCCCTTCCGGTCGGGGGCGGCCAGCGCCGGCATCCAATACTCCGGCGGCTGCGGAGCGCTGCCGTGGACGTCGACGTCTTCGGCACTTCGGCTGGCCCAGCAATCAGGCATGGTCATGCTGGCAAGCGCGGCCCGACCGGACCGAAGCAAGTCTGCGGGCAGCTGGTCATAAGTAGGATGGTTCAGCAACAGTGGATAGGGGCCCATACTCGTCGGCAGGAGTTTCAAGTGCCGGGTCCTGCTGATGACCTGGCAGTGCGCAGCAAACTGAAACACCGCTGCAGGCCGGCCAGCTCCCAGCCACACGATCCGGTCACCAGGCTGTGAGGTTCCCCCGCTTTCTTGGAGGGCTCTGAGCATGGTCCGATAGGGCCAGGAAGGAGCCCCACGTGGCAGCACCGAAGAAGTATCCGGACGAGTTGAAGGCCCGAGCGGTTCGGCTGTATCAGGACTCGGACCCGAAACCGACGGTCCGGAAGTTGGCCCAGCAGTTGGGCGTTCATCACGAGGCGTTGCGCACCTGGATCCGCCAAGCGGATGCCGGCCGGCGTCCGGAACCGGCGGCTGTGGATCTGGCCGAGGAGAACAAGCGGCTGCGCAAGCAGGTCGCCGAGTTGGAGCGGGTCAACGACATCCTGCGTTCTGCGAGTGCGTATTTCGCCTCGGAGCTCGACCAGACCCGGAGGTGATCGTGCGCTTCGTCGAAGGCAGCTCGCACCCGGTCGAGCTCGTATTGCGGGTACTCGGCATCGCGTCGTCGACCTACTACTGGTGGCGTAAACGCCTGCGGGAGCCGTCGGCGCGGCAGATCGCCGATGAAGAGCTGCTGGCCGAGATCGTCGATATCCATACCAGTTCCGGCGGCACCTATGGCTCGCCCCGGGTGCATGCGATGCTGGCCCGGCGAGGGATCGCGGTCGGCCGTAAACGGGTGGAGCGGGTGATGCGCGGCGCCGGGTTGCAGGGCGCGTTCCTGCGGAAACGGTGGCGGATCGGGTCCACGCGGACCGATCCGCGGGCAGCGCCGGCACCGGATCTGGTCGAACGCGTCTTCACCGCCGATCGCCCGAACCGGCTGTGGGTGGCGGACGCGACCCGCATCCCGTGTGGTCAGGGAGCGTTTTGGCTGGCCGCGGTGCGGGATGCGTTCTCCAACCGGATCGTCGGATGGAAGACCTCCGACCGCTGCGACACCGAGATGGTCCTCGGCGCTGTCGAGTATGCGGTCTGGAGCCGCGACATCCACGATGGCGAGTTGATACATCACTCCGACCGCGGGTCGACCTACACCGCTATCCGGTTCGCGAACACGTTGGCCGACAACGGTATTGCGCAGTCGATGGGGTCGGTCGGGGATTCCTACGATAACGCGTTGATGGAGAACTTCTTCTCCACGTTGAAGACCGAACTGGTCTATCGCCGGTCCTGGCGGACCCGGGAGGAGGCCGAGAACGCCCTGTTCGCCTACATCGACGGCTGGTACAACACCCAGCGCATTCAGAAGAAGCTCGGCTGGCGATCACCCGACGAGTTCGAAGCCAGCTACCATCACCGAGTTCCAGCCGAAAGCTGGTAATCCGCCCTCCAACAATGCGGGGGAACCTCAAAGGGAACAGGGACGCTGGTGTTGTACAGCTCCCGAACACGATCTCCGATCAGTCGACCTGTCATGCCGATCTTGACCAGTCCGGGCATCTTCTTATTGGTCAGTATGTAAACGAAACCTGTTGTACGGCCGGTCATGTCATTTCCCCAATTCGGCGGACAAGACTATTCCTCACCGGCGAGTGCCGGATCGTCATCGATGAACCGCTCCAGCGCTTCGGCGGTCTCCCGGGTCAGCGGGTCGTCGCTCCCCCGCAGAAGCAGTAGATCCTCGTACAGCTCGCTCAAGCTGTTCTGTGCTTCCGCACGATGCCCAGCAAGCGCGAGCAACCGCCCGAGAGCCAGTCTCAGCTCGAGCGCCATTTCGCTGCCATCACTCTGCGTCGCCCGCACGTCGCCGAGCACCGCGCGCATCCCGGACAGGGCCTCGGTGAGTTCGCCGAGCTCGATGCGGCAGTCCGCGGCGAACTTCCGGCATTGGATCGTCAGCTCGTCGGCGAAGCCCTTCACCCGGGCCGACGCCGCGGCGAGCACATCGAATTCCGTTCTCGCCTTACGGAAATCACCACCGATGAACCGAGCGAGTGCGACGTCGAACCGCAGTTCCAGTACCCGTGGACTGTCGGCACCGAAGGCGTGGCCCGCCGGTTCGAGGACGCTGCCGAGGACATCTGCCGCCTGTAGCGCTCGGCCCTCTCCGATCAGGTCACGGTACTCGTTCAATTGATGTCGCAGCCGCTGCTCGAGCACCTCGCCGTTGATCGGAGCGGTGGCGGGCAACGCTCCTTGGAACCGGGTGACAGGCGCTTCCTGCTCGGCACGCAGCGGCGCGTTGGGGCGCCGGAAAACAGCGGTCGGATCGGGCACCTCGGCCAGGCGTTCATCGCCCGGTTCCACCACCGACCCCGGCGGGGGCAGCAGTGGCAGCAAACGTTCGTACACCTCGGCGGCGTCGCTCGGTCGCTGTTCCGGTTCCTTGGCGAGTAGGTCCAAGACCAGCCGGTCCAACTCGGCCGGTATCTCGGCACGCAGTTCCCTGGGCGGAACGGGCGTAGTGGCGGCGTGGTGGTGCAGGACGATCGGCGCCGTGCCGCCGAACACCGGATGCCCGCACAGCATTTCGTAAAGAATGCACCCGAGCGCGTACAGGTCGGTGCGCGGCGTGGCCTTGGCCCCGATTGCCTGCTCCGGCGACATGTATGGCGCCGAACCGAGAAACGCTCCCGTCATGGTCAGCTTCGGAGTCCCCGCCGTGAGCAGCGCGGCGATGCCGAAATCGATGATCTTCACGGTGCCGTTCGGCGTGACGAGGATGTTGTCGGGTTTGAGATCACGGTGGACCACCGGCAGCGCGTGCGCGTAGGAGAGCGCGGTGGCGATCTGCGCCGTCACCGCGACCGCCCATTCGACCGGCAGCGGGCAACCAGGGGTGAGGTAGGTCCGCAATGTGCCCGCGCCCTCGACGAGTTCCATCACGAGGTATACCTCGCTCAGATCAGCGTCGAGGACCGCGTCGTATACCTGCGGCACGCCGTGATGCCGGATCTGCGCGGTGATCCGGGCTTCACGACGGAACCGTTCGGCGAACTCGGCGGCATCGGCATCCGAGTGGATCTGGGTGAATCGAATCGTCTTCACCGCGATCTCCCGGTCGAGCACGGTGTCGTACCCGCGCCAGACCGATCCCATCCCGCCGAACCCGATCTCTTCGATCAGGTCATAGCGCATACCGACGCGCCGAGCCGGCATCGTCTACCCCCTGCCTTCCCTCGACGGCCGCACCGCCGGCGCCTATACCTCGGGCAGTCCGTGCCGCCGCCCGAGCAGCCGGAACGCCGCTGTGCGGGCCTGCCGATCCAGGTCCTTCTTGAACTCGTTGTCCCGGGCGAAGTACCGCTCACCCAAGTCGTTGAGGGTATCGAAGTGTTCGACCATCTTCTCGGCGAACACCTTGTCGAACACGACGCCGAAGTCGTCGACATTCTTGTTCGCCAGGCGCGCCTGCTCCACCTGCGGCTCATCCATGGCGGCCTGGAACGGCACCGCGAGGTGTTCCTCGGAGAACTCCGTGCCGTACCGTTCGTTGAACCGATCGACCAGCGCGGAAAGCAGCGACTTCTCGGGCTCCTTGGCCGGTCCGGTGCCGTCGCCGAACCCCCGCAGTTCCTGCGCGCCTTCCGGAGCGAGTCCGAGGTCGTGTTCCCCGGTCTGTTCGAGCCGGAGATGGCTCAAGTCGACTTCACCGATGTCGATGCCGCCATCCGCCCGTCGCGGCAGCCGGTTCAGCAGGTGACGCCCGTACAGGTGCAGCAACTCGAGATCGGGATCCTGATAGGGCACGATCTGCGCGAGGAATCCGTACTTGCGGACGTAGTCGTTGAGGTCGGCGCGGAACGACTCGGCGAGCGCGACATCGTCTTCCTCCTCGCTGTCGAGGAACACGACGAACCGGTCGACCGCCGGCGCCAGATGCCGATACAGCTCGGCGTGCAGCTTGGCCCACTTCGCCGCAGATCCGGCTGCCTTGCGCTCGGCGAGGAGATAGGCGACGGCGAAATCCTTCATCTCCTGCGTGATCAGGATCGGCGCGGCCATCGCCCGGTCGCGGGCGACGTAGAGCAGGTTCGGATCGGTCGGCAGGGTGAACGCGTCCTCGTAGTACGGCGCGAACGACTCCTGGATCTTCTCGGCCTCGTTGACGAAGTCGAGCACCACCAGATCCTGCTGCGACTTGCCTTCGCGGGTCCGGTTGAGTCGCGACAGCGTCTGCACCGCGGCGATGCCGGTGAGCGTCTTGTTCACATACATCGTGGTGAGCAGCGGCTCATCAAACCCGGTCTGATACTTCTCCGCGACCACCAGGATGCGGTACTCCCGCTGTCCCTTGCCGCCCGCCTGGGTCGCGCGGTCGTCGGCCCGCGTGTACCGGAACGCCTTGGGCAGTGCCGATTCGGCGAGCCCACCGTTCTCCGACGACTCGGTGACTTCCACACCGTCGACCTCCAGACTCCCGGAGAAGGCCACCAGCACACCGACATCCGGATACTTGCGGTCGTACTCCCGATCCCGCAGATACTTCTTGATCGCCCGCGCCACCGCGACCGCGCTCTGCCGGGACGCGGTCACCACCATCGACTTCGCCCGGCCACCGAGCCGCCCACGAGTGTGCGCGATGAAGTGCTCGACGATCACCTGCGCATGCTGATCCACCGCGTAGGGGTGCATGAACGCGAACCGCGCGAGCAAGCTCGAGGCTTTGGCCTCGGGGACCTCCACATCGGCGGGATTCTGATTCACCAGCCGGTAGTAGGCCTTGTAGGTGACGTAGTTGCGCAGCGGGTCGAGGATGAACCCTTCCTCGATCGCCTGCCGCATCGAATAGGTGTGGAACGGCCGGTACTGGGCGCCGTCGGCGGTACCGAAGTTCTCGAGCGTCTTCGCCTTCGGCGTCGCGGTGAACGCGAAGTAGGAGATATTGGCGGCCTTCGCCCTGGCCGCGGCCTTACCCCGCAGGTGTTCATCGAGTTTCGCCTCGACCGCGCCCTGATCCTCATCGTCCGCGTCGAGCCCCATATCGCGCAGCGCGCTCCGCACCGCCGCGGCAGCGTCACCGGACTGCGAGGAATGCGCCTCGTCGATGATGACCGCGTAGCGGCCACCGGCCAACTGGGTCTGCTCGCGTCGCAGATAGTCCAGCAGCGCCGGGAAGGTGTGCAGGGTGACGGTAATGATCTTGCCGCTCTGCGAGTTCAACGCCCGCGCCAGCTGCTCGGACTTCGGTCCCGACTTGTCGTCGATCTTCACCACCAGGCCGGACACCTGCTCGAACCCGCCGACCGTGTCGCGAAGCTGAGAGTCCAGATTGCGGCGGTCGGTGATGATGATGACCTTGTCGAAAACCGGCACACCTGGCAGCAATCCGGCCGTCCGCGCCTCCGGGGCCAGGTTCTCCAAACGCTCGGTGTGCAGGTCGCTGAGCCGGTGCGCGAGCCAGCCGATGGTGTTCGACTTGCCGGAGCCGGCCGAGGCCATCACGAGGTAGTCGTGCCCGGCGCCGTGGGTCGCGGCATGGGCGGTGAGCTTCTTGACCACATCCCACTGGTGGAAGCGCGGGAAGATCGTCGAGCGGGTCGCCTTCCCGCCCGGCCCCTTCTTCTCGGTGGTGTGCACGAAGCGTTCCAGCAGGTCCAGCCAGTTGTCCGGCTGCCACACCTGCTCCCACAGATACGAGGTCGCGTACTCGCCTTCCACGGTGGGGGACGGATTGCCCTTGCCACCGGCATTGCCCGGCCCCGCCGAACCGGTGTTGAACGGCAGGAACACCGTCTTCGCCGCCCGCAGCTGGGTGGTGACGAACACCAGGTCCGGGTCGACGGCGAAGTTGGCGATCACCCGATGCTTGAAGATTAGCTCGGTGGGGTCACGGTCCTCGCGATACTGGGACTTCGCTTCCTCGACGCCCTGCCCGGTCAGCGGGTTCTTCAACTCGGCCGTGGCCACTGGAATGCCGTTGAGCAACAGGGCGAGATCCAGGCGCGGCCGGGAAGCGCCGGGCTTCGTCGCATACGGCAGTTCACGAACGACCGTGAGCTGATTGGCTTTGTAGGCGTTCAGCACATCCTCGGAGCCGACGAGGTTCGGCTTGAAGTAGGCGACCCGGATGAGAATCCCTTGGTCCTTCACCCCTTCCCGGAGGACTCTCACCAGCCCCTTGGCGGCCAGCTCATGCCCCAGCCGCTTTGTGAACCCGAGCTGCGCCGCATTCGGATTGTCCCCGTAGGTGGCGACCAGGTCGTGCCACTCCGACTGCTGGGTCTGCGCGATGAAGGTCAGCAACTCCCCCACATCGAGGCCGAGGTCCGCCTTGTACTCGTGCGGATTCCCCTCCCGCCAGCCGTTCTCCACCATCGCCGAGATGATGGCCTCCCCGAACGCCTGCTCACTGTGCACGGACATGGTTCGCTATACCCCCTGGGTGAGGTTTCGCCCGGAGGCGGTGGTGACGTCGAATTTGCCGGTCACGGCGGCGGTGATAAGCGCTTGGCGACGCTCGGCCAGGAGGCCGATCTGGGCCGAGCCTCGATCAACTAGCCGCGCCATCTGCGACCAGGCAGCCGCGTGATCCTCAACAATGCGCCGCTGCGCTAGCAGCGAAGGAATTGGAACCCGAGCAGACTTTACAACATCAAGGTTGATCATCGACCTCGTCGAACCTCTCCCTTCGACAGCGGACGCACCTATCGGAGAAGAGAGGACCGTAGCAATGAATTCTGGATCTCCTTGAGAATTCAGGCGCATTCGAAAGCATTTACCCTTAACAATCGACAACCCCAGATCGGGAGCCACACACGCGCGGCCCGCATGATTCTTGGCATCGCCGAGTCCTGCAATGAGCACGTCACCGGCCTGTACAGCATACTGCTGGAACCGTTCAAAAATCGACATCGGTACTCGCGCCTGGTCATCTGTCCTATATTCGGCGAATCCGATATTACCCAGCCGAACTACGGCAGCACCCTCATCCGAGTAGTCCGAGCTAGAGAACGCGCTTCCAAACGGACCGTCAGTAAGACTGTCTATGATCCGCCGCAACGGAAGTATTGGCGAGCCTGACCGATCGATGAGTTCCTGAAAGTGGGACCAGCGACGATCCTTCAAGAGAAGTATTTGCTTTTCACGTGCTTTCATTAGCCGGTCGATTCGGGAGATTTCGGCGTCGAGGAAGTCGGCGATGCGGCGCTGCTCCTCCAGCAGAGGTAGCGGGACCGGGGCATCACGAAGGCGATCACGGTTGAGCTCTATCTGATTTGTAGCTCCAACGACCAACGCTGCAAAGATGTAGTCGCGAAACACTTCCGAGCGCATCCAGTAATAGGCAAACCGTGGATGCAGTTCAGTTGGATCAGTACGGACTACCGTGACGTGCCCGTCGGCCACACAGGGAACTTCATCAGGCGATCCACTGAAGTAGCCGATCCGCCCGAGGGTGCCGGTTCCAGTGGAATTGACCAGAACGTCACCGTTGACCAAATGCCCCTTCAAGCTCTCCGGATCTCCGAGATAATTGTGAAATCGGCAACGATCCCATTTCAATCCGGATTCCTGATTGGCTGCTTGACTTACCATTCGCACTGGCCCATGTTCGACATATTCAGGTGCCGTGCCTCGATTCACCAGCACTGTGGCCCGCTTCATCGGTGACGATTTCCAACCGATGGGAAGATCGACACCCAGTACTGAACTCACTGCGTCACCTCGCCCAAAAGGCTCTGGATCTCAGCCTCCAGATCCTTCAACTCCGAGTCGATCTCTGCTATTGGTCGAGGTGGCGTATATACATAGAAGTGCCGTGTGAATGGTATTTCATAGCCCACTTTGGTCTTGGCGTGATCGATCCACGCATCAGGAACGTGAGGCAGGACCTCGCGGTTCAGATATTCATCGACGTCTTCAGTCAGCGGAACATTTTCGAAATCGCGCAGGTCAGGATCCGGTTCGGGGGCGCCCTTCACCAACTGGATCTCACCCTCCGCATCTCGCGTGCCAACCGCTTCACGGAAGACTTTGGCGAAAGGCGCACCGCTGGGCCACGTTTCACCAACGCCGACGACGGCATCGCGCATCGCGGACACAGCGTCGGCCTTCGTCTGCCACGAAGACCCGACCAATGGCGTGAGAAGGACACGGAACGCGTCGGAGTCGCCGTACAGCTTGCGGACCGGCGCCGAGGCGGCCAGCTTGTCCAGACCTTCGCCGGTGAGCTCGAACCGCAGTTTCAGTGGTCGTTCCACGGTGATGCGGCGGTAGCCGAAATCCTCGTTGGCGAAGACCTTCACCTTGCCGTGCAGCGGGTGAGTCGGGTCCTTCGCGACCGTCAGCGCTTCACCGTACAGCTGCGTAATTTCCCGAATCTGCTCGTCGCTGATCTGCTTACGCTTGTCGCCCATCGACTTGCGCATCTTCACCCAGTAGTCCCGCGCGTCCAGCAGTACCACCTTGCCCTGGTGATCGAGCTTCTTCCGGTTGGTGAGAATCCAGAAGTAGGTGGAGATGCCGGTGTTGTAGAACAGCTGATCGGGCAGTGCGACAACGGCTTCCAGCCAGTCGTTCTCGATGATCCAGCGGCGGATCTCGGACTCGCCGGACCCGGCGGCGCCGGTGAACAGCGGGGAGCCGTTGAAGACGATGCCGATCCGGCTGCCGCCCTCGCCGAGCGCGTTCACCGGCTTCATCTTCGAGATCATGTGCTGGAGGAACAGCAGCGAGCCGTCGTTGATGCGGGGCAGGCCGGCGCCGTAGCGGCCGGCGTCACCGAGGTTGGCGGCCTCCCATTCGACGTCGTCCTTGATCTTCTTCCACTCCACGCCGAACGGCGGGTTGGCGAGCATGTAGTCGAACTTGGTGTTCTTGTGACCGTCGTTGTCGTCGAGGGAGTTGCCGAGCACGATGTTCTCGGAGTCCTCCCCCTTGATCATGAGGTCGGATCGGCAGATCGCCCACGATTCGGGGTTCAGTTCCTGCCCGTACAGGTCCACCGTCGCCTGCGGGTTCAACGCGGTGATGTGGGCTTCCGCGGAGCTGAGCATGCCGCCGGTGCCGCAGGCCGGGTCGAGGACGCGGCGGACCACGCCGGGCATCCCGAGCAGATCGGCGTCGGGCGCGATCAGCAGGTTCACCATCAGTTCGATGACTTCGCGCGGGGTGAAGTGCTCACCGGCGGTCTCATTGGACTGTTCGGCGAAGCGCCGGATCAGTTCCTCGAACACGTAACCCATCTGATGGTTGGACACCACCTCCGGGCGCAGGTCCAGGTCGGCGAACTTGCCGACCACCTGATAGAGCAAGCCCGCCGCGTCGAGTTTGCGGATCTGCTGGGCGAATTCATACTTCTCCAGCACCTCGCGTGCGTTCTCGGAGAAGGCGCCGATATAGGTGATCAGGTTCTTGGAGGCGTAGGTCGGATCGGCGGCGATCTTCTTCAAGGTGAGATCGCTGGTGTTGTAGAACACCGCGCCGGCCGCCATGGTCAGGAACTTGTGGACGTCGAGATCTTTGCCGGCCAGCGACTCGGCCTTGGCGAGGACCGCGTCCCTGGTCGGGGCCAGCACGCACTCCAGGCGTCGTAGCACCGTGAACGGCAGGATCACCTTGCCGTAGTCGGATTGCTTGTAGTCGCCACGCAACAGGTCCGCGACCGACCACGCGTGGTTGGCCAGCTCGCTGTGCTTGCCGGTGTTCACTCACTGCCTCCTCGAGAATTGCTCATGTCTTCGTTTCTCGCGCTGTCCGCGGCCGGTTCGAGCGCACCGGCGACGAGACCGGTGGTCACCACCTCGGCGATCTGCTCCACGGCCGCACCGGCTCGCGCCAATGCGGCCCGTAGTTGGTGCACGTCGCGGAATGCCGCGCCGTACCGCTGTTGCTGGGCCAACGGCAGCAAGGGTATTCGCGTTCGCTGCAGGGCGGAGTGGATCAGTGTCGTGCCACCGGAAGCGACGTCGTCGAGACCTCCGATGAATCCGGCGACGAACCAGGGGTCCAGGCGTTGCGGGTCGGTGCGGACGAGCTGCACGTTCGGGCCGAGTGCGAGTCCCGCTTCTTCGGGGCCCGCGATGCGGAAAACGTGGCCACGGGATCCGCGCACGGTCGGCACCAGGATGTCGCCGGTCTCGATGTCGATCGTCGGACTGTCGGAATCCACCTTGACCTTGCCGGATGCCGGACTATCCGTGACGATGTCGCGGCCGGTGATGGCGGGCCGGAATTCTTCACCATCGGATGCGGTCGATCTCGACGGTTGAGCACGCACGATGCGCGCGGCTCCGCCCGACGCCAGATCGGACATGGTCGCGGTCCGCCAGGTCGCACCCGAGATCCCCGTGACCCGGCCGACGGACTCGGACGCATGGGTCAACTCCGCGATGGAAGCTCGGAGCCGGGAGAGTGCCGTGTCGGCCTCGTCGGCGACGATGCCCGGGTCGATCGCCAACTTCACCCGCGGGCCCGGCGATAGGTCGACTTCCTCGTCGAGCAGGTCGACGACCCTGACGACGGTCGACACATTGGGCTCTTCGGCTTCGGCTGATCGCCCCGTGATGAACGCTGCCCACACGCGCCGCACCGTATCGGCGACCGGCGGCCAATCGACCGCGTCGCCGGCGCCGCTCTGCGCGAGCTCGCCCACGGCTGTGTCGACCAGCAGCACGCTGTCAGGCACCGCTGTGTCGGGGTCCGGTTTCGCCAGGATCCAGATCTGTAGATTGAGGCGCGTCCACAGGAGCTGTGGAAGTCGCGGTGGCAGGTTGACGACAGCGCGAAGCACTCCCGCTCTCAGCAGCGAACCGCGAACTCGTCTCGCCGATGCCTTCGAGGCGGCAAATGCCGGAAGCAGCAGAACGGCGAGGCCGCCGGGGCGCAGGTGCGCGAGTGCGTGCTGGACCCAGGCGAAGTCCGAATCCGTTCGTGCCGGCAAGCCGAACGCCCAGCGTGGATCGTCGATATGCGCCCTGTCCGAACCCCAGTCCCGTCCGCTGAGCGGACTGCATAACACGGCGTCGGCTGCCAGGTCAGGGAAAGCGTCGTCGTGCAGACTGTCTCCGAGGGCGATGGTCGCATCGACCCCGGTTTCGGCCGGCACCGCCAGACGCGCCAAGGCAGCCTGGGTTTCCGAGATGTCCTGACCATAGAGTTCTGTGGCGCCGCGCGCGGCAGCGGCGGCGAGTAGCGAACCGCCCCCGCACGCAGGGTCGAGCACCCGGACCAGTCCGGCCCCCAGCGGTTCGAGGAGATCGGCCATCAGGGTGGCGACCGGCTCGGGCGTCCGGTAGAGGCCGACGTTCTGTTCACCGCCGTGCGCGTGGTCGGCCAGGACCTGGAGCGCCGCACGCGGCCCTTCGACTTCGGCGGCACGCGCCAATGTTTTCAACACATCGGATACGTCAGCTGTGGTCGCGGCCTCCGACAGCACCCAGCCGGATTCGGACGGTGTCAGCCCGGCGAGCAGCCCCTGCGCGTCCTCGCTGGACAGCGACGAGCGCAACTCTGTCTGCAACGAAAGAGTCGGGGTATCGGCGGCGTCCTGGCCGCGATCGGCTAACCACGCTTGCACTGCGTTCCAGTCGAACACGGGACGGAACTCGGTGCCGCCGACCGGCTTCGGGAAGTCCTCGTGACGTTTACGCCAGTTGCTCACGGTCGCACGGGTCACGCCGACCAGCTTGGAGATTTCCGTGGCTGTCACGGGTGGAACCAGGTTCGACATGTCACCCCTCTCGTGTACATCACGATCGTGGCGCATACCTCTGTGAAAGTCAAGATCGCTGAAAGTTCTTGACAACATTCACATACATTCCGATGATGTGTACATCTCGTTGCGGCGCCAGGCGCGCCCACTCTCTCCGGCTCCACCCGAAATCACCTACACGAAAAGGGTTCACCGCCATGCCCGATCCGCTTCCGGACAGCACACGTCTCGCACCATGGATCGCCAAACAGATCGACCGCTCCGACCTCGCAGACGAGGTCGGGCTCCTGATCCTGGCGGCATTCGAGGGCGATCACGCACTCGATGACCACCTGGGAGCAGGCGCGCCTGCCCAGCCCGTCGTGGAGCTCTCCGCGACCGGAACATCACCGGACGCCCGCCGCACGTTCCTCACTTCGGTGCAGGTCGAGGGCTTTCGGGGGATCGGACCGGCCGCCACCTTGAATCTGCGGCCCGAACCGGGGCTGACGATCGTGGCGGGACGCAACGGATCCGGCAAATCCAGCTTCTCGGAAGCCCTGGAACTCACGCTCACCGACAGCACCTTCCGCTGGAGCGAGAAGAAGTCGACCCAGTGGCGTGAACAGTGGCGCAATCTGCACCATCCCACCGCCCGCATCGCGGTGAGCTTGGTGGAGGAGGACAACGATCCGGTCGTGGTGACCCTCGACTGGCCCGACGACGAGACGGATGTGGACCGGCACACCACTCGCACACAGCGGCGTGGCGGCAAGCAGCAGATCGGTCGCGGTGACCTCGGATGGGACGGACCGCTGGAACGATTTCGCCCGATCCTTTCCTACGACGAGCTCGGCGCGATGCTCAACGGCACCCCGAGCGATCTGCACGACGCGATCTCGCGTGCGCTGGGAGTCGAACAGTTGACGGCCGTGATCAATCGGATCTCGGCGCGGCACAAAGAACGCAAAGCACCCGGTGACGAGCTCGCGAAGCAGCGCAAAGTCCTCGCCGACGCGGTCACCGAACTCGACGACGAGCGGGCCGCCGCGGTGGCGCCGCTGCTGAAGAAGACGGCGCCCGATCTGCCCCGCATCCGCGCGCTGCTGAACGAGACCGAAGCCGGTGCCGGCGGAGCGGTTCCGGAGCTGCGCGCACTCGCGAATCTCACGGCCCCGATCACCCCGGAGAACGCCATCGCCGTGGCGAACCGGTTGCGTGCGAGCGAGGCCGAATCGATCGATCTCGATCGCGTGGCCAGCGATCGCAGTCTGTCCACCTTACGGTTGCTCGAACAGGCTCTCCGAGTTCACGAAGAGCACGGCGACATGGCATGCCCCGTGTGTCACGACGGCACTCTCGACGCGACCTGGGCTCGGGAAAGCCGCGCCGCGGTCAGCGCGGACCGTCGGCACCTGGCCGCGCTGAACGACGCCAGAGAACGGATGGAATCGGCGCGCTCCGAGGCGCTTCGCGCACTGGCGCCCGCGCCTGCGATCCTCGACCACTCCCCTGTGCTGCAACTCGAGGAGACAGTGGCCGCCGCCCGCGGCGCGTGGCAGCGGTGGGCCGCGATCGCCGGCGGCCCTTCCGCTGCGACGATGACGCAACTGGCCGACCATCTGGAGACCTATGCGTTCGCACTCGGTGAAGCAGTCGATGCGGTCGCGAAGGCCGCGGCGGCACTTCTCGCCGAGCGCGAGGACCAGTGGCGGCCGGTGCATGCCGAACTGCACGCCTGGTGCACGGCCTGGGAGGCGTGGCTCACGGACAAGCCCGTGGTCGATCAGCTCGCCGAGGCGAAGAAGTGGTTACAGGACAACGATCGCCGCCTGCGCAACGAACGTCTCGCACCGATCCGTGACGGTGTGCAGCAAGCGTGGGCGATGCTCCGGCAGGAAAGCAATGTGGAGAT
Source organism: Nocardia higoensis (assembly GCF_015477835.1). Taxonomy (NCBI): domain Bacteria; kingdom Bacillati; phylum Actinomycetota; class Actinomycetes; order Mycobacteriales; family Nocardiaceae; genus Nocardia; species Nocardia higoensis. The sequence continues at coordinate 770,664 of NZ_JADLQN010000001.1, read as the reverse complement.
CGGTGATCTCTGCCTGGAAGGGGCCGCGACCCGGCGCAAGCTGCGCATCGACTCGATGGTCGACGGGGTGCCCGCGGCCGGGCTCACCGTCCTGAGCCAAGGCGAGCTGCACGCACTGGCGCTCGCCCTGTTCCTGCCGCGCGCCACTATGGCCGAATCACCGTTCCGATTCCTGATCCTCGATGACCCGGTGCAGGCCATGGACCCGGCCAAGGTGGACGGCCTCGTGACCTTGCTCGGCGAACTCGCCCGGACCCGGCAGGTCGTGGTCCTCTCCCACGACGACCGCCTGCCCGCAGCGGTGCGGCGCGGAAATCTCGCGGCAACGATCGTGGAAGTGAACCGCGGCAAGGACTCTCACGTGTCGATCACGACCTCCACCGATCCCGCTCGCCGGTACCTCGACGACGCGTTCGGGTTGGTGCGGGAATACGAGGAGGGCAAGCTTCCCGCTGAGGCCATGCGCCGGACACTGCCCGGCATGCTGCGGTTTGCCGTGGAAACAGCGGCTCGGCACTCCTACTTCACCCGCAACATCAGGGCTGGACGGTCGCTCGAAACGCTCGAGACCGAGTGGGGAGCAGCGGACACCACCCGAGCCAAGGTGATGCTCGGAGTATTCGGCGAGAAGCAGGAACACCATGTGCTCGACCAGTGGGCCCGAGCCCAGTATCAGAAGTCGGCGCTGAACATCACGGGAGCCAGAATGCACGGGGGGCTCTCCCCCACCACCGACCCGCGCCAGGCGGCCAGGGATGTCGAGCGCCTGGTCGGCGACATCGAGAAGGCGGGACAGTGAGCAGCCTGCTGACCATGGCGGCGGCGCAAGTCGCCCGGCAATCCCCGTACAGCAACCGGATCGCGGCCTGGCTCACCCGGACTGCACTCGAGCAGATCGTCGACGAACTCCTGCGCGCGAAAGGAATCGAGGCAGGCGGAGCCAGCAGCCGGGCCCGCCTGGCTTGCCTCGAGGTCGCCTACCGCGATGAGCATGACGTGCCGTCCCGATCTCAGTACGCGTGGACGCGGTTGTCCGAGGCCTGCCATCAACACGCTTACCAGCTGTCCCCCACCTACCAGGAAGTGCGGCACTTGCTCGAGATCGTCGGCAGCCTGCAGGCGAGCGCGTTGTCCGAGCCGCCGACGGGATTCTGATGAAGACAGCCAGCGCATTTGCCTAAGCCCGGTAGCTGTCGTCACCACGGCCGACTTTCGCCAGTGTCCTGGCATGGACAGTCGAAAGCATCGCCCGCACAGTCGGAGTCTGCCGGTCCTGACGCACTTGGGCCAGCTCGATGAGGCTCGGTCCGTCGTCGGGGTGATCGACGTAGATCGCCTGCCGCGCCATATCCGACAGCACATTCGCGCGTATTCCCCAGTCGTCCGCCTGCTCGGCGCAGTGCAGAGCCAGCTGGAAGTATCGCCTCGCCATGTCGTGGTGGCCGGCATCGAACGCGCCCCAACCGGCAACATCGGCCCTGGCATGGGCCGAATAGCCAGCCCCCGACCGACCACGTCTGGAGGGAGAAACTGCAGAGCGGTGCGCGATGCCGAGGAGTTCGGTGTGGGATGCTGCACGCCACCGTCGAAACCACAACGTCACAGGTGATTTTGTCAGCACCGACTACCACGACGGGCCGGCCGGGCTCGTCCTTCACGAGATCGATCACCCACGGCCCCGCGCGGCACATCGGCCGAGTGGCCGAGCGCCGCGCGGGACTGCAGGTCGCGAGCGTGCGCGCCCTTCGCACCGCGACACATCTTTGAATCCTGTTCAAAAACTTCTTGACCCGCTCCGCCGGGACACCTACGCTTCGAGTTATTGAATCGGATTCAAATCCTGGAGGTGCGATGGTCGGCAACCGGCGCGGCGAGGCCTCGCGCGCGGCACTGCTGGCGGCGGGCAAGGCCGCGTTCAGCCGTGATCGCTACGAAGAGGTATCCATCGTCGATCTGGCGCGATCGCTGGGGGTGGCCGCGGGGTCGATCAGCTATCACTTCGGCGGGAAGCGCGGCTTCTACCTCGCGGTTCTCGAGCAGGCAGCCGAGGAGTTCTGGGGGTATCTGCTGGCCATGCGTGGGCCGGCGCTGGATCGGTTGAATCGTGGCATCGATCGGTTGCTCGACGAAGCCGAGTATCAGCCGCGTGCGTTCGAGGCGCTGTTCGCCGACGTGGCTGACGCCGAGGTGCGCCAGATCCGGGACCGTCACCGGGACCGGGTAACCGATGCCTTGGTCGTCGAGGTGAGCGAATCGGAATCCTCACCAGTGTTGCGTGCGGCGATCAGCGGGTTCGTGTCGTTCATCGAGGGTCTGGTGCTGCACTGGATGCGCACCCGCGCGATCGGTCGTGACCAGGTCAAGGAACTGGTGGTCGGCACCATGTTCGGCACGATCCTGGCCGCGTTGCGCACCGACCCGAGTATCGAGCTGACCCAGCGGGCCATCGACGCCGCCCTCGCAGATCCTCGAGCCCTGGCTTTCCTCGGCTCCTTGTCCACCATGTCGAATACGACGGAGTGATCACTGATGTCTGGAGTTCTGCCCACCGGTCCTTCGCGGATCGTCGAGACACCGTTGGCGCGGGCGGTCGCGTGGGTCATCGGGCCGCGCGGGTTGCGCAGCCGAGCCGCGTTGCGCCGCGAGGTCGAGGGCAAGGTGGTGGTGATCACCGGGGCGTCGTTCGGCGTCGGGGAGGCTACCGCGCGGTGGTTCGCCGCGGCCGGTGCGCGCGTGGTGATCGCCGCCCGATCGATGGACCGGCTGCTCGAGGTGGCCGAGGAGATCAATGCTGCCGGGGGCGAGGCCTACCCGTACCGGCTGGATCTGACCGATGAGCAGTCGATCGCCGAGTTCGCCGCGGCGGTGCGCTTCGACCTGGGTGAGGTCGATGTGCTGATCCACAACGCGGGCAAGTCGTTGCGTCGTTCGATTCATCTGTCCTATGACCGGCCCAAGGACATCACCGCGACGACGGGTGCGAATTATCTCGGGCCGATGCGGCTCACGCTGGCGCTGCTGCCCGGAATGCGGGCGCGCGGCAGTGGTCACATCGTGAATGTCTCCACGGTCGCGATCATGTTCCCCACCGCCCCGAAGTGGGGTTTCTATCTGTCGTCGAAGCTGGCCTTCGACTGGTGGATGCGTGCTGTCGGGATGGAGGCACGAGCAGACGGGGTCACCTTGACCACGTTCTACGGTGGTTTGCTGCACACGCGGATGAGTGCGCCGAGCCGTTGGATGCGGGTGCTGCCCGGTCAGACTCCCGATGATGCGGCGAAGGTGCTGGCCAAGGCGGTGGTCGAGAAGCCGCGCACGATGACCCCGCTCTACGGGTTCCCCTCGGCGATCAACGCGGCCGTGTTCCGGTGGCCGTTCGAACTGCTCGTCGAACGGATCTTCCGCAATCTCGGTGATACCGAGGCCTCGCTGTCGCGGCTGCGCTCGCCCGCACCGGCCTCGGCGGCGGTTCCCGAAGCCACCGGCGACGACCGGAAACAGGTGCGCACCGATGCCCGCTGAACTGAGTCACCATCTGCGTCGGTGGGGTTCGGCGATCCCGGCGGTCCTCGCCTCGGGAATGTTGGCGCCGGTCGGCCCGCGCAAGGCCGCGGCGTTGGCGCGCAGCTTCTACCGGTACGGTCCGACGCCGGCGATGTTGCTGGCGGCGAGCGCGATTCGTCATCCGGACAAGGTGGCGATCATCGACGACTCCGGGCAGCTGACCTACCGGCAGTTGCAGCAGCGGGCCGAAGCGATCGCCGCGGCCCTGTTCGCCGCGAGCCCGGCACCGCCGAGGTCGGTGGGCATCATCTGCCGCAACCACCGCGGGTTCGCCGAGGCGCTGGCCGCGGGCGCACAGCTGGGCGCGGAGCTGATCTTCATCAACACCGAACTCCCCGCCCCACAGCTGCAAGCGATCCTGGCCCGGCACAACCCAGATCTGCTGATCTACGACGACGAATACGCCGCCACTGTGGCGGACGCCGATTTCGCAGGGGTCAGGGTGCTGGCCTGGCGCGAACCGGACGCCGATCTCGCCGGCCTGCCGACGCTGGACGATCTGGCCGCCCGCAGTCATCCGGCGCCGCCGCGGGTGCGTCACGCGGTCAGGTTGACACTGCTGACCTCGGGAACGACCGGACAAGCGAAGGGGGTGCCTCGAGCGGTGAAACCTACCGCGATCGTGGCGCTCACAGCGACCGCGATGGCGATCGTGCGGCTGCGGTCCACCGACCGGGTGCTGGTGGCACCGCCGATGTTCCACGGATTCGGGCTGTTGTCGTTGATGGGTCCGCTGGCGCTGGGCGGAACCGCGATCTGTCGGCGTCGTTTCGATGCCGCGACCGCGCTGGCCGATATCGCCCGCCACGAAGTCACCGTGGTGCTCGCGGTGCCGGTGATGCTGCAGCGGTTGCTCACCGCCGCCGGGGCGGCTGATGCCGTTGCGGCCCGACGGCATCTGCGGATCATGGTCACCGGTGCGGCACCGATTTCGCCGACCGTCATCTCGCGGCTGATCGAGGCTTTCGGTCCGATCGTGGTCAACGGGTACGGCTCGACGGAAGCGGGAATGGTCACCGTCGCCACCCCCGCCGATCTGGTCGCCGCACCCGCCACGATCGGCCGTGCCGCACTCGGGGTGTCGGTGCGGATCCTGCGCGCCGACCGCTCCGAAGCCGCCACGGGTGAGATCGGTGAGATCTTCGTGCGCAGCGGCCTGGAATACACCGGCTACACCCCCGACCCCACGGCGACGGTCTCGACCAAAGAAGTCGTCGACGGGCACGTCAACACCGGGGACATGGGCCATTTCGATGCCGAGCGCAGGTTGTTCATCGACGGTCGAGCCGACGACATGATCGTCTCCGGCGGGGAGAATGTCTTCCCCGGCGAGGTCGAAGATCGTCTCGCCGCCCACCCCGACATCGCCGACGCCGTCGTGATCGGCGTGCCCGATGCCGAGTTCGGGCAGGTCCTCCATGCCTTCGTTGTGCTCGGACCCGAGGCCGGGTCGCCGAGTGAGGACGCGCTCAAAGCACATGTGCGCGCCGGCCTCGAACGCTACAAGGTGCCCAAACGGTTCGTTGTGCTCGACGAGATCCCGCGCAATGCCGGCGGCAAGGTGTTGCGGGCGAAACTGCACGCGGCATCCGAGTCCTGAATCTCTGCTCGAAAGGCGAAAACTGATGACAACGAAACCGATTCGCAAGCCGAAGATCATCATCATCGGTGCCGGTGTCGCCGGGATCTCGGCAGCGGTCACCTTCAAGGAGGCCGGTTTCGACGATTTCGTGATCCTGGAGAAGGGAGCCGATGTCGGTGGCGTGTGGTTCTGGAACCGCTACCCGGGATTGGCATGTGATGTGCCCTCGCAGCTCTACCAGTTCGGCTTCGCCCCGAAACCCGACTGGAGCCGGATCTGGGCCACCGGACCGGAGATACAGCGTTATCACGCCGAGGTCGTGGACCGCTTCGGATTGCGCGCGCACCTGCGGCTCGACAGTGAGGTCACCGATGCGGTGTTCGACGGACTCCGCTGGCGGGTCGGTGTCGCCGACGGCAGCGTCCACGACGCCGATTTCGTGATCGCCGCGACCGGGGTCCTGCATCACCCGTTCACCCCGGACCTGCCCGGGCTCGACAGCTTCGAGGGGACTGTCGTGCACACCGCCCGCTGGGACGACGCGATAGTCACCGCGGGCAAGCGGATCGCGGTGATCGGGTCCGGTTCGACCGGCGTGCAGGTGGTTTCGGCGCTGCAGCCGCACGCGGCGAAGCTGACCCAGTTCACCCGCACCCCGCAATGGGTGCTCTGGGCGCCGATGGGCGTGGCCCAATCCGGGCTGGTGACCAAGGTGCTCGCGGCCTCGCCCGCGCTGCACGAGCGGGTGTACGCGGTGGCGCTGTGGGCCTCGGGCATCCTCGCCGATGTCGCGTTGCGCCCGACCTGGCGGCGGCGAACGCTGCAGCAGTTGGCGAAGTTGTCGCTGCGCGTCCAGGTGCGCGACAAGGCGCTGCGGGAGGCGCTGACGCCGGATCATGAGCCGCTGTGTAAGCGGCAGGTCGTCTCCGGCACCTACTACCAGGCGATCCAGGCCGACAACGCCGAGCTGGTGACCGAGAAGATCACCGAGATCACCCCGACCGGAATCCGCACCGCCGACGGTCGCCGACACGACATCGACCTCATCGTCTTCGCGACCGGTTTCCACCCACACAACTACATGCGGCCGATGAACCTGCGCGGCCGTGACGGACTCACCATCGACCAGGCGTGGGCCGGCGGCCCGCGCGCCTACCGGATGACCGCGATTCCCGGGTTCCCGAACATGTTCACCGTGCTCGGCCCGAACTCGCCGACCGGCACGATCTCGCTGCAGTACTCGGCTGAACTGACCGCCCGCTACATCACGCGCTGGCTGCACCGGTTCGCCGCGGGCGAATTCGACACCGTGGAAGTCACCGAGGCGGCCACCACCCGGTTCAACGACGCTGTCGCCGAGGCAATGGGGCCGACGGTGTGGAACACCGGCTGCAACTCCTGGTACTTCACCGACCAGAACACCATCGACCTGTTGCCCTTCGACCGCGCCACGATGACCGCCATGCTCACCGAACCAGATGACCGCGACTTCTATCTCCGCGTTGTCACCGACGGCATCGGAGGCCACGCTCCCGAGCACAGCGCCCCGGCGTCGGCGCCCGCTCTGGGCCGGAAGGCTTCTCGCCGATGACCTCGCGCGCATTGGTGATCGGCTGCGGCGGCACCATCGGCGCCGCCTGGATCGTGGCGGCTCTGGACGCTTTGTCCACTCAACTGGGCTGGGATCCGCGCACAGCGGACCTGATGCAAGGCACCTCGGCGGGCGCCGAAATCGTCACCCTGCTCGCCAGCGGGGTTTCGGTTGCCGAGCTGGTCGGCATGCAGCAGGGCACCGCCCACGACCGACGATTGCGCGCCCACCACGACGCCGCACCACCGCCCCTGCCACCGGTGCCGTTCCCGCGGCCACTGAACCCTGGTCTGCTGCGCTCCCAGCGCGGTCTGACCGCCCTGGCCGGTATCGCGCCGATCGGGCGTGGCGATGCGAGCTGGCTGGCGCGGCTGGCCGAGGCATACACCGGTAACTCGCCCTGGCTCGACCATCCCGCCGCGCGCATGGTCGCCGTCGACATCGAGACGGGCCGGCGGGTTGCCTTCGGGGCCCCGGACGCGCCCGCGGTGTCGCCGGCGACCGCCTTGCAGGCGTCGTGGGCGGTGCCGGGATGGATGCCCCCGGTCACCGTGGGTGGTCGCACGTATGTCGATGGCGGCGCGGCCTCGACCGCGTCGCTGGATCTGTTGGCAGACCACGGCTTCGACGAGATCTATCTCATCGCACCGATGGCATCACCGGACCGTGCCCGCATCCCGGGCATCGGCGGTTTCCTCGAGGACCGGTGCCTGCGACGGCCGATGACCGACACCCTCACCGCCGAGATCGACACCGTGGCAGCCCGCGGTACCCGGGTGATCGCGATATGCCCGCGCGCCACCGATCTGGCTCACCTGTCGGCGAACTTCATGAATCGCCGAACTCGTCACCACGCGTTCGCCGCCGCGCTGCACACCGCCCGTGCGACTGTCTCGGCCGCCCTGGCCACGGGCACGACTCGAGGGGAACGCTCACGTCCCGACTTGTGACAGCCCGGGAAATTCGATGCCGTCGGCCGGGTCCACGTTGTGACCCACCGACGTCGGTAACATAGCCAGCCGATCAGTACAACCGCATCGAGGAGGCATCCGGCGTCGTGCCGAAGATCCGAGCGGCTACCGTTGCCGAACATCATGCGGCGCAGCGCCGATCTCTTCTCGACGCGGCCCGCGGCATGCTGACCAATGGGCAGATTCCCACTCTCGCCCAGGTCGCCGCACGCACCGGATTGGCTCGCCCGAGCGTGTACCAGTACTTTCGCTCGCGAGACGACCTGTTGATCGCGGTCTTGGAAGACGCGCTCCCCCGCTGGTCGACGCGGATCACGCAAAGCATGGCGGAGGTCGGCGACCCGGCCGACCGGGTCCTCGCCTACGCCGCCGCCAACATCGAACTCGTCAGCGAAGGTGAACACGCCATCGTGCGGGCCTTGGCGACAGCACTGCCGGGCGACAAACTCGCCGATCGCGCACGTGAACTACACGACCAGCTCAAGACGCCACTGGTCACCACGCTCGGTCAATTGGGTGCTGCCGACCCGGAGATCACCGCGGAGCTGATCAACGCGATCGTGCACTCCGCGACCAACATGGTCGATGCCGGTAGCGACCCGAGCACTGTCCGGGCTCGCGTCGAAGAACTTCTCACGCCCTATCTCGAACAGCGGTTTCGGACTTCGCGCGGCACGGTGCCGCCGGCCGAAGGCTGACCCGTCCGCTGGGGCGCGATGCAGCCTGGTCAGGCGACGAAGGCCAGCCCGTAGAACACCCAGCTCGTCACCGCTGTGAGGGTCATGCCGATCGCGGCGATCGGCGCCCATCGCCGGTGCCATGCGCTGTGCGCTCCCGGATGCGGGGTCGCGCCGAAGTTGCGCGCTGCCCGGATGATCACCACCGGCCACAACGCCACCGAGAACACAGCGAACGCCAGGTGGATGGCGAGCGCTGTCCAGACCGCGGCCGATGCCGTGCCGTCGACCACGCCGGCAGCACGATCCTGCCACCCGTTGAAGCGCACATCTATCTCGAACAGGACCACCGCGGCGAACAGGCCCATCGCCAGCAAGATCTGAATTCTCTTGTGCATGACGAACTTTCGCTTCGCCTTGGCCTGGTAGACGCTCCACGCCAGCACGGCGACCACGACCGCCATCACCAGCACCATGGTGTCCATCGACCACGACGCCCTCGTGCCGAGGAATCCGTCGACTCCGGGGAATTCGTTCATCATCGGTTCCTTCACCTCTCTACAGAGACCATCTTCCCGACGCGATGTCGGGAAGATTCGCCGGATTGCGACCCTAGCACTGCCCGGCCGCCGTGATCGGGGAGAGCCCTCGGTGCGGCCCGGGCGGCCGGTATCGCTGTGATGCCAGCACCGAGGTCAGCGGCGGATGAAGCCCAGGGAGGTCGCGGCGGCGACGGCGGCGGTTCGCGAGTCGACGTCGAGCTTGGTGTAGATGCGCGCCAGATGGGATTTGACCGTGCCCTCGGTCAGGTGGAGCCGGGCGCCGATGGCGTGGTTGGACAGTCCGTCGGCGACCAGGGTGAGGACTTCGGTCTCGCGCCTGGTCAGGGCAGTGCTCGGCGCGCGTAGTCGGTTCATCAGCCGGTCGGCGACCGTGGGCGCCAAGGTGGTGCGTCCGGCAGCCGCGGTGCGTACGGCGGCGGCCAGGTCCTCGGGTGGGGCGTCCTTGAGGAGGTAGCCGGTCGCGCCTGCTTCGATGGCGGGCAGTGTGTCGGCGTCGGAATCGTAGGTGGTGACTATCAGCACCCGGGGCGCTCCCTGGCGGGCGGTGATCTGGGCGGTTGCTTCGGCGCCGCCCATGCCCTTGCCGAACTGGAGGTCCATCAGCACGACGTCGATGTCACCTTCGGCGGCGCGGATGATCGCCTCCTGGGCAGTGGCGGCTTCGGCGATGACGACGAGGTCGGGCTCGGTTTCCAGCACGGCGCGCAGTCCGGCCCGCACGATGGGGTGATCGTCGGCCAGAAGCAGGCGGATGGGGGTGTCGGTCACGGCCGGGCCTCGGTCTCGATTGACGGGATGGGCAGCTGGGCGGCCACCGCGGTGCCGTGGCCGGGAGTGGATTCGACGGTGACGGTGCCCCCGAGGGCTCGGGCGCGGGCGCGCATGGACGGTAGCCCGAATCCGCCGGCGTCGGGGTCGGGGTCGGGGAGCTGGTCGGGGTCGAAGCCGAGTCCGTCGTCGATGACGTCGAGAGCGATATGGTCGTCGAGGTAGCTGAGCGTGACCTCGGCCGTGGTGGCCTCGGCGTGGCGGACGGTGTTGGCGAGGGCGGACTGCGCGATGCGCAGCAACGCGACCTCCTGGGCTGTCGTCAGCGGGGTGGGATCGCCGACGAGGTGGAACCGTGCGGTGATCTGGTGCCGGGTGCTGGTAGTGCCGCACAGGCGTTCCAGGGCGCCGGCCAGGGTGGTGCCTTCCAAGGTGGGTGGGGTCAGAGCGGCGACGAAGCGACGTGCCTCGGCGAGGTTGTCCACGGCGGCCTGCCGTGCTTGGTCGATATAGCGGGCCGCGTTCTCCGGCGCCACGGGCAGTGCTCGTTCGGCAGCGCGCAGCAGCAACTGGATGCTGGAGAGACCTTGGGCGAGCGTGTCGTGGATCTCGCGGGCCAGACGGTCGCGTTCGGCCAGGACACCGGCGATGTGCTGGGCGGCGGCCAAGTCCGCGCGTGTAGCGGTGACCTCGTCGATCAGTCTGCGGCGCTCTTCGCTCTCCCGGTAGAGGGCCTGGTATCCCCAGACCACCGCGACCGCGACGGCGGCGCCGAGCGCGGGCCCGATGGCCATGGCGGGGCTGAAGAAGTGCTGGTGGGCGGCGAAACCGGCGATCGCCGCCGCGGCGGTGACCGCCACCGCAGCCAGTCCAGCCCTGCGGGGCAGCAGGTGCAGTTGGAGGAAATACAGCGGGAAGGCCACCCATACGGCGTCACGGGTCAGCAGGAGCAGAACCAGCCACACAGCTCCGACGGCGGCCAGCCACAGCGCGGCGGCGCCCCGCGAGCGGCGGACACCCGGCAGCACCGGACCGACCGCGTATACCAGGCCGCACGCCGTCGCGGCGACGACGGCCGCCCCGGCGTGCGGCCCATCATCGGCCACAGCTCGGCCTGCGGCGATGGCGAGCAAGCCGATGATCAGCAGATGCAGGCACCAGGCCAGCGCCCGCGGGGTCGGGGTCAGGACGGGGGCATCGGCGTTCACAGTGATTCCAGGTTACGGAGGCAGACGTCCTCGGGCGTCCATCGAAAGTTAGAACCCGTATGCCGTCTTTCCGCCTGCCGAGTGCAGTCCTGTGCCAGACGCGCGCACCAGGGGTCGGCCGCGACAGTGGAGTCGTACCACTGCCAACCGCCGGAAAGGACGGGCCGAAGCCGTGTTTGTCGCCTGGAGAGACCTGAAGTTCGCCAAGGGGCGCTTCGCCTTGATGGGGGCCGTCATCGTGCTGATCACCCTGCTGGTCGGATTGCTGTCCGGACTGACGGGCGGACTCAGCCAGCAGAACATCTCGGCGGTCACCGGATTGCCCGTCGACAAGATAGCCTTCCAGGCTCCCACCGGCGGGCAGGACCTCTCGTATTCCAACTCCACTGTCACCGAGCATCAATGGCGGCAATGGTCCCAGGCGCCAGGTGTCGAGAGCGCCGAACCGCTGGGGATCACCACGACCAAGGCCACCGCCGGGAACAGGAGCATCGGGGTCTCGGCCTTCGGTGTCGAACCCGGCTCTCACCTCGCCCCGGACAGCGACAAGATCAGCGACAGCACGGTGGTGCTGTCCACCGCGGCTGCCGAGAACCTCGGCGTCGAGGTCGGTGACTTCCTTGCCCTGGCAGGCCGGGGCCTGGAGGTGGCCGCCGTCGAGGGCGACGCATTCTTCAGCCACACGCCCGTCGTGTGGACCAGCAGGGCCATCTGGCAGCAGACCGCACCGCCCACCGAAAGCGGCGACGGCCCGACCGCCACCGTCATCGCCCTGACCACCGCGCCCGGCGCCGACACCGACCTCATCGACCAGCAGGTCGGCACCAAGACGGTCTCGCCCGAGGACTCGCTGTCCGCGATCGGTTCCTATGCCTCCGAGAACGGCGCCCTGCAGCTGATGCGCGGCTTCCTGTTCGCCATCTCCGCGCTCGTCGTCGGGGCCTTCTTCACCGTCTGGACCATTCAGCGCAGCGGCGACATCGCCGTACTCAAGGCCCTGGGCGCCTCCACCGCCAGCCTCCTCGGCGATGCCCTCGGCCAAGCGCTCGTCCTGCTCGTCGGCGGAGCCCTGCTCGGCACCGGCATCGCCGCGGCCGCGGGGGCACTCGTGATCGGCTCCGCCGTGCCGTTCCTGCTCACACCCGCCACCGTCCTGTTCCCGGCCGCCGTGATGATCCTGCTCGGCGCCCTCGGAGCCGCCTTGTCCATCCGCAGGATCACCTCCGTCGACCCGCTGACTGCCCTGGGGAGTGCCCGATGAGCCTGAACCTGACCGACATCACCCTCACCTATCCCGACGGCGACACCCGCCTGACCGCCCTCGACCATGTCAGTCTCGATGTCCCTCGAGGGAATCTGACAGCTGTGGTCGGCCCGTCCGGTTCCGGCAAATCCAGCCTGCTGGCCGTCGCGGCCACCTTGATCACCCCGGACTCCGGGACCGTCACCCTCGACGACATCTCCACCACCGGGATGTCGCGCAGCGAACTCGCCGAACTCCGCCGCGACAAGATCGGCATCGTCTTCCAGCAACCCAATCTGCTGCCCGCCCTCACCGCCGCCGAACAACTCCAGGTCATGGCCCGGATCAGCGGTCGAAACCCGCACACCGCCCGGGGGCGGGCAATCGAACTTCTCGACGCAGTCGGCCTCGCCGACCAGGCCGACCGCCGCCCCCACCAGCTCTCCGGCGGCCAGCGTCAGCGCGTCAATATCGCCCGCGCCCTGATGAACGACCCGACGGTCCTCCTCGTGGACGAGCCCACCAGCGCTCTCGACCACGAACGCGGCGCCGCCGTCATCGACCTGATCATCCGCCTCACCCATCAGCAGGCAACTGCCACCGTCCTGGTCACCCACGACCGCACCCTCCTGGCCACCGTCGACCAGATCGCCGAAGTCCACGACGGCCGACTTCGCCTGGCGGAATTGATCCGCTGAGAAGCAGCGCGGTGAGCGGGCGGCTTCATGTCGGGGGTTGAGAGACAGTCGCCCGTCGAGGACTTCCGGCGTTCATCCGGGACGCTTCGCTTCGGCGCCTGGAAGCCGCCGAGCTGTTGCTCGAGCAGGCCGGCGAGCCGCAGCGGGGTGCAGGTCCTCGATCATCGGACCGATGACCTGCACCCCACCGGCGTACTCGACACCGTCGATGTCGATCCGCCGTTCCAACAGGTCGAGGTTGTGGTCGTTCGGGAACGCGGGAGTCGGCGAAGTACCAGCCACACGCCGGGTGAGGTGTCGTGGTACGGGTCGAGCCATTCCCGCCACGCGCCGACGTCGGCGACGACCAGCTCCGGCAGTTGATCCCTTGTGGTCACCCGGCCGCCGCAGTGCTCGACGCCGACCTCGGCTTTCGGTCCAACAGCACTCGCCACCGGTCCGTCACGGATTTCACGAGGTTGCTGGTCATGCCCGAATACCGGCGGCCCACTGCGGATTCCGCCCGGACGCAGCCACGTACCGCGAAAACGGGTCCGCGCCGCCTTCGATCTCGACCGCCGCGGCGAACATGCTGTAGGCGCGGTATTCCTCGGCGCTCGCGGCAACGATCTCCCCGAGAGTAACTGCCGATCCCTCGGACACCCGGAACTCTTGCCCGGTTGCGGCGGCTACGTCCCACCCGTGCAGAGCCAGCTCCGCAAGCAGCATTCCGGCCACGTCTGCGGCGGGCATCGTGGCCCAGCCGAGGTCGATCTCCCCCTCCCAGACGGCGGGCTCGGACCAGGCACGGACCGCCCGATCCAGTTGTGCCACATACTCTTCGGCCCAATCCGCCGCATCCGTGAAGTCCCGCTCGGTCAGCTTGTCGGGAATCGGCCGGCGCTGCGCTCGGCATTCCAGTCCGTGTGACGAGTAGAGCACCCAGTGGTTGACCAACGCCCGCACATGTTGACTCGCCGATACCCTAGGGGGGTATGGTATCCGTCTGAATCATTGTGGAAGGACGGGAAATGTCATGAGTACGCAGACGCGCACCACCACCACACGAAAGTGGTGGGCGCTGGCGGTCATCGCCGCCGCCCAGTTCATGGTCATCATGGACACCTCGATCATCGGGATCGCCCTGCCGAAGATGCAGACTGATCTCGGGTTCTCCCAGGAGAACCTCACCTGGGTGTTCAACGCCTATGTCATCGCCTTCGGCGGACTGCTGCTCCTCGGCGGACGGCTGTCGGATCTGCTCGGCGCACGGCGCGTCTTCGCCGCCGGATGGGCAGTCCTGCTTGTGGGTTCGGTCATCGCGGGCGCGGCGGGCAATGCCGCGACCGAACTGGCCGGACGCGCGATCCAGGGTGGCGGCGCGGCCCTGATCGCCCCCTCGGCGCTGACCTTGCTGATGATGCTGTTCGGCTCGGCGCCAGGGGAATTGACCAAGGCGCTGGCCATCTACGGCGCGGCGGCCCCCGCGGGCGGCACCGCAGGCGTCTTCCTCGGCGGCGTCATCACCGAGTACATCAGCTGGCCCTGGGTGTTCTACATCAACATCCCGATCGCGCTGGCGGCCTTGATCGCGGTCTCCGCGCTCATGCCCGACGCACCGGCCCGTTCCGGCTCCGTCGATCTGCTCGGCTCGGTGACGGTCACCGCCGGTCTCGCCGCGGCCGTCTACGGCATCGTTCGCGCCCCGGAGGTCGGGTGGGCGTCGGGACAGACCTGGGGCGTGCTGGGCGTGGCCGCCGCACTGCTCGCCGCTTTCGTGCTGATCCAGGCGCGGCGGCGGGAGCCGCTGATGCGGCTGGGCATCTTCACTGCGCCGAATCTGGCCTCGGCCAATATCGCCCAGTTGTTGCTCGGCGCGGCCTGGGTGCCGATGTGGTTCTTCCTGAACCTGTACCTGCAGCAGGTTCTCGGCTACAGTGCCTTCCCCGCCGGCGCGGCCTTGCTGCCGATGACCATCCTCATCATGCTCGGCATGATCGTGCTGGCACCGCGTGCGATGCAGCGGTTCGGCGCCAAACCGATGATCGTGGCCGGGCTGATCGTGCTCGGCCTGGGTCTGGCGATCATGTCGCTGGTGCGTCCGACCGGGAACTTCTGGGTGGACGTTCTGCCTGCCTCGCTGGTCGCGGCCGCCGGGATGTCGCTGGCCTTCGTGCCGTCGCTGGGCACCGCCATCTCAGCGGCTCGCCCCGAGGAGGGCGGGCTGGCCTCGGGCATCGTCAACGTGAGCTATCAGGTCGGCTCCGCGGTGGGGCTGGCGGCGATGACGGCGGTCGCCGCTTCCTTCGGCGCGGACCGCATCGACAGCCTGCCGGATCTGACCAATGGGTTCTCGGCAGCATTCATCGGCGCGGCCGTCATCGCTTTCGCCGGCGCAGGCGTTACCGCGGCGACCATGCGCCGCACCGAACCAGCGGTGTAGCCGATTCAGCCAAATGGATTCCACGAGAAAGGAACACGCGAGATGAACACCACAACGCTCGACGTCACCGGGATGACCTGCGGGTGCTGCGCCGGCAAGGTCCGCGACAAGGTCGGCAAGATCGCCGGTGTCCGCACCGTCGACGTGGACGTGGACGAAGGCAAGGTCACCGTCACCGCCACCGAGCTGATCCGACGAGACGCGATCGCCACCGCAGTCCAAGAGGCGGGCTTCCACCTCGCCGAGTGAACACGAACACCGACCCGGTGGCACTCCACCCGGCACGGCGGAGGTCACCGGGTCGCTTCATTTCTCGCTGCGCGACAACGCTTGTCGCGCCACACGCAACTGGCGCTGCCCAGCCCTCATGGCGGTTTCGTGGCTGCGGCCGCGCGCGGTAAGAGGAGGTTTCCTGACGCGATGTTACCGTCATGAGGGTGACCGGAATCAACGCCGACCGGCGATGGTCCGAATCCATGCCGGCGGCCTATGAGCAGTACCTCGTGCCGGTGGTCTTCCGGCCCTTCGCCGAGGATCTGACCGCCCGGGCGGCAGCACTCCACCCTCGGCGAATCCTCGAACTCGCTGCCGGGACTGGCGTCTTGACAGCGAACCTGCTTGCAGCGGCACCCTCGGCCGAGGTGACGGCCACCGACCTGAACGAGGCCATGGTCGCCTTCGGGTCGACCCGGGCCTCGGGCGCGGTGTGGCGGCAGGCCGACGCGCAGCGGCTGCCGTTCCCCGACGGAGGCTTCGACCTGGTGGTCTGCCAGTTCGGCGTGATGTTCTTTCCCGACCGCATCGAGGCCTTCACCGAGGTCCGCCGGGTGCTGGCCCCAGGAGGCCGGTTCCTGTTCAACACCTGGGGCCCGCTCGGGACGCACGGCTTCGAAGTCGCGCTGCAGGCCGGGCTCGAGAAAGCCTTTCCGGTCGACCCGCCACGGTTCTTCCAGACGGTTCCGCACGGCTACGCCGATCCCGCTGTCGTGGCCGCTGATCTGGCGACCGCCGGGTTCGCCGTCGAGGACGAGCAGGAGCTGATGCTTCAGGGCCGGGCCGCGTCGACTGCCGACCTTGCCATCGGGTACCTCACCGGGACACCGGTGCGCGCGGACCTCGAAAAGCGTGGCGACGGACCGGCCGTGCGGGCCACCGTCATCGAGGAGATGACGACCCGTCTGGGCCCGGGGCCGGTCACCGCCCCGATGACCGCATACGTCTTCCGCGCCGCTGCCTGAACGCAGGACGCCGCAGCCCGAGCTTGCAGGCCGGCGGCGGCGCGGCGAGGTCCCGCCCGGCCTGTTCGGCCCCGGCGGCGAGCACCAGCTCGAGGCGGGTCGGGCCGATGTGGCGCAACTCGCTGACGACGAAGCGGACGGGGAGCCGCGGCCCCAGCAGCCACAGCGCGAACGGGGCACCTCACGGCTTGCTCGTCCAGGGCGAGTTCGAGGTTTTCGGCGCACCGACCTGCCACGGCTCACAGGGGTTCGCCGTCAGGCTTCTCGAACCCCGAAGAGCGGCAGGCACTCCGCCAGCCCGGTCATTTCCACCGGCACGCTCCGATACGCCTCCCATCGAGCGCGGGTCAACCGCAGCCGTCTCAGTACCGCCGCCTTTCCTCGCACCGCGTGCACCTCCACCCCGTCGTGCTCGTATCCGAGTTTGCGTGAGACTTCGAACGACGCAACGTTGTCCTCGAAGGCGCCCGTCACCGCCGAGGCGGCACCGAGGCCGGCGAAGGCCAGTTCCAGAACCGCGGCACGCATCTCCGTGCCGGTGCCTTGCCCCTGGTGCACTCGACCGAGCCAGGAGCCGGTGTTCACCTCGGAGCAGATCGCGAAGTGCTTCGCACCGATCGACTGGGTCCCGACCAGGACCCCGTCGCGGAGAACCACGAAATTGAGGGTCCATGCCTCGACCTGCCATTCGGCCCAGCAGCGCCAGTGCCACTGGAGTACTCGCCGTGCACGCTCGTCCGGCTCCGCATCCGTCCACGCCGCCGTGAACGGCTGCACCGCCGGATCGTGTACCCCCTCCGCGGCCAGCCCCGCGAGGATGCCCAGGTCCTCCATACCGGGCACCCTGAGTTCCAGTCGTGGCGTGCGGAGTCGCAGTCCGGCCAGAGGCCAATAGGGCACCAGGCTCATGCCTGCCATCATGGCGGCCGGACGGCCCTCTGCCGCTCACCCACCACCGTGATAACTGGTACAGCCGCGTGCGTCATCGCTAGTATGTGAATGACAATTCTTCTACAGAGGAGCGCAATGATGCGTACCGAACTTCGTCTCGCCGCCGCCTCGGTCGCGGCGGCATCCCTCGTCGCCGCCGCGGCGGGCGCCACGGCCGCGCCGATCGATTCCGCCCCCGCGCCGGGCCCGCTGGCGAGCATCGCCCAGGGAACAGGCTCGTCGGCGATCGATTCGGGCACCGCAGGCGCACAGACGGGGTCGGCCTTCCTGCAGCAAGGCAACGTCATCGGGCTTCTCGCCCTTCTGGTCAATCTGCCCTTCGCCATCGTGTTCGGCGACGTGTGCGAGTGGACCTCGGGCTCGGCCATCGACCCGTGCGGCCGTTCGGGCTACTAAGTTACCCTCTGTTCTCGGTCGGGAGCGGATCGTCCACTGCGGCCGCGAAGGATTCGCGGCCGCAGTGGGGCCCGCACGATCCGGTGCCGCTGTCGGTCGGCGGGCCACCCCGATCCCCGACCGGCATTCGAGACCGTCGCAGCGACACGCTCAGATTCTTCACGGCCGCGTCGAGCGAGACCACGCGCCGGATAGATCAACCCTTGCAGGCAATGGCCGCACGAATCGAAATACGGCACGAATTCATATACACACCGCGGGCGTATGCACATTCGTTTCGAGCGATGCAGAATAATTTAGCATTGATTGCGTTGCGACTATTGTCGGACGACTGGTCTATCACTCCTGGGAAAAATAGACATTTCGGTCCTCAGGCGGCTGCCCTGATTCCTTCGGGGCGAGGATGCTCACGACCGACTGCCGAATTCAACCGGCAGACGATCAGAGGATGATCGCGATCAGCGCCGCCAACGCGCTCCAGGCCAGCACTGCGGCTGCGGAACCGAGGCTGATGACTGCACTCAGCATGACATTTCCCTCTCGGGTGGGGATTTTCCAGTTCTCTGGTGAATAGATCTTCAGGAAACGACGAAGCTCCCGGCATCTCATCGATTTCTTGTCGACGAAGCTCCGCGCCGCAGCCGGTAAAGCTATCGCCCGATGGGACTCTCTCACTCTGGGAGGCGTCCGCATGTGCACAATAGCACTTCACCAGAAGATCGTGAGGACCGTTTCCCGATCCGGCGGACCGAATATCCGCTGACCCGCCGAGCCGGGATTCGGCGGAAGTCCCCGGAGGCTGCCGCGATGGGCAGTTCCCGTCAGTACCGGCTGGACACCTTGTCGTCGCCACGACCGTCGGCGGGCGTGCCGGTGGCAGGGCTGCTGGTCTCGAGCTCGCGCTCGACACGCTGGTTCGCGGCGTGCTCGGCCTCGATCGCCTCGTCCCGCTGGGCCAGCAGGTCGCGGATCTCGATGAGCAGTTCGACCTGGGTGGGCTCGGCGGCCTTCTTGGTGCCGAACCTGTTGGTCAGGTGCCGCATGGGCATGATCAGCACGAAGTACAAGACTGCCGCCACGATCATGAAGTTCAGGATGGCGGTGATAATCGGGCCGACTTCGACGAAGGTCGCGGCTTTGCCGGGGACGAGGTGGAAACCCAGGCCCAGCTCGTCAGGCCCGCCGATGACGGCGAGCAACGGGGTGATGACGCCTTTCGTCACCGCGGTCACCACGGTGGTGAACGCGGTGCCGATGACGACCGCCACCGCGAGGTCGATGACGTTCCCGCGCATCAGGAACTCCTTGAACCCCTGCAAACTCTTCAACAACTCGGATCTCTCCCAACCTGAGGTAGTACCGAACGGGCTCCGGCGCGAGGGATGCTCCCTCATCGCGCTGCGACGGGCAACTCGATCTCCGCGCCGGAGCACCGTTCGCACTGCCCGCTGAGTCAGGCCCGCGGTCCGCCCGCGACGTAGAGAACCTGGCCGGAGACGAATCCGGCTTCCTCGCGGAAGAAGTACGACACCGCCGCGGCGATGTCCTCGGGCTGCCCGACCCGCTGCACCGGGATCTCCTTGGCCGCGGCGGCTTTCAGGTCGTCGAAGTCCATGCCGATGCGGGCGGCGGTGGCGGCGGTCATCTCGGTGTCGATGAAACCGGGCGCGATCGCGTTGACGGTCACGCCGAAGCGGCCCAGCTCGATCGCCAGCGTCTTGGTGAAGCCCTGCAAGCCGGCCTTGGCGGCGGAGTAGTTGGCCTGACCGCGGTTGCCCAGCGCCGACACGCTCGACAGGTTCACGATCCGGCCCCAGCCGGCGTCGGCCATGTGCTTCTGGGTGGCGCGGCTCATCAGGAACGAGCCGCGCAGGTGCACGTTCATGACCGCGTCCCACTCCGCCACGCTCATCTTGAACAGCAGGTTGTCGCGGGTGATGCCGGCATTGTTGACCAGCGCGACCGGCGCGCCGAGCTCCTGGACGACCCGATCCACCGCCGCGGCGACCGACTTCTCGTCGGAGACGTCGGCGCCGATCGCGACCGCCTTGCCACCCGCGGCCTCGATCTTCTCGACGACCGGTGTGCAAGCCTGCTCGTCGAGATCGAGCACCGCGACCGCGAAACCGTCCGAGGCCAGCCGGGTGGAGACGGCGGCGCCGATACCGCGGGCGGCGCCGGTGACGATGGCGACCTTGGGGGTGTTCTCGCTCATAGAATGGGGTCCTTTCACTGAGGGTCGTGCGAACCATCATCGCCATACGCTGTCCGACGACGGCGCACAGGGTGCTCGCCCGCTCGGTCGGTGCGGGCAGCGCCGTAAGCGCCGACGGTCAGGGCCGACTACGCAGAAGTGCGCACGAGCGCGGTGCGCCGATACGTCGTGCGACGTCGTCGATCACGCCGGTGAGCGGGCGATGTGTTGCGGCCGGTGTCCTACTATCACCGAATGCGAGCGGCGATACTGGAACAGCGCGTTCGGGTCCCGCTGCGGCCCACGTGGTTGCACGATCTCGCGCTCGCGTTGTTCGTCACGGTGATACAGGTTCTCGGCGCCATGGTCACCGTGCCGGTCGAGCCGCCGTCGACACCGATCTCGGCGATCGGATACGCCCTGCTGGTCATCAGCGGCCTGGCTGTCGTCGCCCGGCGCCTCAGGCCCGTAGCGGTATTCGTGATCACCGGGGTCGCCAGCGTGATGTACTTCGGCTTCGACTTTCCCGATCGGATGTCCTACCTCGCGTTGTTCGTCGCCCTCTACACCCTCGCCGCTTACGGTGAGGGTCGTCGATCGCTGATCATCGCGGGCGCGGGCATCTCGGTCCTGTCCGTGTGCTGGCTGATCGCGGGTGCGGATGTCGAGCCGGTGTCAGCGATCGGCTGGGTGTTCTTCCGGATCGGCGCGTCGGTGATCAGCACAGCTCTGGGGGAGAACGTCCGCTCTCGGCGGGTTATCGCCGCCGAGGCTCAGCAGCGCGCGGAGCTGGCCGAACGCTCGCGTGAAGAGGAGGCCAGAGCGCGGGTCGATGCCGAGCGATTGCGCATCGCCCGCGAGGTCCACGACACCGTCGCTCACGCGATCGCCATCATCAATGTGCAGTCCGGGGTCACCGCGCATGTGCTCGACAAGCGCCCGGAACAGGCTCGGGAAGCTTTGCGCACCATCGAGAAAACCAGTTCACGAGCCCTGCAGGAGATGCGGGCCATTCTCGGTGTGCTGCGTGAGGGCGACGATCGTGGCCCGTACCCCGGGGTCGACCGGATTCACGAACTCACCGGCAAGGCACAAGACGCCGGGCTCGATATCGTCTTCGAGCACACGCCGCCCATCAGGCCGCTGCCGAGCGCGGTGGGCAGCGCGGCGTATCGGATCGTGCAGGAATCGATCACGAATGTGATCCGTCATGTCGGCCCGACCCGAGTGACGGTGGCGCTCGAGCCCTGCGCCGACGAACTACGCATCCAGGTGATCGACGAGGGCCGCCGCGACACCCCTCGCGGCGGCGCGGCCGGTGACACGGGAACGGCGGCGTCCGGCCGAGGAATCGTCGGCATGCGTGAACGCTGCCGATTGCTGGGCGGTGATCTCGAGGCGAATCCCCGGCCGGACGGCGGGTTCGAGGTGCTCGCGCGCCTGCCGCTCGGCCCGGTCGCATCGAGCCTGTGAACGCTGTGATTGCCTGGATTCCGTGAACTCCGCGATCAAGGTGCTGCTCGCCGACGACGAGCATCTGGTGCGCTCCGGCTTCAAGGTCCTGCTCGACCTGGAGGACGACATCACGGTGGTCGGCGAGGCCACCGACGGGGCCGAGGTCGTGGAGCGAGCTCTGGCCACCCGTCCCGATGTGGTGCTCATGGACATCCGCATGCCGCGCATGGACGGCATCCGCGCCACCTCGGCCATCGCCGAGACCACGGGGCTCGAACAGGTCAAGGTCCTCATCCTCACCACCTACGACACCGACGAGAACGTCTTCGACGCCCTCCAGGCGGGCGCGAGCGGGTTCCTGCTCAAGGACGCGGGCCCCACCGAGCTGCTGCACGCCATCCGGGTGGTCGCCGCCGGGGACGCCCTCCTCGCGCCCCGGGTCACCCGTCGGCTCATCGGGCAGATCACCATTGCGCGCAAGGTCGCCGAATCCGCGCGGGAGCGCCTGGCGGTGCTGACCGATCGAGAACGCGAAGTGCTCGCCTTGGTCGGGCAGGGCATGAACAACGCGGAGATCGGCGCCGCCTTGTACCTCAGCCCGGCCACCGCGCGCACACATGTCAGCAGAGCGATGGTCAAACTCGGCGCTCGTGATCGCGCGCAGCTCGTCGTGATCGCCTATCGAACCGGGCTGGTCTCCTGACCGACACGGACTCGGGGACTGCCCGGAGATCGCTGGAGTTCGCGTACGAAGCCCACGTCGCCCGCGCTCTCGACTACGCCGGACTACGTAGTCGAAAGATGTTGCGTACGCGCCATCCCGTACCTGCCGACGCCCGCTGGCGGATGCCGTGCTCATCCCGCGTTCGCGACGATCGATGCCATGAGAGGCACACTCCCCCTGCGCATGCGGCTGCTGACTGCGATCGCTCCCCAGCCCGACTGGGATTCGATCACCCCCGCCCAGCTGATCGAGTTGCGCCGAGCGCAGCACCGAACGCTCCTTTCGCCCGTCGGCAAGCTGGTCACCGGCAGACCCGACCGCGGCGCACGCATCACCACCCATACCCTCGACCTCCCTGGTAGACAGCTGAACGTCCGCGTCTATCGACCGGAGCGCGCGGGCACCGCCGCACCCCTGGTGATCGCCTTTCACGGCGGCGGATTCATCGGCGGCGAGGCCCGCCAGGACGACTGGTTGCTCAGTCATCTCGCGGCCCGCTCTCCCGCCGTGGTCGCCTCGCTCGACTACCGGCTGGCGCCCGAACACCCGATCCCCGCCGCAGTCCAGGATGCGTACGAGGCCGCGCCGCTGCTCGCCGACCGGGCCGCCGACTGGGGCGGTGATCCCACCCGAATCGTCCTGCTCGGCTCGAGCGCGGGCGCGACGCTGGCCGCTCTGACCGCCATCAGCGCCGCAGGCCTCGGTCTGTCGGTGGGTGCCCAGGTGCTGATCAATCCGCAACTCGACTGGACATCCGGCGTCTTCGAGTACCCCTCCTTCACCGCCAACGCCGACAGTCCGACGGCCACACCGGCCAATTGCCGTGCGGTGCAACGGCTCGCCCTGCCGGATTCCTTCGACGCACGCGTGGTGTCCCCCATCCACATCGACGAGCTCTGCGGCCTGGCACCGGCTCTCATCATCTCGGCAGGTCTGGACCCGCTCGAAGACCAGTCCCCGGCGTATGCCGCGCGCCTGCGCCGAGCCGAAGTCGAGGTGACATCGACGCGCTACCCGCGGGCGACGCACTCCTTCCTGAGCATGCCCGGGTTGGCGGCAGCGGCGAAACCGGCTCGTGCCCACATCCTCGCCTTCGTCCGCGAGCACGTGGCGGTGCGGTCGGAACTACCGAAGGCGGGCAGCTGATGACCGCCACGCTTCCCACCGAGTCCGATTCCGCACCGGGCATCGCGGGACTGCTGCGCCCGCACATCCGCGGCTTCACGACAGTCGTCGTCCTTCAGGTGATCGGCGCCGTCGCCGGGTTGGCGCCGCTGCTCGCCGTGGCGGAGCTGGGCCGAATCCTGCTGGCGCCCGCTCCGATCGACTCCGAATCTGTTCGACTCGTCGTCGCCGCGGGGGCGATCGGCTTGTTCGTGCGGCTGCTGTGCACGGCCGCGTCCTCGGGAATCGGCCACATCCTCGACGACCAGGTGCAGCTGTCGTTTCGCCGCCGATTGGCCGAGCACCTGAGCCGGGCCCCGATCGGCTGGTTCTCCGGCCGCCGAACCGGTGAGCTGGCGAAGGTGGTCGGTGAGGACGTCGGCGCCGTGCATCCGTTCATCGCTCACACGCCTAGCGAACTGACCTCCGCGTTCGTGGTGCCGGTCGTCTCGTTGATCTACCTGT
Source organism: Nocardia higoensis (assembly GCF_015477835.1). NCBI lineage: Bacteria > Bacillati > Actinomycetota > Actinomycetes > Mycobacteriales > Nocardiaceae > Nocardia > Nocardia higoensis. Next base: position 746,790 of record NZ_JADLQN010000001.1, on the reverse strand, counting down.
TCACCGTCGACTGGCGGCTCACCCTGATCACGCTGATCCCGGTGCTGCTGGCCGTCCTGCTGGTCCCGTTGATGATGACGCCGGCCAGGCTACGTGAGCAGGCGCAGTTCGACGAGGGCATGGGCCGGATCGCCGATTCCGTCGTCGAATTCGTGCAGGGCATCGCGGTGGTGAAGGCGTTCGGCGGCGCGGGACGCGCGCACCGCAGATTCCGGGCGGCCACGGATGGTTTCGCCGACACTTTTCTGCGGATGGTTCGTGGTCTCGCCGGTGTCGCCGCGGCCATGCAGGTGGTGCTGTCGCCGCCGTTCGTCCTGCTGGTCGTGTCGACGGGCGGCATGGCGCTGATCACCTCCGGCGTCATGGCCCCGGCCGATCTGCTGCCTTTCCTGCTGCTGAGTTTGGGCTTGACTGCTCCGGTCGCCGCACTCGGCCACGGATTCGATGATATGCAGGCGGCCCGGCGCGCCCTCGGGCGCATCGCCGATGTCCTGGCAGTGCCCGCGCTTGCGGAACCCGATCATCCCGTCGCACCGAGCGGACACCGGGTGGAGCTTCGCGCCGTCCGTTTCGGCTACGACGCGGACCGAGAGGTGTTGCGCGGCATCGACCTGGTACTCGAACCAGGAACGGTCACCGCCGTCGTCGGGCCGTCGGGAAGCGGGAAATCGACACTGGTCCAGCTGCTTCCGCGGTTCTTCGATCCGACGCACGGCTCGATCGCGCTCGGCGGGGTCGATCTCCGGCGGATCGGCAGTCGCGAGCTCCACCGGATGGTGTCCTTCGTCTTCCAGGACGTGCGCCTGTTGCGCGCGTCGGTGGCGGACAACATCGCGCTCGCGGTCCCCCACGCTGACCTGGATGACATCGTGCGCGCCGCCGAGGCGGCGAACATCCACCACCGCATTCTGGAATTGCCGCGCGGATACGAGACAGTCCTTTGCGAGGAGGTGACGCTCTCCGGCGGCGAGAGGCAACGGCTCTCGATCGCCCGCGCCCTGCTGACCGACGCACCCGTGCTGGTGCTCGACGAAGCGACCGCCTTCGCCGATCCGCACACCGAACTGGCGGTGCGCCGGACATTGGCGAAGCTGCGTAGCGACCGCACGGTGCTGGTGATCGCGCATCGCCTGGAGACGATCAGCGATGCCGACCACGTCGTCGTGCTCGAGGACGGAGTGATCGTCGAACAGGCGAGCCCTGCCGAACTACTGGCACGAGACGGAAAGTTCGCCGCGCTGTGGCGATCCCATCGCTCGGCGCTGATCGATGTCGAGGTGACCCGAGCAGAGGAGTTCGGATGATTGCCATGCTGTTGCGCGTGCTCGGTGACGAGTACGCCCGCCCGGTGCGCCGCACGGTGGCCTTGATGACGGTGACCGCCGTGGCCGAGGGACTCGCCTACGCCCTGCTCGTGCCCGTGCTGCGAGCACTGTTCGGCGACGACCCCGGTGACGCCGGGCAGTGGCTGATCGCGTTCGCCGCGGCTGTCGCGGTCTACGCCGTTCTGCGCTACGTCAGCGACCGCGCCGGATTCCACGTCGGCACCGCGCTGTTGCGTGGCATGTACTACCGACTCGGGGACCACCTCGCCCGCCTGCCCATCGGCTGGTATCAGGGTGGGCGCGTCGGCGAGGTATCGGTCATGGCCGGTCGCGGGGTCCTCGACGTCATGAGCGTGCTCGCGCACCTGCTGGCGCCGTTCATCTCCGCCTGGGTGACACCGTCGACCATCGTGATCGTCATGCTCGCCTACAACTGGCAGCTCGGGGTGGCCGCCCTGCTCGCCGCGCCACTGGTGGCCCTGGTCCAGAGCTGGACAGCGCGCTCGATGTCGGCCACCGACGCCCAGCGACACGAACGGGGGCATCGAGCCGCCGATCGAGTCGTCGAATACCTCCAGGCTCAACCCGCACTGCGCGCGGGCGGACGGACGGGCGAGCGCTTCGAGCTGCTCGACGACTCACTCAGGGAACTGCAGCGGGCCTCCCGCCGATCCACCCTGGCGGCGCTACCGGGGATGATCGGATCTGCGCTCACCGTGCAGGCGATCTTCACCCTGCTGCTGGCTCTGGGCGCCTACCTCGCGCTCGGCGGCCGCATCGGGGTGGCGGAAGTCCTGACGATCCTGGTGCTCGCCGCCCGCTGCGCCGACCCGCTGCTGTCACTGGCCGAGCTCACCGGCCGCATGCGCAAGGCACGCGCGGAACTGGCCCGGCTCGATGCGGTCCTGCGCACCGAACCCCTGCCGCGGCCAGCCGAACCGCTGCGACCGGTGACCCACGACGTGCAGTTCGAATCCGTGACCTTCGGACAGGGCGACCGCATCGTGCTCGACGCCGTGTCGTTCACCGTGCCCGCCGGGCAGCGGCTTGCCCTCGTCGGCCCCTCCGGCGCGGGCAAGAGCACGGTGTTGCAGGTGCTGGCACGGTTCTACGACGTGGACTCGGGCGCGGTCCGGGTGGGCGGTGTGGATGTGCGGGCTATGGATCCCGAGGAGTTGATGTCCCGCATCGCCATCGTCTTCCAAGACGCCTACCTATTCGACGGCACGATCGCGGAGAACGTGCGACTGGGCCGACCCGGCGCCACCGACGCCGAGTTCGCGGCGGCGGCGAGCGCGGCGCGGCTGGACGAGGTGGTCGAGCGACTGCCCGGTGGCTGGGCGACGACGGTGGGCGAGGGTGGAGTGTTGCTCTCCGGCGGTGAACGCCAACGTGTGTCGATCGCCCGAGCGTTGCTCGCGGACGCGCCCATCGTGCTGCTGGACGAGGTGACCTCGGCATTGGACCCGATCAACGAGGCCGCCGTCCACGACGGCATCGAGCGGCTGATGGCGGGCAGGACGGTGGTGATGGTGGCCCACCGGCTGCGTACCGTCCGGCGCGCGGACCGGATCGTCGTCCTGGATCGCGGCAGGATCGTGGAGGCGGGGACCCATGACGAGCTGATACGTCATGGTGGCCGCTACAACGATCTGTGGCATGCCGCGATGACGCCGACACCGCATTGACCGGTGGGGCCCGCCGCCATCTCCGCGGCGGGCAACACGCCATGTCATCGCCGGTTGTCCGGTGACCCGTCGGGGTACTGTCACCGACGACGAGTCAGTGGTGCAGAGCGTGCCCGGCTCCCGGTCCGGCCGGGAGCCGTAGGGCGGGATCCGGCCCGGCACGGTCGACGCGCCCCGTCGCCCCGGGCCGGTAGCCGAGACCAGGAGTCGCCATGCCGTTGTCGCATCCTTCCTTTCCACAGGACCAGAGCCGCAGCGAGGTCTCGGTCAACCCGATCTTCTGTCGCGAGCCGATCTCCGTGCCGCGTAATCGACTCCCCGAGGACGAGCTCGACAACGACATCGCCTACCAGGTGGTCCACGACGAACTGATGCTCGACGGCAATGCCCGCCTGAATCTCGCCACCTTCGTCACGACGTGGATGGAACCGACCGCGCGCCTGCTCATGGCCGAATGCGCCGACAAGAACATGATCGACAAGGACGAGTACCCGCGCACCGCCGATCTCGAGCAGCGCTGCGTCCGTATGCTCGCCGACCTGTGGAACGCGCCCGACCCCGACCACGCCCCCGGCTGTTCGACCACCGGTTCCAGCGAAGCGTGCATGCTCGCGGGCTTGGCCATGAAGCGCCGCTGGCAGCACCGTCGCCGCGCCGCCGGGCTGGCGGCCGACCGGCCCAATCTGGTGATGGGCGCGAATGTGCAGGTGTGCTGGGAGAAATTCGCCGACTACTGGGATGTCGAAGCGCGCATGGCGCCGATGGAAGGCGATCGCTATCACCTGACCGCGCAGGCGGCGCTGCCGCTCTGCGACGAGAACACCATCGGTGTCGTGGCCGTGCTCGGCTCCACCTTCGACGGCAGCTACGAACCGGTCGCGGAGATCTGCGCCGCCCTCGACGGCCTCGAGCGGAAGGAAGGCTGGGACATCCCCGTCCACGTCGACGGCGCCTCGGGCGCGATGATCGCCCCGTTCTGCGATCCGGACCTCCTGTGGGATTTCCGTCTTCCCCGCGTCGCCTCGATCAACACCTCCGGCCACAAATACGGCCTCGTCTACCCCGGCGTCGGGTGGGTGGTGTGGCGCGACACCGCCGCGCTGCCCGACGACCTCGTCTTCCGCGTCAACTACCTCGGCGGCGAGATGCCCACCTTCGCCCTGAACTTCTCCCGCCCCGGCGCCCAGGTCGTCGCGCAGTACTACAACTTCCTGCGCCTGGGTCGCAGTGGTTACACCCGCATCCAGCAGTACTGCCGCGAGGTCGCCACCGGCCTCGCCGAACGCATCGCCGCGATGGGCCCGTTCTGCCTGCTGACCGACGGCAGCGAACTGCCCGTCTTCGCCTTCACCCTCGCCGACGGCGAAACCGGCTATTCGGTGTTCGACGTCTCGGCCGCCCTGCGCGAACAGGGTTGGCTGGTCCCGGCGTACACGTTCCCCGAGAATCGCGAGGATCTGGCCGCGCTGCGGATCGTGGTGCGCAACGGGTTCAGCCACGACATGGCCGGTCTGCTGATCGAGGCGCTCGAGCGGGTGATGCCTCGGCTGCGCGCCCAGGAACGGCCGCAGCACGGGGTCGAATCGGCCACCTTCGCCCACGGGACGTAATTCACCGTCGAAAACGGATTCTTCCGCGCATCATGGTGCAGCGCACCGGTTCGGACTCCGGCTCGACAGCCTCCGCGAGCGGTCGGTCGAGCAGCACCAGATCGGCAGGTGCGCCGACCCGGATCGTTCGCGGGCGTCCACCCGGTGCGTCGAGTGCGGTGAGGTAGGCGTCCAGGGCTTCGGTAGCGGTGAGTCGTTCCCGCGCACCGAGGATGTCCCCCGTCGGCGCTCGTCGGGTGGTGGCCGCGGCGATGACCGACCACGGGTTCAGCGGGCCGTACGGGGCGTCGCTCGACAGCGCTACCGGGATGCCTTCGCCGAGCAGTGAGCGGCAGCGGTACAGGTCCGGGATGTCTTCGGGGGCGACGCGACGCAGATAGTCGTCGCCGCGATGGGCGAGGAAGCCCGGTTGGGTGACGATGGTGAGTCCGTATCGGCGCAGCTGCGGGAACGACTCGGCCGGGATGAGCGCGCCGTGCTCGATCCGGTCACCCCGCAGGCTGCCGACCTCGTCGAAGACGGCGAGGAGAACGAGCAGCGCCTCCCGGCTGACGCAATGGACCGCCACCGGCCGGTGGTGCGTGTGTGCTCGACGGACCGTGGCGGCGAGTGCCTCGAAATCGAGAGGGTCGGAGTCGGCGATCACGATTTTGTAGGGTCCGGTGGTTACCGTGTCCGGGAACGGGACGCGTAGTGCAGTGTCGACGGGGTGCGACCGTGGCGGCGGTAGCGGTTTCGGGGATGGGCTCGGTTCGGCGGGGTTGTCCAAGGGAATGCCCAGTAGATGCAGGCGTTGTGGGAGGGCACCGGAGAGGTGGGCGTCCAGGAGAGCCGACAGCGAATCCGGCGGGAGTTGCGGCGTGGCGTCCGTGACACCGGTGACTCCGAAGCGGGCCAGGTCCGCGCCGATTCCCGCCAGTGAAGGCGGTTGGGCGGCGGGAAGGCGGTCACGCAGCCAGGCATCCGCGCGCCACACACGGCCGGTGGGACGACCCGATGCGTCGCGTTCGACGCCAGGATGATCGGCTGTCTCGAGTCGAAGTGCCTGGCAAGCAGTCGAATTCAGTATCCACAGCGCGCCGCTGCGGTGCTGCATTCGCACCGGTCGGCGTGCGTGTACGCGATCCAGGCCCGCCGCATCGAGTAGACCTGCGACGGTTTCGACGTAGCCGACGCCCCTGATCCAGCCTGTCCCCGGCGCGGCGGCGAGCGCGGCTGCCAGGTCGTCGCTCGTGTGCACGCGCGGTGGGCCGCAACGCACCGAGTCGGCGTCGGCGGCGAGGGCGTGCAGGTGCAGATGGTGATCGTGCAGTCCGGGCAGCAGCGGGTCGCCGTGGCCGTCGATCACCTCGGCGGCTCCGGCCTCCAGCCCGGCGCCGATGGCCGATATCTGGTGACCGGTCACCGCGACATCGACACGGCCGTCGGGTGATTGGATATCGCGGCCGGGTAGTTCGACCTCACGGAACAGATACGTCGTCACAGGGCGGTCGGCCTCCCCCGGGACGGCAGCGCGGCGAGATCGCGGCAATCGGTCGCGGTCATCGGACTGTGCCCAGTTCGGACAGCCATGCGGCGGTGTCCCTGCCGGGCTCGGCGACTGGGCCGTGCGCTGGGCGGCGCTGTGGTTCGCCGATCTCGACCGCACCCGTCGAGGAGTCGATCAACCAGCGGTTGTCTTCCCGATAAGGTTGTGGCCCAGTACTTTCCGGCATATCGAGGGTGGCGGCGACGACCTCGGTCATGGAGATGTCCCAGAGCATGCCCCCTTCTGCCGGCGGCGCCGACATCGCCAGCGCGGCGGCGGTCAGACCGGTCAGCGGATCGGCGATCGCGTCGCCGACGAACATCGGGCCGTCGGCGTCGAAGGCCACCAGCCCGGCGGCGGCGGCGACATCGTCACCGAAACCCACCCGGTTCGACGCTCGGCCACCGGCGGTGATCGACAGCCAGGTCGCGCCGTCGGCGACGAATCGCTCGGCGTCCAGACCGAATCCGCGCAGTGCGCGCGGGCGTGAGGATTCGATGACGATGTCGGCCGCCCCGACCAGGGCGGCCAGTGCGGCCCGGTCGCGGGGGGCCGCCGGGTCGAGTCGCACCGCCTCGTGGCCGCCGTGCAGCAGCCGATAGAAATCGGCATTGCCGCGACGAGCACCGTCCGGGCGCGAGGGGGTCTCGACCTTGACGACCCGCGCTCCCGCGAGTCCGAGCAGGTGCGCGCACAGTGGTCCGGCCCACAGGGCGCTGAAATCGACCACCAGCAGTCCGGTGACGGGCCGCGGTTCGCGCGGCGGTCGCTCGACAACTCCGCCAGGGGCGCCGCGATGATCCGGTGCGGGCGAGGTCGGAGCGCCATCCGCACCTGACCCGCCGATCGAAGGCGGGTTTCCCGTCGCCCGGTCCACAGCGCGGTCGTGTCTGTCGACGCGGTGCGGTGCTCCCGAGGCGCGAGCCTCGGTCCCCTCCGGGGCATCGACACAACGCGCGCCGCTCGGCGTCAGAGGCCCACAGGACGTGCCGACCGGCCACGCGGCGACGCCGAGCAGCTCGGCCCGCTCGGCCAACTCGGCTCCGGAATGTCCGGCCAGCCAGTACGACACCGCGGGCCACGGATCGTCGTCGACGAGGTCCGCGCAGGCCAGCGCCGAGAGCAGCGACGGGTCGTCCGGCCTGGCACAGGAGACAGCTGCCCATCCGTCGGCGGTGGGCAGCAACCGGCACGCTCCCCCGGCCGATACCGATCCCGCGCGGCGGAAGCCGGTGTACGCGGCGCGTTCGGAGAGCAGTCGGGCGCCGTCCAGCCGCACCGCGCCGCCGGTGACTTCCGCGATCCACGCGCTGTGTGCCCGTGCCACGGAAGCCGCTCGTCCCGGCGGGAGGACCGGCGCACCGGTGGCGCGGCCGGTGAGCGACACGATCCCGCTCTCCGCCCAATCCCGCACCGGATCGGCGTTTCCGGGAGTCCACATCCGGCCGATGTTACCTTTGGCGCAGGAGGTCGGGACTACGTCATGGACAGTCACGCACGAACCATCACCGCTGCTCAGCTCGTCGACGGCGTGGCGCACCTCGCCTCGGCCGGCGCCTACGCGACCGTGGTCGACCCGGTCCTTATCGTGGATCTCGACCAGGCGGACGAGACTCTTGCCGCCGTCGCGGCCTCCCGTGTCGCCATGCTCGATCAGCTCGTCATCGGCCGGAGTTCTCAGCCGATCCCGCCCTCGCTCGCGCCGCTCGTAGCCGCGCTCGACCTGACTTACGCGCCCTCGGCGCACACCGGTGGCGGCTGGCGTCTCGGGAAGGGCCACGATCGCGCCGACGATGCCGGAGCCGGCCGGGCTCACGATCCGGCCGGCTCTGCTGTCCCGTCGATGTCGATGCCGGCGACACAGGGCGCGTATGCGCCCGAGATGACGGTGGACAGGGCCATCGTCAGCGTGACCGATGTCGACGCCGCGCTGCTCGAGTTCGTGGAAACGGCTGCCCGGAACCCGCAGGCGGCTCTGATCGCGGGCCAGGTCCTGCGGATATCGGAGACGCTGCCGATCCCACAGGCCATCGACGTCGAATCGCTGGCCTACTCCACGCTGCAGGGCGGCGCGGAGTTCCGCGGCTGGCTGGACGCCCGCCGCGGCCTCGGCCGCCCCCTGCCGCCGCCTCCCGCCGCCGACCCGGTGCTGATCGACCGCGACGGCCGCACGCTGCGCATCACCCTCAACCGGCCCGAACGGCGCAACGCCTATGGAACCGCCGTACGCGACGCCCTGGTCGAGGCACTCCGGATCGCGCTGGTCGACGACACCGTCGCCAAGGTGGTGCTCTCCGGCGCGGGCCCGTGCTTCTGCGCGGGCGGCGACCTGGACGAATTCGGGCACGCTCCGGATCACGCGACGGCTCATTTCATCCGCACACGGGGTGGCGCGGCCCGGTCGATGGCGCGGCTGGCGCATCGCATGCGGGTCGATCTGCACGGCCAGTGCGTCGGCGCGGGCATCGAGATCCCCGCGTTCGCCCACTGCGTCGTCGCGACTCCCGACACCGTGTTCCGGCTTCCCGAGGTGAGCATGGGCCTGATCCCCGGCGCGGGCGGCACGGTCAGCATTCCCCGCCGCATCGGCCGCTGGCGCGCGCTGCACCTGTTCGTCACCGGCGCCGCATTGGACGCGTCTCGCGCGCTCGACTGGGGGCTCGTCGACGAGGTGGCATCCTCTCGGCCGTGAACGAGCGCCCCACCATCCCGCCCCGCGCTGATCAGCTCCGACTTCGCTGTCGGACCGGACTCATTCGGTCCGGCCCCACTGCACCAGCGCCCACGCCAGGCAGCCGAACGCGACAGAGCTGGTGACCGCGCGGACGATGTTCCAGGAGATCCAGCGGGCCTCGTCGAACGCTTTGCGCACCGCCGCCGGGTCCGCCATGTCCGCGGGCGATCCGGCGGCCTTCAACGCGTCGTTGAGCGGCAGGTGCACCGAGACGGTGATGACCACCGCGATCAGATACAGCACCGCCGCGGCCGCCGCCCACATCAGGACCGATCGATGCCCCTGCCCCAGGTGCAGCACGGCGGCCGCCACCGACAGGATCAAGGCCCCCATGAAGGTGGCCAGGAACAGCGGATTGACGATGGCGCGATCGATCGCCTGGAAGGAGCCGATGAACGTGCGGTCGTCGGTGCCGCGCAGGCCGGGCATGATCGCTACTGCGTAGATCCCGAAGACTCCGGCCATCAGCCCGGTGGTGACGGTCGCCGCCATGAGCGCGGTCGTGCGGATTCCATCGAGCATGTGAGTTCCCTCGGGTCCGAGTCATCGTGTGCCTCGACCGAGGCGCATTCCCGCCGATCGGCAGACGGGACACCGGTTACGGTACCGGCTCCGAAACCCACGCTCGCCGCTATCGGTGGTGATCGAGCAGCCGACAGAGCAAGTGGGTCAGTGTCTTTCGCTCGTCGGCGGCCAGCGGTGCGAGCAGTTCGTCCTGCACCTCGTCGAGCGCTCGGTCCAGACGCCGCAACTGCCGCGCACCGGTCTCGGTCAGGGTGACGATGTTGCGGCGGCGGTCGCCGGGATCGGGTGCGCGCTCGACGAACCCTTGCTCGGCAAGTTCATTGATGGCCGCGACCACGTCACTGCGGTCGATATTGCCCCGGCGACCGATCTCCACCTGACTGGCGGGACCGAATTCGTCCAGGGTGGCGAGGATTCGGTAGTGGTAGCCCCGGGCGCCCACCTCGGCGAAGCCCTCGGCCGCCAGCCGGTGCGCGTGCACTGCCAGCTGGTTGAGCAGCCAGCTGGGTTTGGTGGTCAGTCGTTCGGGCGTCTCCTCCATGACAGCGACCCTACATCGTTGGCGCAACCAACGAATATCGGTATAGTTGGACATGCCAACATTGGCTTCACCAATAAAGCGAGGACGTCTTGCCCGCAGACACTTCCACGGCCGACCGTATCCAGATCGCCGACCTGTTCACCCGCTTCGCCCTCCTGCTCGACACGAGGCGCTACGACGACGCCGACACCGTCTTCACCGACGACGTGCAGATTCACGGCCCCCGAGGAGATCTCGGCGGCTTCGACACGGTGGTCGAGTTCCTGCGACGAGCCCATGTCGACGGAGAACACACCCAGCACCTGACCACCGACTTGCTGGTGGACCTCGACGGCGATCACGCGGCCGGGTCGGCGAACTCGCTCGTCTACTTCTATCGGGACGGCAACCCGCCCCACCGGATCAGCGGTCTGCGGTTGACCTGCACAGCGGTGCGCACGCCCGCGGGCTGGCGGCTCCGCGAATCCCGGACCACGCTGCTCTGGATGCGCGAGCACTGACTGCGCCGAACACCCCTGGAGTGAAATCATGATCGAACCGTTCCGCATCGACATCCCCCGAGCCGATCTCGACGACCTGAACGACCGCTTGGCCCGTACGCGCTGGCCCGACGAGGTCGCCGACGCCGGCTGGGACTACGGCTTCCCGCTGGGCCGGTTGCGGGAGCTGGCCGAATACTGGCGCACCGGATACGACTGGCGCGCGCACGAGGCCGAGCTGAACAAGCTCCCCCACTACACCACCGAAATCGACGGCCAGAACATCCATTTCGTCCATGTCCGGTCGCCGGAGCCAGATGCGCTCGCGCTGATCCTCACGCACGGTTGGCCCGGTTCGTTCCTCGAGTTCCTGGACGTGGTCGAGCCGCTCTCACAGGACTTCCACCTGGTGATCCCTTCCATCCCGGGGTACGGCTTCTCCGGGCCGACCCACGAACGCGGCTGGGACATCGTCCGGATCGCGCGGGCCTGGGCCGAGCTGATGCGCCGTCTCGGTTATGAGCGTTACGGCGCGCAGGGCGGCGACTTCGGCTCGGGCATCTCGACGGCGCTGGGCGCGGTCGCGCCCGAACAGGTCGTCGGCGTGCACGTCAACTACCTGCCGACCCGGCCGGACCCGGACGCCGATGTCACATTGTCGGCGACCGACGAGGCCAGGTTGGACAAGATCAGGCAGCTGATGGCGAATCGTCCGCCGTACCAGGCGCTGCAGGCGACCACCCCGCAGACCATCGGCTACGCGCTGACCGACTCGCCGGTCGGCCAGCTGGCCTGGATCGCCGAACGCTTCGCCCACTGGACCGACCCGCGCACACCGGTCGACGACGAGCGCGTGCTCACCGATGTCTCGCTGTACTGGCTGACCGCCACCGCGGCGTCCTCGGCGCGGCTGCACCACGACGCACCCAGAAGGGTGCAGCCGTGCCCCACGCCTCTCGGGGTGGCGGTGTTCGCCCACGACATCACACAGTCGGTCCGGCCGCTGGCCGAGCGGCTGTACGACATCAGGCACTGGTCGGAGTTCGATCGCGGCGGTCATTTCGCCGCGATGGAGGTGCCGGACCTGCTCGCGGCGGACATCAGGACCTTCTTCCTGGACCTTCTCCGCGCCGCGTGACCGCCCGTTTCGCGGCTCAGGGGTGCCGTTCGGCGATGCGCATGGCCCAGTCGTAGAAGGCCGACCCATCGCCGAGTTCGGCTCGCACGTCCGCCGCGACGAGGGGGCCGGAGGCGGCGTGCAAGAGGTCGTGTAGACCCAGGTAGCCCCACTCCCAGACCATGGCGACGAAGTTGTAGTGGTACATCAGCGAGCCGACGCGCTCGCGGACGGCCTCGATCTCTTCCCGGGAGAATCCGGCCGCACACAGGCGCGCGAAGGTCGCGCCCGCGGATTCGGCATCGATCTCGGTGTCGAGGAACGGCTCGAGCAGATCCGCCCAGAGGTCGGATCTGCGGACTTCGGGGATGTCGTGGCGCAGGCAGAACCGTGCGAGCTCGGTGTCCAGTGCACGCGGGACGAACAGGGTTTCGCCGAGGACGGTACGGATCTGTGGGGGCACCGCCGTGCTGTCGGCGTCGCGAATCACCTCGGGTCCGAGGGTGCCCGCAGGGTGGACGGTGGCGCCCGGAAACGGGTAGTCCGTGAAGTGGATGTGGCGTTCGGCGATGAGGACTTCCATCAGGATGTCTCCCCCGTTGCCCGCGTCGACTGTGGGGGCCACCCTACCGGGCCACATCCGGTTCCTCCGTGGATTCACCTTCCGGCAGCACGCCGTCGTCGTCGCGGGCGGTGCGGACGCGACCGCAACGCCGATCGGGCAGGATCGAGGGGACGGACCACGCGAGGGAGAGGATGCGACGATGAGCCAGGGTGAGCGAGTCCCGAGCAAATGGGAGGAGATCGTCGCCGAGGATCCGGCCCACTCCGACCGCTACATCCAGCGGTTCCGCGATCTGGCGGCTCAGGGGCACGATCTCCACGGCGAAGCACGGCTGATCGACGCGATGCTCCCGCGTGGCGCGCGGGTGCTCGACGCGGGGTGCGGGCCGGGACGGGTCGGCGGTCATCTGCACGAGGTGGGCCACGTGGTGGTCGGTGTCGATGTGGACCCGGTGCTGATCGCGGCCGCCGAAGCCGATCACCCGGGGCCGACCTGGCTGGTCGGCGACCTCGCCGGACTCGATCTGCCCGCCCGGGGTATTCCGGGCGACTTCGACGCGATCGTCTGTGCCGGCAATGTCGTCACCTTCGTCGCCCCGCAGACACGCGGCGCGGTACTGGCGGGATTCGCCCGCCACCTCGCTCCGGACGGGCGCGCGGTCGTCGGGTTCGGCGCGGGGCGTGACTACGCGTTCACCGACTTCCTCACCGACGCCGAGACCAACGGCCTGAAGGTCGACCTGCTCCTGTCGACCTGGGATCTGCGCCCGTTCACCGAGAACTCCGACTTCCTCGTGGCAGTCCTGTCCCGCGCGGACGCGAACTGACTCGGAGCGGGTTCCACGCCGGATAGGTCAGCGGGCGACGGTGCCGCCGTCGACGAGGACGGTCTGACCGGTGATGAAACTGCCCGCGTCCGAGCACAACAGCAGCGCGGTGCCGACCATCTCGTCGGGTTCGGCGATCCGGCGCAGCAGCGGGGCCTGCGCCATCGCCTCGACGAATTCCGGCGGGTTCTTCCGCACCATGTCGGTGTTCACCGCGCCGGGCGCCATGGCGTTGACGCGGATGCCGTCGGCGGCGAATTCGGCCGCCATGGATCGGGTGAACGACAGCAGCGCGGCCTTGCCCGCCGCATACATCGACAGGCCGCCGGCGAATTGCAGCGCGGCGACCGAGCCGAGATTGAGAACCGCCGCGTGGTCGCTGGCCCGCAGGTGCGGCAGGGCAGCCTGGACGAGGAAGAGCGGTCCGTTGACATTGACGGCGAAGGACTTCTCGACCGCCTCGGGTTGCATTGTCGCCAATGGCTGCGCCAACGCGTTGGCGGCATTGTTGACGACGATGTCGATGCCGCCGAAGCGCTCGACGGTGGCATCGACGAGCCCGCGCAGGGCAGCGATCTCACCGAGATGAGTCGGCACCCCGAGCGCCTCGCCGCCCAGCTCACGCAGCCGTGCCGCGGCCTGCTCACAGGCCTCCGGCTTGCGGCTGGCGACGACGACATTCGCGCCCGCGCAGGCCAATCCCTCGGCGATGGCCAGGCCGATTCCCCTGGTCCCACCGGTGACGATCGCCGTCCGGCCGCTCAGGTCGAACAGTGTCCGGAAGGAGTCCTTGTCCACGTCGGCAACCTCTCGATCTCGCGGGCGACCTCGCCCGGCTGGAACCAGTTCTACCGTGCCCGGTCCGCGCGGGCATTTCGGGGGAACGCACCGGTCACGAATCGAGACATTGCGTGCGCACGTGCGCACGTGTAGAAAGTACGACGTGGATCGAGGTAGCGGTGCCGGAGACCTGCGGGATGTGCTCACGCACCCGGTGTTCAGGCGGTTGTTCGCGGCGCAGGTGGTCGCGCTGGTGGGAACCGGACTGCTGACCGTCGCACTCGGACTACTCGCCTACGACCTGGCCGGGAGCGCGGCGGCCGTGGTGCTCGGCACGGCACTGGCGATCAAGATGGTGGCCTATGTCGGGCTCGCTCCGGTGGTCGCGGCCGTGACCGACCGACTGCCCCGGCGCACGGTGCTCGTCACCGCGGATGCCGTGCGGGCGAGCGTCGCGTTGCTGCTGCCCTCGGTATCGCAGGTCTGGCAGATCTACGTGCTGATCTTCGTCCTGCAAGCCGCCTCGGCGACGTTCACGCCCGCGTTCCAATCGGTGATCCCCTCGGTGCTGCCCGACGAGCGGGACTACACGCGGGCGCTGTCACTGTCCAGGCTGGCCTACGACCTCGAGGCACTGTTCTCCCCGATGCTGGCCGCGCTGTTGCTGACGCTGATCGGCTATCACTGGCTGTTCATGGGCACCGTGGCGGGCTTCGTCTGCTCCGGGCTGCTGGTGGTGCGGACCGCCCTGCCCGTCCGGCCTGCCACCGACCGGTCCACCCCGCTGGCCGACCGGATCCTGGCGGGGGCTCGGGTGATGCTCGCCCGGCCGGTGCTGCGCGGACTGCTCGCGATGAACATGGTCGTGGCGGCGGGGACCGCGCTGGTGGTGGTCGGCACGGTCGTCTTCGTGCGCGACGCGCTCGGCGGGTCCGATACCGGCGTCGCGATCGCGCTGGCCTGCTACGGCGCGGGATCCATGGTCGTCGCGCTGGCCGTGCCGCGCCTGCTCACCGTCGTCACCGACCGGATGTTGATGCTCGCCGGCTGCGCGCTGATTTCGGCGGCACTGATCGTGACAGCCCTGTCGCTCGCGGGCCGCCCCGGCTCGGTGGGCGGCTGGGCGGCGCTCGGCATGTGCTGGGTGGCGCTGGGCATGGGCACCTCCGCGGTCAACACTCCTTCCGCTCGCCTGCTGCGTTCGGAATGCGCCGAGCCGGAACTGCCCGCCGTCTTCACCGCGCAGTTCTCGCTGTCGCATGCCTGTTTCCTGCTCACCTATCCCCTCACCGGATGGCTCGGTACGCATGCCGGACCCGGCTTCGCGGCGGCCGCATCGGCCGTGATCGCTACACTCGCAGCTATTGCCGCCGCGCGAACCACGCCGGCGGACCGGCACGTGGAAGCGGCGCCGGCGCTGCGATGAGAGTGGTGAGGGCGATGGCCGAGCACGTGGCGAGCCGACAATCCGAACCCGCGGCCAGCCTCCAGCACCCGGTCTCCCCCGACCCCAGCCGCCTCGACACCGCCACCGGCATCTTCCAGATGCTCGCCGACCCCACCCGCCTGCACCTGCTCTGGCTGCTCACCCACGGCGAAGCCGATGTCACCGCGCTCGTCGATGCCTGCGGCGCGTCCCGCACGGCGGTCAGCCAGCACCTGGCGAAGCTGCGGTTCACCGGACTGGTCGACACCCGCCGGGAAGGCCGCCGGGTGATCTACCGGCTACGCGGCGGACACGTCACCCGCCTGGTCGAAGAGGGACTCAACCACGCCGACCACATCGTCACCGGCGAGCCTCCGCACCACTGATCGCCGCCCTGCCGCCAATCGAGGCCCAAAGCCCTTGCGGCCCGGGACCCTGGCCCGTTTCGCGCGCGGTGCCGGGATCACCAGAATCGTCGCAGACCCGATCGCGATGGCGGTGCGGGTAGTCACCCGGTCCCGCAGCATCGAAAGGGCATCCCGATGTCTGTTCCGCACGCCCTCGATCCACACCGGAGTCGATCGGCCGCTGTCGTCGTGGGTGTCGACGGCTCCGTGGGCAGCGAGCGCGCGGTGCGCTGGGCGGCGACGATGGCCGCGCGACGGGGGCGGCAGCTCGTGCTCGTGCACGCGCTCGACATCGATCCCGCGCACGACGCCTTGACCGATCCCGATGGTCTCGGCATGCGCACGGTGCGCGAACGCGGAGTCGAACGGCTGCTGAGCGCCGCCGCGGTCGCTCGTCGCGTGGAGCCCGGCGTCGTCATCGACACCGCGTCGCTCGACGGAGGCGCGGCACCCGCGCTGATCGGCCACTCCCCTACCGCCCACCTGCTCGTGCTCGGCGCGACGGGCACCGGCGGCGCCGCGACCCATCTCGGCTCCACCCTGCTCGCGGTGACCGGTCATGCCGAAGGCTCGGTCGTCGTCGTCCGCGACTCCGAGTTCACCCACCGGGACGACGGCACCGGCCCGGTGGTCGTCGGCATCGACGCCGATCAGCGCGGCGGCCTCGCCGGCCACCGCGCCGTCGAGGCGGCATTCGCCGAGGCGAGCGAACGAGGCTGCGCCCTGGTCGCCGTGCACGCATGGAGCGATCTGCCTTTCGGCGAGCTGGACGAGGCGGTCGAGGACGAAACCCTGCCCGAGACCGAGGCCGCCGCGGCGGCGCTGCTGGGCGACGGGCTGGCGCCGTGGCGCGAGAAGTACCCGGAAGTCACCGTCGAGCAACACGTCTACCGATGCGGTGCGCGTCACCACCTGGTGATGTGGTCGAAGACGGCGCAACTGCTGGTCGTCGGGGCGCGCGGTCGAGGCGGATTCCCCGGCTTGCCGCTGGGCTCCACCGCCAACGCCATGATCCAGCGCGCGCATTGCCCTGTCCTCGTGGCACACGACCGCTGAGGGCGAGGTCCGCAAGAGTCATCGGCCACCCGATCGCCTGCCTCTCATGGCGCGCCGTGCGACCTGCGATGGCCGTTCAACCCCTGTGCAGAAGGGCGTGCGGGGACCACACTGGACCTATGACCGACCAACGCGCTGAGCTCACGGTCCCCGACCAGCCGACGGTGTTCGCCGTCATGGCCCGCGCCTCGCGAGCGCCGTCGATCCACAACACCCAGCCGTGGCGGTGGGAATTCGACGGAGCCGAGCTACGCCTGTTCCGGGACGACGAGCGCCGCCTCACCGCCACCGACCCGAACGGCAGGCAGTTGATGATCAGTTGCGGAGCGATGCTGCATCACGCCCGCACCGCCTTCGCCGCCGCGGGCTGGCATACCGACGTCGACCGCTTCCCCCCCTCGGCTCATCCCGGGCACCTCGCCACCCTCACCTTCCGGCCCTGGCCCGACCCGCCTCCCGGCGTGCGGGCCCGCGCCCAGGCGATCGAACAACGCCGGACCGACCGACTCCCCTTACGCTCCCCCAGCGATCTGGTGACCCTGGTGCGCACCGCGCGCAAGCTCGCCGACCCCCACGACGTGAGCCTCGCCGTCCTCGATGAGACCGCGCCGGAGCGCCTGGCCTCCGCCGCGCAACACTCGACGGCCTTACGTCACTACGACATGCCCTACCAAGCCGAACTCCGCTGGTGGACCGGCCACGATCAATCGCCCTATGGCGTCCCCGCGCACGCCTTGGCCTCTGAGGAGGAGGCATCGCGCGTGCCCGCGGGTCGGGTCTTCCCCGCGGGAGGCGAGTCCAGCCGCCGGGCCGATCTCGAGGACGAGGCCGCCCTGCTCGTCCTGAGTACCGCGGGTGACACTCCCTACTGGTGGCTGCACACAGGCGAGGCCATGTCGGCGGTCCTGCTCGAATGCGCTGCCGCGGGCCTGTCCACCTGTCCGCTCACCCACATCACCGAAGCCCCTACGACCCGTCAGGTCGTCGCGAATCTGGCTGGGCGCGAGGGTATTCCGCAAGTGGTGATCCGCGTCGGCGTCGCCCCCGACACGGAAAGCCACGAACCGACCCCGCGCCGGACTCCGGCCGAATTCCTCACCATGACCCGCCCCTGACGGGTCGCCCACCGGGCCGCGATTTGGTATTCCACCCGGCCCCACCTCTATGATCTTGATGCACCGGCCCGGTGGGCCACACAACTGAACACAGCACGAGTCCGGGTGGCGGAATGGCAGACGCGCTAGCTTGAGGTGCTAGTGCCCGTATAGGGCGTGGGGGTTCAAGTCCCCCTTCGGACACCAGCGCTGACCCCACAGAGGGCGGCACCAACGATCGCACACCGCTTCTCCGATCCCTGTCAGGGGGGAGCTCGGCGTGGCGGCCAGCTCTCTTGCCGCGGTCCCAGGTCAGAGTCAGGCGCAGCGAGGCGGGCAAGGTGGTCAGCGCTGAGGCGATGGCTTTTACCCCATCAGCGGTCGGCTCGGAAGGCTTTGTTGCGGCCGATCCGTCGTGTCTTCGGAGCAGGAACTTCTGCGATCCGGCGGGCACCGAAACCGCGGGCATGAAGACCGAGCTGATCGAACAGCGCGGTCCGTGGCGAAATGGTTGTGCCGGCCATCGACGACTGGATGTAAAGGACGGGCTCAGGCGACGACGGGCCGTTGCGGGACGCCGACGTACTCGCTGAGCGGCCGGATCAGGGCGTTGGATTCACCCTGCTCGATGATGTGGGCGGTCCAGCCGGTGATCCGGCTCATCACGAAGATCGGGGTGAACACCTCGATGTCGAAACCGAGCAGGTAGTAGGCCGGGCCGGTCGGGAAGTCGAGATTGGGCTCGAGGCCGGTGGCCTCGTTCATGGTGCGCGCGAGGATCTCGTACATCTGCACCCACTTGCCGCCGTCGGTGGCGGCGGCGATGTCGAGGAAGGCCTTCTTCATGGTGGGCACCCGGGAGTCACCGTTCTTGTAGACCCGGTGGCCGAAGCCCATGACCTTTTCCTTCTTCGCCAGCTTCTCGCGCATCCACGCTTCGGCCTGGGACGGGTCGCCGATGGCGAGCATGTCGTGCATGACCGCTTCGTTGGCACCGCCGTGCAGGGGGCCTTTGAGGGCGCCGATGGCGGCGGTGACCGCGCTGTAGATGTCCGACAGTGTCGAGGTGACCACGCGGGCGGCGAAGGTGGAGGCGTTGAAGCTGTGCTCGGCGTAGAGGATCAGCGAGACTTCGAATGCCTTGACCAGTTCGGGTGCGGGGATCTCCCCGAAGCACATGTTCAGGAAGTTCTGCGCGTAACCGAGGTGGGAATGCGGGGCGATCGGGTCGAGGCCGCGGCGGCGCCGGTGGTCGGCGGCGACGATGGTCGGCAGCACGGCCAGCATGCGCAATGCCTTGGCGCGGTTGGCCTTCGCGGAGTTGTCGTCCTCGAGCGGGTCTTCGGCGCCCAGGTAGCTGATGGCGGTGCGCACCACATCCATCGGGTGGCAGTTGTCGGGCAGCTTGGCGACCAGCGACAGCAACGACCGGTCGGCTCGGCGGGACGCGCGTTCCTGCTGTTGGAAGCGTTCCAGTTCGGCATCGGTGGGCAGTTCGCCGTACCAGAGCAGGTAGGCGACCTGTTCGAAGGAGCAGTGCGCCGCCAGATCCTGGACCGGATAGCCGCGGTAGGTCAGCGAGTTCGTTTCCGGGACCACCTTGGAGACGGCGGTGGTGTCGACGACGACTCCGGCCAGCCCCTTGTAGATGGTCGGTATCGCGGTATCCGTCATCACTGATTCCTTCCCAGCGTGAAATTGAAGACCTCGGAATCGAATTCGTTGTAGCGCTCGTACTGCAGCAGCTCGTAGAGACGGCTCCGGTGCTGCATGCGGTCGAGCAGACCGGACTGGGTGCCCTCGGCGAAGATCTCGCGCAGGCCGGCCTCCGCGGCGTACATGGCCAGGCGCAGGGTGGTGACCGGGTAGATGACGGCGTTGTAGCCGATTTTCTCCAGGGTCGAGGCCGACAACAGTTCCGACTTGCCGAACTCGGTCATGTTGGCCAGCAACGGCGTGTCGACCGCGGCACGGAACTTCTCGAAGTCCGCCGGGGTGTGCAGCGCTTCGGTGAAGATCAGGTCCGCGCCTGCCTCGGCGTAGGCTTTCGCGCGGTCGACGGCGGCGTCGATGCCCTCGATGCCCGCGGCGTCGGTGCGGGCGCAGATCACGAAGTTCGGGTCGCGGCGCGCGGATACGGCAGCGGCCAGCCTGCGCACCATCTCGTCGGTGGGGACCACGGCTTTGCCGTCGAGGTGGCCGCAGCGCTTCGGGTTGACCTGGTCCTCGAGATGGCAGCCCGCGATCCCGGCGTCCTCGAGGACGCTGACCGTCCGTGCCGCGCTCATCGGCTCACCGAATCCGGTGTCGGCGTCGATGAGCACCGGCAGATCGGTGACCCGCGCGATCTGGTGGCCGCGGCCTGCGACTTCGGTCAGGGTGGTCAGCCCGATGTCGGGCAGGCCGAGGTCGGCCGAGAGCACCGCGCCGGAGACGTAGACGCCCTCGAAGCCGATCTCCTGGATGAGCTCGGCGACCAGCGGGTTGAACGCGCCCGGGATGCGCTGGATGCTCCCCGAGGTCAGGCCCGAGCGGAAGGCGACACGTTTGTCGGCGGCCGAGGTGGTCGAGGCGAGCAGGCCGGTCATCGGAACAGTCCCTTCGGCGACCGGGGCGCACGGGCGAGCACGTCCGCGGAGACGGTGAACGTGAGCTCCGACAACTCACTCGCGGACAGCCCACCCGCACGCTGGACCACCTCGAGGAAGCGGTCCTGCTCGACCGGATCGATGACACCCTCGGCGAGGGTGCGGAACTTGGTGATGTACTGCTCGCGGGCGAACGGACGAGCGCCCAGCGGGTGGGCGTCGGCGACCGCCAACTCGTCGACGATGACCTCGCCGCTCTTCAGGGTGATCTCCGCGCGGGCGCCGAAGGCCTTCTCGTTCGGGTCGGTGGAGTGGTAGCGGCGCGTCCATTCCGGGTCCTCGGCGGTGGAGATCTTGCGCCACAGCTCCACGGTGTCCGGACGCCGCGCGCGCTCGGGCGCGTAGGAGCGCTCGTGATGCCAGGTGCCGTCCTGCAGCGCGACGGCGAAGATGTACATGACCGAGTGGTCGAGGGTTTCGCGCGAGGCGGTCGGGTCGAACTTCTGCGGATCGCCCGAGCCGGTGCCGATGACCACGTGAGTGTGGTGGCTGGTGTGCAGCACGATCGAGGCGATCTGATCCAGATCGCCGATCCGGTCCCGCATGCGGCGGGCCAGGTCGATCGGGGCCTGCGACTGGTATTCGGCGGAGTGTTCTTTGGTGTAGGTGTCGAGGATGCCGAGCTTGGGCTCGCCCGGCCCCGGCAGCGGCACCGAGTACTCCGTGTCCGGGCCGTCGAGCAGCCAGGCGATCACACCGTCCTCGCCCTCCCAGATCGGTGACGGCGCGCCCTCGCCGCGCAGCGCCCGGTCGACGGCCTCGACGGCCATCTTGCCCGCGAAAGCGGGCGCGTAGGCCTTCCAGCTGGAGATCTCGCCCTTGCGGGACTGACGGGTGGCGGTGGTCGTGTGCAGCGCCTGGCCGATGGCCTGATAGATGGTCTCAGGATCCAGGCCGAGCAGGGTGCCGATGCCCGCGGCCGCCGAGGGGCCCAGGTGGGCGACGTGGTCGATCTTGTGCTCGTGCAGGCAGATCGAACGGACCAGGTCGATTTGGATCTCGTAGCTGGTGGCCAGGCCGCGGATCAGGTCGTGGCCGGTGCGGCCGGTGTGCTGGGCCACCGCCAGGATCGGCGGGATGTTGTCACCGGGATGGGAGTACTCGGCGGCCAGGAAGGTGTCGTGGAAATCCAGTTCCCGCACCGCGACGCCGTTGGCCCAGGCAGCCCATTCCGGGGAGAAACGGCCGTCGACGCCGAACACGGTCGCGCCGGGCTGATACGGATGCGCCAGCGCCTGTGCCCGCGCGTTGGACACCGGGCGGCGGATCAGCGACGCCGCCGCGACAGCCGCGTTGTCGATGATCCGGTTGACGATCATCTCCTCGACCTGCGCGGTGACCTCGACCGGGTCGGCCGCGACCTCGGCGATGCGCCAGGCCAGGTGCTCCTCTCGCGGGAAGTGCTCTGCCGAGCGGTGGGTGCGGACGAGATGATTCTTCACGGATCAGGCCTCCATGGCGTCGTCGTATTCGCTTGGCCCGAACGCTACCGAGGGCGACTACCTGCGGAAAAGCCGTTGCAGAGAGCGAATTCTGTGGAAGCCTCGCGATATTTCTGTGTAACCTGCGAAAGGAATTCACAGGGATGTTCCGGGCCGGGAATCGCCGATTTCGCGCCACCGCGCACCGGTGCCGAGCAGGTCCGCGGATCCGCTACCGGTGAATCACCACTGATCGGCCCGGTAGCCGGCCACTGGCGAGGCAGGGGCATAAGGGGTAGCAGCCGGCCGGTTCTCGTCGGCGGCCAGCGGCCTGCCGATCTGCGGGAACGCGCGCTGAGCGCAGTCGCCGCGCTCGCACACCCGGCAGCCCGCACCGATCGGCACCGCTTCGGCGGGGTCGTGGATCGGCAGGCCCCGTGAGTAGACGAGTTTGTCGGCGAAGGTCAGGTCACAGCCGAGACCGACGGCGAAGTCGCGGGAGGGCGCGCGATAGCCCGGGCTGCGTTCTCCGGTCGTGCGTGCCAGCCACAGGTAGGTGCGGCCGTCGGGCATCTGCGCGATCTGTGTCCTGATCCGGCCCGGGGTCGCGAAGGCGTCGTGGACCACCCACAGCGGGCAGCTTCCTCCGACGCGGGAGAAGTGGAAGGCGGTGGCGGACTGGCGTTTCGAGATATTTCCCGCGCGGTCGGTGCGAACGAAGAAGAACGGCACGCCGCGCCTGCCCCGCCGCTGCAGAGTTGACAGGCGGTGACATACCGTTTCGAATCCGACCTCGAATTGAGCGGAGAGCAGATCGATGTCGTAGCGCGCTTTTTCGGCGGCTTCGAGAAATCTCCCATAGGGGAGAATGAGCGCGCCGGCGAAGTAGTTGGCGAGTCCGATACGCAAGAGGCGGCGCGACTCCGCGGGCAGGCTCGCGGTCTCGGCGAGCAATTCCTCGATCACGTCGGTCTGGGTGATGAAGGCCAGTTGGGTCGCGAGCTGGAATGCCCGCTGTCCCGCGGTGAGGCGGCGGGCGAGAGTGAGAGTGCGGGTCGCGAGGTCGTAGATCCGTTTCGGGCCCGGCTTGGCCGGATTCTCCGAGCGGATCCGCACCGCCACGTCGTGCTGGTCGCGCAACAGCCGTGCCAGTTGCAGGTCCAGGCCGCCGAGGGTGAATCCGTTGCGGTCGAAGAGCTGCTCGGCGGCGAGGTCGAGTGCGGGGATGTGGTTGCGGCGGTCGTAGAAGTAGTCGCGGACGTCTTCGTAGGGCATCGCCGCCCGAGGAGCCGCCGCCGGTCCGTCGATACCCGCGGTCAGTTGGTCGAGTTGGTCGTCGGCGGCGCGCAGCCGACGATGCTGATGGATCAGCAGCCGCGCGGCGGCGGGCGCCCGGGACAGCAGGTCGTCGAGTTCACCGCTGGTCAGCGGGCCCGCCTCGGGATTCTCGGCGAAGACCTCCTGCAGGTCCGCGAGCAGGCGCGCGTCGGTCTCCGGGGCGAAGAAGCCGACTTCGAGGTCGAAGGTCGTGGTCAACCGCATCAGCACCGGGACGGTCAGCGGCCGCTGGTCGTTCTCGAGCTGGTTGACATAGCTCACCGACAACCCGAGCATTTTTGCCAACCCGGACTGCGACAGCTTGCGCTGCTCCCGCAGGGCGCGCAGCCTGCCCCCCGCATACATCTTCTCCATCGCGACCACCTTTCCGACGAACATCTCCGGCCCGACACACCACGACCGAGTTCCTCGACGACCGGGCGGCCGACACGGTGCGAATACCGCCGTCGGCCGCCCGGTCACGAGCGCGTCACCCGGTCACGGGCATTCTCAGCGCAGCGCGGCGGCCGCGGCCACGAGGTTGCGCAGCGAGGCGACCACCTCCTCGGTGCGGCGGGTCTTGAGCCCGCAGTCGGGGTTGACCCACAACCGTTGCGGCGGGACGGCTTTCAGGGCTCGCTGCAGCGACTCGATGATCTCCTGGACGCTCGGCACGCGAGGCGAATGGATGTCGTAGACGCCGGGACCGACTCCCAGATCGAAGCCGGCGG
This sequence comes from Nocardia higoensis, assembly GCF_015477835.1. NCBI lineage: Bacteria > Bacillati > Actinomycetota > Actinomycetes > Mycobacteriales > Nocardiaceae > Nocardia > Nocardia higoensis. The sequence goes on along the minus strand of NZ_JADLQN010000001.1, from coordinate 722,972 downwards.
CGTTCAGATCGTCGAGCACCTCCATATGCGAGCGCGCCGCCTCGATCGAGGTCACGTCGGCGTCCAGTCCGGCGATGGCGCCGATGATCTCGCCGAATTCCGAGTAGCACAGGTGGGTGTGGACCTGGGTGGCGTCGGAGACACCGCTGGTGGCCAGCCGGAAGGCGTGCACTGCCCAGTCGAGATAGGCGGGCTTGTCGGCCTCGCGCAACGGCAGCAGTTCGCGCAGCGCGGGTTCGTCGACCTGGATGATCCTGATGCCCGCGGCCTGCAGGTCCACCGTCTCGTCCCTGATAGCCAGCGCGATCTGACGTGCGGTGTCGGCCAGGGGCTGGTCGTCGCGCACATACGACCAGGCCAGGATGGTGACCGGTCCGGTGAGTATCCCCTTGACCGACTTGTCGGTCAGCGACTGCGCGTAGGTGCTCCACGCGACGGTCATCGGCCGCGGACGGGTGACATCGCCGTAGAGGATCGGCGGGCGCACGCAGCGGGTGCCGTAGGACTGGACCCAGCCGTTGGCGGTGGCGAAGAAGCCGTCGAGCTGCTCGGCGAAGTACTGGACCATGTCGTTGCGTTCGGGTTCACCGTGCACGAGCACGTCCAGGCCGATCTCCTCTTGCAAGGTGAGGACCGCGGCGATCTCGGCGCGCATCCGGCGCTCGTACTCGGCGGCATCGATCTTCCCGGCACGCAGTTCGGCCCTGGCGACACGGATCTGCCCAGTCTGTGGGAACGAACCGATCGTGGTGGTCGGCAACGGGGGCAGGTTCAGCCGTTGCTGCTGGGCCTGCCCACGCTGCTCGGCGGGCGCGCGCCGCGCGGCATCGGGCCCGAGGGACTCGAGCCGCGCCCGGACCGCGCCGTTGTGCAGGCGGGGGTCCTGCCGTCGGTCGGCGATCGCGGCCCGTGCCTCGGCGAGTTCGGTGGCGACGGCGTCGGCGCCTTGGCGCAGCGCGGTGGCCAGCATGCGGATCTCGGCGACCTTCTCCCCGCCGAAGGCCAGCCACGAGCGCAGCCGCGGCTCCACCTCGGGCTCCTGTTCCAGCGAGTAGGGCACGTGCAGCAGCGAGCACGACGAGGACACCGCGACGGCCGCAGCGCTGCCCAGCAGCGTCGCCAGCACCCCGAGCGCCCGGTCCGGATCTGTGCGCCAGACGTTGTAGCCGTCGACCAGGCCGGCGACCAGCAGCTTGCTCGCCAACGCCGGAAGCGACGCGACCTCCTCGACCGTGGCGCCGGAGACGAAGTCGACCCCGATGGCCTCCACCGGGGTGGCCGCCAGCGCCGCGAGAGCGGGACCGGGCTTGCCGAAGTAGGTCGCCACCAGCAGCGCGGGTCGGTCGGTGGCCCCGGCCAGCTCCCGGTAGACCGAGGTGACGAGTTCGAGTTCGGCCTCGTCGAGATCGGTCACCAGGATCGGCTCGTCGATCTGCACCCACACCGCGCCCGCCTCGGCCAGTAGGGACAGCAACCTGCGGTAGAGCGGCACGAGATCGGCGATCCGGTCCAGCGCTGCACTGCCGTCGACGGTCTTGGCCAGCTTCAGGAAGGTCACCGGGCCGACGACCACCGGCCGGGCGGGCACGCCCAGCTCCTGCGCCTCGGCCAGTTCACCGAGCAGCTTGCCCGGATCCAGCGTGAATGCGGTGTCGGCGGCGAGCTCGGGAACGAGATAGTGGTAGTTGGTGTCGAACCACTTGGTCATCTCCAGCGGGGCGATGGTGTCGGTGCCGCGCGCGGCCGCGAAGTAGCGGTCCAGGTCGTCCTCGATACCCGACACCCGTTCGGGCAGGACACCGAGCAGCACCGCGGTGTCGAGCACATGGTCGTAGTAGGAGAAGGTGCCCACCGGGACCGAATCCAGACCGGCGGCCTGCGCGACCCGTAATTGGTCGACGCGCAGCTTTTTCGCGCTCCGGTGCAGCGTCGGCGCGTCGGTGCGTCCCGCCCAGTAGGCCTCGACGGCCCGCTTGAGTTCCCGGTTCGGTCCGATTCGCGGCAGTCCCAGCACCGTCGCGCTGAACGGACTCAGAGGTTTCGACATGTCATGTGCTCCGTCGATGGCAGGGTCAGCCGCCACCTGTCCGGACGCGCACGACGACAACGCACCCGGACAAACCGAATGCGTGAGATGTCGGCGTAGCGCCCAATCCGCGAGGCGACGGCCGCTGGACACGGCGTGTCCAGCACAACCGGCAGGTCTTCGGACTCGCGGGCATCGACCACGACGGGTCGACCCGGGATCGAGCACTTCCCGGGCTGGTACTACCACGCCGTCGCTTCCCAGGCCGTGTGGCCCAGTGCTGTGTGACGGCGGTCGTTCCCGCTCACCGCTGCGGGACAGTCCCGGATTCTCACCGGGTTCCCTCTCGCCCTCCGCTCGTCACCGAGCGAGGAGCTTCGACGTCCCGCGCACACCACAGCGGCACGGGACGAACCAGCTGCGGAACCAGGATAGGCCAGCACCACTCCCCCGCCTACCGGGGTCCTCACCGAAACCGAGCCGACGCTCCGGTCGAGCACCTCGACGACGCACGGCGGGCGGGATGCCATTCGATGCAGCGGACCACCGGAACTGCCGGGATCGTCAGCTGGGCGACCGGCTCAACGGAGTACGCGCCGCCACCAGGTCCGCACGCATGCCATCACCACCTCAGCTGAACTCCGTGGGCCATATCGAACGCGTGACCGTGGCGCTGCACCATCGGCGCGAGTGTTACCGTGGCGGCGCGTCGGCTACCGCTCGGCTTCGGCCGGGCGGTTCGCAAGAGGGAATCCGGTGGAAGTCCGGAACTGCCCCGCAGCGGTGAGTGGGAACGACCGCGGTCACACAGCACTGGGTGTCCACCCGGGAAGCGACCGCTAGTAGGTGGGATCGGTTCGTCCGGTCCCGGGTCCACGAGTCCGAAGACCTGCCGGCGTGGCCGCGCCGTTCGGTGTGGTCGCTTGTCGACCCCGAGGGAGCGGTCGGCGAGGTCACGGGCTCGCTCTGCGTGCACGTCCTCGTGTGCTGTCTCGGATCGACCGGCCGGGTTCGATCCGTGAAGGTTCTGGTAGTGCGTCGATTGTCCGTGGCCACCTTGGCCGCCGCCACCCTTGTGGCGTTGCTCGCGATGTCGATTCTCGCGTTGATGTTCGGTACCGCGCCCATCCCCTGGCGCGATGCCCTCGGGTTCCTGTGGGCCGAGCTCTCCGGTGGCCCCGTGGCGGCCGCCGATATCGCCAACTACCGGATCGTGGTGGATTCCCGGCTGCCGCGTGTGCTCACCGCGGCGCTGGTGGGCGCCGGGTTGAGCGGGGTCGGGCTTATCGTGCAGGCGATGGTGCGCAACGCGCTGGCCGATCCGTACGTGCTCGGCATCTCCTCAGGAGCGTCGGTGGGCGCGGCCGCGGTCGTGCTGTTCGGCGCCTTCGGCGCGCTCGGGGTCTACGCACTGTCGACGGCGGCGTTCGCGGGCGCGCTGGCCGCGACCGTGCTCGTGTACCTGATGGCGCGCACGGCCGCGGGGCTGGTGCCGTTGCGTCTGGTGCTGACCGGCGCGGCTCTCGGATACGGATTCTCCGCTGCGACAACGGTGCTGGTGTTCCTGGCGCCGCGTGGGGACGCGGCCCGGTCGGTGATGTTCTGGCTGCTCGGCAGCCTGGCTGGCGTCACATGGAGCGCGGTTCCCTCGGTGGCCGTGGTCTGCGCGGCGGGTTCGGTGGTGATCGTGGTGTGTGCGCGACGACTGAACGCGCTGTCGATGGGCGACGAGGTCAGCGCCGCGCTGGGTATGGACGCCGCCCGGCTGAGGCTGCTGCTGTTCGTGGTCGCGGCCGCGATGACCGGCTGTTTCGTGGCGGTGTGCGGGGCCATCGGTTTCGTGGGCCTGGTGGTGCCGCACGTGGCCAGGTTGCTGGTCGGCGCCGATCACCGCAGGCTGATCGTCATCGCGCCACTGCTGGGGGCGGTGTTCCTGGTGACCGCCGATCTGCTCGCCCGCACGCTGGTCCCACCGCAGGAGTTGCCGCTCGGTGCGATCACCGCGGCGGTCGGTGTGCCGGTGTTCCTGCTGTTGATGCGCAGGCGCGGCGCGATGGTGGGTGGCCGGTGATGCGGGTCGACTACCAGGACGTGTCCGTCGAGATCGACGGCGCGCGCATCGTCGAATCGGTGACGCTCGGTATCGAGGCAGGCAGTTTCGTCGGCATCGTCGGCCCGAACGGCAGTGGCAAGTCGACCCTGCTGCGCTGCCTGTACCGGGCGTTGTCCCCGGCGTCGGGCCGGGTCCTCGTCGACGGCGACGACATCGCCGCGATCAGCATGAAGAACAATGCCCGACAGGTGGCCGCGCTGACGCAGGACACCGACATGCAGTTCGACTTCACCGCCCGCGAGGTCGTCGAGACCGGGCGGTTGCCGCATGCTGCTGCGCTGCGGTCGACGCTGCGGGAGGACGAGCGGATCTGCGCCGAGGCGATGGCGACCGCCGACGCCGGGCATCTGGCGCACCGCGGTTTCCTGTCTCTGTCCGGTGGTGAACGCCAGCGCGTCCTGATCGCCCGCGCGCTGGCGCAGCAGCCCAGGGTGCTGGTGCTCGACGAGCCGACCAATCACCTGGACGTGCACCATCAGTACAGCCTGCTGTCGGCCGCCCGCGCCCTGGGAATCACCGTGGTGGCGGCCCTGCACGACCTCAACCTCGCCGCCCAGTACTGCGACCGGCTCTTCGTGCTCAACCGCGGCCGCCTGGTGTGCTCGGGCACGCCCGCAGACGTGCTCACCCCCGGAATCGTGCGCCGCTGGTTCGCCATCGGCGGCCACATCGTCACCCATCCGAGGCTGGGCGTGCCCCAGATCATCTTCGACGAACAGGAGCAATAGATGCGGTTGACGCGCACGGGTTCGGCATTCGCGGCCGCCGTGGCACTGCTCGCCACGGTGACCGCCTGCGGTGCCGAGGTGGAACAGCCCGCCGCGGCAGGCGACGCCGCCGCGGTCACGGTAGTCAACTGTGGTACGCCGCTGACCGTGGAGGGCGTGCCCCAGCGGGTGGTTGCCAACGACACCGGCATCACCGAGATCATGTTCGCCCTCGGCCTTGCCGATCGCCTCGTGGGTTACACCAGCTATCCCGGCAAGGAACGCGACGTCGAATCCTCGCCCTGGCGCGCCGAATTCGAGTCCACCCCGGAACTCGGCCTGGCGTTCACCCGCGAAATCGTCCAGGCCGCTGCCCCCGACTTCGTCTTCGCCGGCTGGAACTACGGGTTCAAGGAGTCCACCGGCCTGACACCGGATTGGGTACGCTCCATCGGCGCGGTCCCCTACCAGCTGACCGAGGCCTGCAGGCAGCCCGGCAGCGACCGGCGCGGAGTGATGGAACCACTCGATGCGCTGTATGCGGACCTGACCAACCTCGGCAACATCTTCGGCGTCCGCGACCGCGCCGACGAACTCGTCGCCGGCTACCGCGCCCAGGTCGCCGAAGCCGCCGCGAGCGCGCCCGAAGGCCAGGAGCCCGCGCGGGTGTTCCTGTTCGACAGCGCGACACCGGAGCCGTTCACCTCCGGCCGCAGGGCGGCGCCTTCGCAGATCATCCGCGAAGCCGGTGGCGCGAACATCTTCGACGACATCGACAACTCGTGGACCAGCACGTCGTGGGAGGCCGCGGCACAACGCGATCCGCAGGCGATCGTGATCGTCGATTACGGCGCCGGGCCGGAGAACTCGGTGTCGGCGAAGATCGAGCAGCTGCGACAGCACCCGCTGATGGCGGGCACCGCCGCCGTTCGCGAGGACAACATCATCGCGCTGCCCTACGCCGCGCTGGTGGAGGGACCACGCAATCCCCAGGCGGTCGTCACCGTCGCGGAGTTCCTGCGCTCGAAGGGCTTCTGACCGATCCTCGGGCGGCGCCGTGTGCGCCGCCCTACGGGGATCTCCGCCGCATCACCGACACCGCGCCGGCGCTGCTATCGGATTCAGCACACGTGTTCACCGAAGTCTCCGGGGGTCCAGGGTCCAGTAGTTTCAGTCTCTCCGAACTCACCGAGGCGATTCGCCATAGAACTACGCCTGACTCAATCACCGTTCTTCGTCATTTCCGCAGGTCGATCCGCGTGTTCAGCGGATGTGTCCCCCCCTTCGGGCACAGATACACGGATCGTTGTGGAACGTCTTCTCCCACCCCACCGACCACGCACGCGAGCTGTGCGGCAGCGAGTTCGTTTCCTCCAGTACCTCACCAGGGCCGACAGAACTCCGATACCGGGTGGTCTCATTCATTGGACACGGGCCGCTAGAATGCAGGTTATGGAGACCCCCGGAGCGGGAGACGGCACGTCGAAAGTCACCCGGCTACCGCGTCGCCCGCGGCGCGTGACGGAAGAGGCCGGCGGGCGTCCCCACAAAACATGGCGTTCGGACGGCGGCTCCGTCTTCGACCTACCGCCGACCAAGCCCGTCCTGCGATCGGACCTGCAACGGGAGACGGGATGGTGGCCGATCGACCCCGGCTCGGGGCGGCACCCCGCCCCCAAGGGAGCCCCGGGCCGTGCCGAGTCCGATGGGAATGTCGTCGATCTCGACGCGTTACGGCGGCGGAAACGATCCGGCGAATAGACCGGCACCGGGACACCGAGGAGGGGGACGCACCGCGCAGGGCGAAGCGCCGATCCTCGGTCGGCGTCACCGATAGAGCGCGTCGATGCTGTCGGCGAGTTTGTCGACGACTATCTTGCGGCGCAGTTTCATACTCGGTGTGAGATCACCGGCCTCTACGGACAGTTCGTGGTCGATGATGTCGAATTTCTTGATCTGTTCCCAGCGATCGAGTTGGGCATTCAGGTTGTCGACGTAGGCGGCGATCACCTCGTGGATCTTCTCGTCCCGCGCGATATCGGTGAGCGGTTTGTCGGCCAGACCATGCTTTCCTGCCCATTCGGCGATGCTCTCGGCATCGAGACCGACCAGGGCGACGCAATAGGGCCGCGACTCTCCGTAGACGATCAATTCCGCCGCGTAGGGGCACATCCCCTTGAACCTGGCGGCGATCGCGGAGGGCGCGACGTATTTGCCCTGCGAGGTCTTGAACAAGTCCTTCTTGCGATCGGTGATGCGCAGGAAGCCGTCCGCGTCGATCTCGCCGATGTCGCCGGTACGGAACCAGCCGTCCGCGTCCATCGCCTCGGCGGTGGCCTCGGGGCGGTTGTGGTAGCCACTCATCACACCCGGACTGCGAATCAGGATCTCGCCGTCCTCGGCGATCTTCACCTCGGTGCCGGGGAACGGCTTGCCGACGGTTCCGAACCGGTAGGCGTCCGGGCGGTTGATGAACGACGCGGCGGCGGTCTCGGTCAGGCCGTAGCCTTCGAGCACGATGACACCGATCGCGTCGAACCACTGCGCGACATCGCGGTCCAGCGGGGCCGCTGCCGAGACGAAGTACCGCAGCCGGCCACCGAAGCGTTCACGGATTCTGGAGAGCACCAGCTTGTCGGCGACCTTGTGCTGTAAGGCGACCGGCAACGACGGATCCTGGCCGGCCTGTCGCGCGTGCGAGACCTTCAGACCGACCCCGACCGCCCAGTCGAAAAGCTTCTTCTTGATCCCGCCTTCGTCGGCCACTATGCCCTCGATACGGGCATGCGCCTTCTCGAAGATGCGCGGGGCGGCCGCCACGATGGTGGGACGCAAGATCACGAGGTTGTCGACGATCTTGTCCACCCGACCGTCGATGGCTGTGGGAAAGCCGACCAGCGGTGACAGCGCCAACATCACCTTGCCGAACGCGTGCGACAGCGGAAGCCACAGGAAGTTCAGGTCGTCGGGGCCGAGAACACGCAGGACGTCGATCGCTGCCGCGCTGTACGTCCACGCCGAATGCGGCAACCTGACGCCTTTCGGGGTGCCGGTCGTCCCCGAGGTGTACATGATGCTGCCCAAGTGCTCGGGCCGGATGCCGCGGATACGATCGGCCACCGCGTCGGGAGATTCGGCGAGCAGTCCGCGCCCGCGTTCTTCGAGATCATCGAGTGCGATCACCCAGTCTCCGTCACCCTCGCCGTCGAAGACCACCACCTGTTGCACGTCGGGCAACTCGGCGCGGCGCTCGATCAGTTTGTCGACCTGGGCCTGATCCTCGGCGACGACGACACGGCTGCCCGAGTCGGCGACGATGAACGCGACGCCCGGGGCGTTCATGGTGGGGTACACCGTGGTGGTGGCCGCGCCGGCGCACATCACGGCGAAGTCGGCGAGCACCCATTCGTACCGCGTGGACGACACGAGCGCGACCCGGTCCTCGGCCTGGATTCCGAGCGCGATCAACCCGGCGGCCAGAATGTCGACGCGCGCACCGAACTGCTTCCATGAGACGCCGACCCAGCCCTCGCCGTCAGGGAATCGGAATGCCTCCGCGTCCGGTGTGGCGGTGACGCGGTCGACCAGCATCTGGGCGACCGAAGGTGCCCGGTGCTCGATCTTGCTGAGATCGGAAAGCTCCTCGGAATTCCGGAGGAACGTCATTACTCGATTCTAAGGGAATTTCGGGCCGATCGATGCGGCGCTCGAAAAGATCGACCGGAAAGATATCGACCGGCCGGGGATCGACTGCGCGATGACGGCTCTGCTGTGGTCGTCACGAACCCGAGTCGCGTACGACGCAGCGAAAGCCCAGGGGTGACAGGTGGCCGTGTCCTCGGTCTGCCCTTGCCTGGCCGCGGGACGGTAGCGCAGGCAGTAATCGGCCGCGCACAGATATGAGCCGCCCTTGACGGCACGGCGCGGAAACCGCTGCGCCATTGTTCGCTCGGGTGCGTCGACGATCGGGTTGCGCGGGGCGCAACAGGTCGGCGACGGGTGGCTGGAGCGGAAATGGTCGGCGGTCCACTCCCACACGTTGCCGGTCATGTCGAACAAGCCGTGGCCATTGGGCGCGTACGTACCGACCGCCGTAGTGCCCGGCGTGTGTTTCTGTCCGGGAACATACCGCCACCACCGCCACCACCGCCGCCAATCGTCCAGCGGTACCGGGCGGGTGGTGGGCCGGAACACCAGCGCGCCGGGGATCAGATTTCTCCGGCTCCGCGTCCGGATAGTCCTCGGCCAGGGGCGTTCGTTCGGCGACGGTGCGGTATCCTGTCCGCTTCACGAAGCGCCGGAACGCGGCGTTGGTCACCGGGTGCGCATCGATCCAGAACGCATCGACCCGTACTCGATGCACCGGGCGCTCCTCGGGGAAGAAGTCGTCCGATCCCATGGCGAAATCGGCACCGGATATCCGGACCATGCCGCGGTGGACCTCGGCGTTGTTCACGGTGGTCACGAATGCCGCCTCAATCGCGCGAGAACGCCGCTGCCGCTGCCATTTCCAGGTCCAGGTATGGTTTTCCGCTCACATCCTCGATGACCTGATGCATGGTTCCTCCGGTGAACGGGAACGGGGACCGGTAACGCGCGGTCACGGGCTGACCGCTGTCCCGACCTACGCAGACTCCCTCCCCCACACCGGAGAACACGGTGGGGCGGTCGGTGTCGAACCGTCCCCAGCGGTCGGTGTCGAACCGTCCCCAGCCGGACGGGCATGCCGCGTGAACGGCGTCGGCGAACCAGCCGCGATGCCAGATGCCGCGAGTCCCGAGCATCGAAGAGAACTGGGTCTGGCTCCGGCTGAACCACCGAGAGTCGATGTGTGGTCGAAACGCGACGCGCGGTGGCCGCGCCCTGCCGCGGACCGGCTGTCCGGATACCCGCTTGGTCAACATCTTCCGAGGTCATCAAGGACACCGACCGGAAGGGATCCTGGTGCGAGAGTTGCCGGTTCGAGACGTCGGACCTCACCGGCACGGCACAGCGATCACTCGATCCGGGCCGCGAGATCGAAATTTCGAGGTATTCAAGATCGAATTGTCGAGGTATTCAAGATCGTGAACTCGGGAATTCAAGATCGAGCGGTGTTACCTCGACACAATATGCAGTTTGCCAAGTATTAACGGTGATTCATCACACAGAAAGCGGAGTGGATTTGCTGATTTCGATTCCTTAACGTTGCTGGTGCGCGCCGTGATGGTGTCGTGATATCCACCAGTGGAAGGAAGCTCCGCCATGATCTCTCGCAAGACTCTCGTCGCCGCCGGCGCCGTCACCGCCGCCGCCCTGTTCTTCGGACCGGCCGCTGTCGCCTCCGCCGAAAGCGCCACTGCCGTCACCGGTTCCGCCGCCCTGGCGACGGGGTCCGCCGGCCTGGCCGCGGGGTCCGCGGAAACCGGCCTGGCCACGGGGTCGGCAGGCCTGGCCGCAGGTGTCGCCGAAGGTGGTCTGGCCTCGGGCTCCGCCGGGCTGGCCACGGGTTCCGCGGGTCTGGCCGCGGGTTCCGCCGAGGGCGGCGGCCTGGCCTCCGGCTCCGCGCTGCTCGATACCGGCAGCTCCGCCTTCGACGGCGGCACCTCCGCCCTCCTCAACATCATCGAATCGATCATCGGTGTCCAGGAGCTGACCCAGCCCGAACCCGCCGCCTGATCCTGCCGTATACAACCGCTGTGCCGCACGCCCCGAGTCCGCGGGTGTGCGCCATTGCGGCGAATTTGCCATTGCGGCGAATTCCTCAGCAACGAAAAGTTCCCGAATCGGTTCGATCGAGATCCCTACCGGTCGTGGCGAACAGCCCCGCGAACCACGCCGGTAGGGTCAGTCCCGGGAACTGCGGGCGTGCTCCCAGAAGTATCGCAGCACATCGTCGTCGATGTCGGCCTGGGCGCTCGGGTTGCGGGCGTCCACCCCGTGCACCTCGGTGTGCAACTGTTCCATCCGGCGGTCGAGTTCTGCCGCTGTCCGGGCGGCAGTGGTCAGATCGTCGATCAGCCGCTGCGGGACATGGCCGTCGAACTTGTAGAAGATCTTGTGTTCGGTCGTCGCCCAGAAGTCCATCGCGACGGTGCGAACCTGGAGTTCGACGGTCACGTCCACCCGCCCGCTGGACAGGAACACCGGGATCTCGAGCAAGGCGTGCAAGCTCTTGTAACCGTTGGGCTTCGGATGGGCTATGTAGTCCTTGACCGCGATCACGCGCACATCGTCCTGTGAGGTGAGCGCCTCCAGCACCCGATAGGTGTCGGAGATGAAACTGCAGGTGACCCGTACGCCCCCGATGTCGGTGATGTGTTCGCGAATGGCGGCGAGTTCGGGAGGGACACCCTTCCTGAGGGCTTTCCGCACGATGCTCGGAGGCGACTTCACCCGTGAGGTGACGTGCTCGATGGGGTTGTAGTGATGCAGATTCAAGAACTCCTGCCGCAAGATCGTCACCTTCGTGAGCAGCTCCTGTACGGCGAACTCGTACTCCATCACGAAGCGGGTCATCTCGTCCCGCATCCGGGTCATGTAGCCGATCATCACGTCGTCGCCTGCCGCTTGCCGGTCGTGACCACCCGCAATTTCCTCCGCCACGGCCTCGGCCTCTCCCATCGACTCACCTGCGGACGACCGGTCGCGCGGACTCTACGCGCGCCGACCGGTGTTTTCCGGACGTCGACAACGGTACGCCCTCGGCCGACGGCGGCCCGCCGGCGCGGCAGGCCGGGACAACCACGCCACGCCGAGGCCGGGAAACGAGAAAAGGCTCCGCACCTCGAGGGTGCGGAGCCTTACAACTCGCGCTGACTAGATGACGCGGACGTCCTGAGCCTGCGGGCCCTTCTGGCCCTGCCCGATCTCGAACTCCACGCGCTGTCCCTCATCGAGGGACTTGAAACCCGAGCCGCCGATGGCGGAGTAGTGCACGAAGACGTCAGGGCCGCCTCCGTCTTGGGCGATGAAGCCGAAGCCCTTCTCGCCGTTGAACCATTTCACGCTGCCTTGAGCCATGTTAAAAAAATTTCATTTCTGTAGATGAGCCGCGCTCGATTTAGCTCGGTCTCAGCGACCACTATGCCACACCCGCGAGGGTTTCGCACACCGGGACCGAGCGGCGGACCGAGCGGAAGCGCCGAGGAGGGGGGCGACGAAAAGCTCGCGACACTCGCGGCTCGTGGAGCGCGGCCGTCGGCAGGCTGCCGAACGGCGAATCAGCTTGCCTGACAGTCGCTTCCGGATCGAAGGTGTGCGGCGCGGCGGCTGTCAGCGTCGCTTCAGCTCGACGGCGGACTCGACCTCGGATTTCCTGACCGCCTTGGCCTTCTTGTCCGCTCGTTTTTCCTTCAGAGATTTTCCGGACTTCTTCGCGGCACTGCTGCGGGGGGATTTGTCGGACATGGACGTCCTTCGCTTCGAGGACCTGAACGGTCCCGGTGTGACCGAGCCTACGCGATGCCGAGCGGTTCGTGGCCGACCGCCGCGTCACCAGCCCGCCCGCACGCCCGGGATGAGGTGCCCCGGATCTCGTCTATCGAGATGACGGTCTCTCCTGTCTACCACGAGGGGCTGGTCCACTGATCGGTGAACGACACGAAGACATGACGACGGCTCAACGCCGGCGCGCCGAGCGGCTGAATTCGCTCCGGAACCGGTCGGGCGGCTTGACAGCGCCATATGGCGGCCCGATCGACAAGATCACCTCCCGGTGTCGCTGGTGGTGCCGCAGATCGTGGTGGACAGCCACGTGATGCGACAGGTCTTCGTCTCGCCGACACCATTGCTCGAATCGGCATGGACCATCAACGGGATTGCGCCTGCGGCAATCGTCCCACGTCACAGGGCTCTCACTTCGCCCTGGATGCTGGTCCGCCAGGCCGATCCGGAAGCCTTCAGGGCGCTCGACGGCACCGTCGACACCTATCTCGAGCACTGGCTGACGCTGGTGGGCCATGACCGCGCCCACCGGGCAAACCTGTTCGATCCCGGGTGGATCCAGGTGCGGAGGCAGGTGGGCCCGGAGTCGTATTCACGAGTCGCCCGGTTCCCATTGACAGCGGCTACGCGGTGGCCGCTAACTGGCACAGAAACGCCATTTCGCTGAGGCGAAACAGTGCACAGTATTTCGCAGGAGCACCGATGAGTTCTCGACTACCGTCCCTGATCGCCGCCGTCACCGCCGCCTCGGTCGCGGGCGCGGTGTTCACCGTCCCGGCCGCGGCACACGCGGAATCGGTCCTCCGCGCCGACCAGGCGATCGAAATTCCCTGTCGCACCACTGTTCTGCGCCTGCGGTCGGACTGGTTCATCCCCGCGGGCGCGCCCAAGGGCTTGATCTGGCTGCAACACGGTTTCGCCCGGACCGGCGCCCATGTCTCTGGCCTAGCCACCCACTTCGCCGAGGCGGGCTACCTCGTCTTCACCCCCACGCTGCCGTTCATGGACCTGGGCGGCTGCACGCTGCAGAACCTCACCGGCAACCGGGAATTCCTGAACAGCGTGGCCGCGCTGTTCGCCACCGCGACCGACCCAGCGAGCACGCTGGGCGTCAGCCTGTCCGATGCGCTCGAGCGCTCGGGACGCGCGCCGATGCCGATGCCGGAACAAATGATCTTCCTCGGCCATTCCGCGGGCGCGGAGGCCGTCGCCTACGTCGCGAACCGGCTCCACGCCGCGCACTCCGCCGCATGGGCGGACCTGCGCGGCCTGATCCTGCTCGACCCGGTCAAGTCGTTCGTGGACAACAACACCGACGCTTCGCTGACCGCCCTCGATGGCACCGGTCTGCCGATCCAGACCATTTCGGCCGCGCCGTCGTGGTGCAACAGCCTCGGCACCGGAACGACGGCCGTGCAGACATATCTGCACCGGCCGTTCCTCGGCGTGCGAGTTCCCGGCGGTTCGCACGTCGACGCCGAGGGCACCAGTTCGGACACACTGGGGAGCTTGGTTTGCGGGTCACCGCAGACGGCCCACGTGTCCGCGCTCGACGCCCTCGCGGTCGGCTGGGCCGATGACTACCTGTCGGGCGCCAGCACCGTCACGCTCTATCCCGATGCCTCCGGGCAGGTGGCCGCAGCGCCGGGCGCGGAGGTCCTCCGCCCGTTCTGACCACCGCCGTGAGCACCCAGGGCAGCCGGTGCCTCATGCGACGGTCCACCGACGAAGCACCTGGCATCCGGACAATCAGCCGACGGGCTCCCCGACGGAGCCGGTCCGGGTCAGGCGATCGCGCGCGTAGGCGATCGCGTCGGGGGTGTGGTCGAAGATCTGGTCGTCGCCGCCCGCGGGGAGAGCGCCGATGGCGGCCAGGCGACGGCGATGATCCTCGCGCAGGCCGGACATGAGCACCGTGATGTGGCGGTGTTCGAGCTTGCCGATGGCGTCGGCGAGGACGAGAGCGCCGGTGGTGTCGAGAGCGGTGATCTGCGACATCCGCAGGATGACGACCTTGACGTCGGCCACCTCGGTCAGTTCCAGCAGGAAGCGGTGGGCGGCGGCGAAGAACAACGGTCCGTCGATGCGGTAGGCCACGATGTGGTCGTGCAGGAGCCGGTGCTCCTCGGCGAGGTGCTCGGTGTCGGCGGCGGGCAGGTCGAGGGGCACCTGCTGCAGCCGTGCCTCTTTGGCGACCGAGCGCAGCGCGAGCGCGATGGCGATCGCGACGCCGACCGCGACGGCGGTGACCAGGTCGGTGGCGACGGTGACACCGAAAGTGATCACCATGATGACCGCGTCACCACGGGAGGCGCGGGCGATCGCGGCCAGCGACGCGGTCTCGACCATCCGCACGGTGGTGGCCAGCAGCACGCCCGCGAGTGCGGCGAGCGGGATGTGGGCGACCAACGGCGCGGCCAGGTAGATGATGGCGGCCAGCACCACGGCGTGGAAGAGCGCGGCCAGCCGGGTGCGCGCGCCCGCGCGGACATTGACGGCGGTCCGGGCGATCGCGCCGGTGGCGGGGACACCACCGAACAGCGGTGCGGCGATATTGGCCAGGCCCTGTCCGAGCAGTTCCCGATCGGGGTCGTGACGGGTGCCGACTGCCATCGAGTCCGCCGCCGTCGCCGACAGCAGCGACTCGAGCGCGGCCAGCGCCGCGACGGCCAGCGCGGGACCGATCAGCGTGCCCAGTTGGTCGAAGGAGACGAATCCGAGGCTGGGCGCGGGCAATCCGGCGGGGATGGTGCCGATCGCCAGCAAATCCAGGTCGAAGACCTGGGCCGCCAGGGTGGCCGCGGCCACCGCGAGCAGGGCCATGGGCAGCCGCCGCAGATAGCGGCCGCCGATGAGCACCGCGGCCGCGACCGCCAGCGCGGTCAGCAGGGAGGTGAGATGCGGGTGGGTGAGGAACTCACGCACCGCGTCGAAGGCGACCTGCCACACCTTCTCGCCCTCGATGTGCTCGATGCCCAGCGCCGCGGGGAACTGCTGCAGTGCGATGACCACGGCGATGCCCGCGGTGAAGCCCTCGATGACCGGAGCGGGCATGTAGCGCACCGCCCGGCCGACGCGGGCGAGGGCCAGCACCACCAGCACGAAGCCTGCCATCAACCCGACGGTCAGCACCCCGCTCGCGCCGTGCTGATGGAAGATCGGCACCAGCACGACGGTCATCGCACCGGTCGGGCCGCTCACCTGGAACCGCGAGCCGCCGAAGACCGCGGCGATCGCACCGGCGATGACCGCGGTGGCCAGGCCCGCGGCCGCGCCCAGACCGGAGCTGATGCCGAAACCGAGCGCCAGCGGCAGGGCGACCAGCGCCACCATGAGGCCGGCCATCAGGTCCGCGCCGGGCGCGCGGACCGCGGGTCGCCACTCCGACCAGGAGGGCAACAGTGCGCGCAGGCTCATCTCCTCGCCGCCAGACGCAATTTCAGCGCGGCAAGCTGTTCGCGCAGTTCCTCGGGCAACCGGTTGCCGCCGATGGTGGCGTACCACTCGTCGATGGACCGGGTCTCGTTCACCCATTCCTCGATGTCGACGGCCAGCGCCTGGGCGGCCAGGTCCCGATCTGTCTCGTCCAGGCCGGACAGGTCCAGCGACTCGACTGTGGGCACATGGCCGATCGGCGTCCACTCGGCCTCGGCCGTGCCGTCCAGACGGTTCAGCGCCCATTCGAGCACGCGCACGTTGTCACCGAAGCCGGGCCACAGGAATTCGCCCTCCGGGCCGCGGCGGAACCAGTTGACCTGGAAGATCTTCGGCAGCTGCGCGCCCTCGCGCTGCGCCATCGACAGCCAGTGCGCGAAGTAGTCGCCGACGTGGTACCCCAGGAACGGCAGCATCGCCATCGGGTCACGCCGCACCACGCCGACCGCGCCGGCGGCCGCGGCGGTGGTCTCCGAGGACAGCACCGAGGCGGTGAACACGCCGTGGTTCCAGTCGAAGGATTCGGCGATCAGCGGGATGGTGGTGGCGCGACGGCCACCGAAGAAGATCGCCGAGATCGGCACGCCTGCCGGGTCGTTCCATTCCGGGGCGACCGAGGGGCACTGCTCGATCGGGGTGCAGTAGCGCGAGTTCGGGTGCGCGGCGGGCGTAGCGGACTGCGGCGTCCAGTCCCGGCCCCGCCAGTCGACGAGGTGCGCGGGCTTGTCGCCGGTCAGGCCCTCCCACCACACGTCGCCGTCGTCGGTGCGGGCGGTATTGGTGAAGATCGAGTTGCCGCGCTCGATGGTGGCGATCGCGTTGGGGTTGGTCTTGGCTCCGGTTCCCGGCGCGACGCCGAAGAAGCCTGCCTCGGGGTTGACCGCGTAGAGCCTGCCGTCGGCGCCGAAACGCATCCAGGCGATGTCGTCGCCGACCGTCTCGGCCTTCCAGCCGGGCAGCGCGGGCTCCAGCATGGCCAGGTTGGTCTTGCCGCAGGACGACGGGAACGCCGCGGCGATGTAGTGCGTCTTGCCCTGCGGAGAGGTCAGTTTCAGGATCAGCATGTGCTCGGCCAGCCAGCCCTCGTCGCGGCCGATGACCGAGGCGATGCGCAGCGCGAAACACTTCTTGCCCAGCAGCGCGTTGCCGCCGTAGCCGGAGCCGTAGCTCCAGATCTCCCTGCGCTCGGGGAAGTGCGAGATGTACTTGGTGGTGTCACATGGCCACGGCACATCGGCCTGGCCTTGTGCCAGCGGGACGCCGACCGAATGCAGGCACTTGACGAAGTCCCTGCCGTCGGCGAGCAGGTCCCACACCGGCGCGCCGGAGCGGGTCATGATCTGCATGGAGACCGCGACGTATTCCGAGTCGGTGATCTGCACGCCGATCTTCGGATCCTCGGCGTCGATCGGGCCCATGCAGTACGCGATCACGTACATGGTGCGACCGGACATCGCCCCGCGGTAGTGCTCGGTCATCACCGTGCGCATGTCGACCGGGTCGACCCAATTGTTGGTCGGGCCCGCGTCGGAGGCGTCTTCCGAGCAGATGAACGTGCGGTCCTCCACCCTGGCCACGTCTTCGGGGTCGGAGACGCACCAGAAGGAGTTCGGCTTGGCGTCGAGCGGCACGAAAGTGCCCTTCTCGACCAGCAGGCCGGTGAGCCGGTCCCATTCCGCGCGCGAGCCGTCGCAGTAGACGATCTCGGCCGGGGCGGTGAGGTCGGCGATCTCCGCCACCCATGCCTGCACCGCCTCGTGTGTGGTCGGCGCAGACACGGTGGCGATGGAATCGGTCATGGCGAATCGCTCCTTCACGAAGATGCAATGTAACTAGTTTAGAAAAGCTGCAATCATAGGGCGTGGGTGCCCCGGCGCGGTTCGAGCGGGAAGGCTAGGCCAACTGCTCGAGCGCTTCGGCCTGCCCCGCGACCACCCCGGTGAGGATGGCGCGCGCGGCGGCCAGGAGTTGAGCGACCTCGGGGGTGGCGAGTTCGTAAGTGACCGAGAGTCCTTCGCGGCGAGCGGTCACCAGGCCGGCGCGGCGCAGGATGGACAACTGCTGCGACAGATTCGCCGCCTCCACGCCGATCTCCGCCAGCATCTCCGATACCGCGTGCTCGCGCTGGCTGAGCAGCTCCAGAACGCGGATACGGACGGGGTGACCGAGGGTCTTGAAGAAGTCGGCTTTCATCTGATAGAGCGGCCTGCTCATTCCGGGCATGTTCGGCCACTTCCTTCGATAGACGGGCGATACCGCACGGATCGCGGACGCTTGTTGCATAGTTTAGCAAACAGCCAATCAGTTGCCGGTGTGCCGCTGGACACATAATGGATCCCAGACCTCGCCCGATGATTGCGATCGGATCAAGTCCGTCGCGGGGAAAGCGAGCCGCGAGTAAGCTGGCAATCAGCCAGCTACCCCCCCGAGCTGGCATGCGATTCGTCCCCCTGCGAGTCGCGACCCGAATCAGGTGCCGCCGGATCTCCCCCCATCCGGCGGCACCTTCCATTTGCGGCGAAAGGTGACGCTCAAGCGGCGGCGGCCAGCTGGTCGAACCAGAGCACGGTCTCCGCGATCGCAGCACGGGCGGTCGCGCCGTGGTCCATCGGGGTCAGGTCGACGCGCTCGACGCGCTCACCACGCAGGGTCTCGAGGCATTCCTCGGTGTTGGTGGCGGCGACGCTGCGGTCGGCGGTGGACACGTACAGGCGGACCGGCGCGTCGGTGGTCCAATCACAGGTGCCGTCGCTGTCGTCCATCGCCTGCAACGCGGGACCGGTCGGTGCCATCGCCCACTCCAGGAAGCGCGGGGTGAGCAGTTCCCCGGGTGTCTCCGGTAGACGGCCCGCGATGTCGAAGACGCCGTGGTATCCGTCGAAGAGTTCTTCGACGTGGTCGTCGTAGGGCGGTAGGAACGCCTCGGAAGGATCGTCGTACACGCGGTAGATCGGGTTCATCGCGGTGATCCAGTAGGAGAGGTAGACCACGGCGGCGCGCGGGCTGACCCCGCCGTCGAGCGCGGCGGGCGTCTGGGCTTCACGGATGTCGTAGGGGCCACTGATGGCCGAGAGGGCGCCGACGGCGAACCCGGTGTCCGGATGGTCGTGCAGTTCGCGGGCGAGTGCGGTGGCGGCGTGGCCGCCCTGGGAGAAGCCGACGATGTAGACCTCGGGGGCGACGGTGTGGCCGCGATCCTCGGCCAGGGCGCGCGCGGCGCGCAGCAGGTCCAGGGAGGCGCTGGCCGCGGTCGGGGCATGGACGTAGGGGTGGCGACCGGGGCCTTCGCCGAGACCGAGATAGTCGGGGGCGACGCCGATGGCGCCGCCCGCGGCGAACGCGATCGTGCGGGCCCGGTCGTTCGCACCACCGACCGAGGGTGCCTCGTCCTTGCGCAGGATGGTGCCGTGTGCGTAGCTGACGATGCTGCGTTCACCCGTATCGGTGTCGGGCAGGACGAGCAGACCGGTTGCCGTCGTCGGCTGCCCGGCGGCGTCGATGGTGCGGTACTCGACGCGGGAGGCTTCGACGCCGTTGCGAACCGGGGCTTCGATGGTGCGATCGGCGAGGAATTCCGTGGTCTCGGCCGCGGTCATGGTCGATATCGGAGTCACCGAGACCACCTCGCCCCGCGACGCCGCCCGCCCCTCACCGCCGTCGGAGCCGCACGCCGCCGACAGCACGAGCAGCACAGCCACGAACACACTCGTCAGCACGCGCCCGCTCGGGCCCGCGAGGGTGGCAGACCGGCAACCGTGGCGCGCGGTGAGGCGACGGTCGGTGCTCATCAACCCACCATAACCGCGTCGCCGAATTGCCTGCCGCACCATCGCCGATAGTGCAGAATCACGCCGATGCTGTCATTGCAGGAGATCTCCGACCGCCTGGAGATCGAAGATCTGATGGTCCGCTACGCCCACGCTATCGACACCCGCCGATGGGATCTGCTGGACGACTTGTTCACCGCCGACGCCCATATCGACTACACCGCGATGGGCGGTCCCGCCGGCGACCTCGCGGCGACCAAGGCGTTCCTGTCGGCCACGCTGCCGCACTTCCCCGCCTTCCAGCACCTCGTCTCGAACTCCTCACTCACCATCGACGGCGACACCGCCACCGGGCGCACCATGTGTCAGAATCCGATGCTGATCGGCGGTCCGGACGGCGCGCAGCAGTTGATGCTGTGCGGGCTGTGGTATCTGGACACCTTCGCCAGGGTCGAGGGCGCGTGGCGGATCCGCACCCGCACCGAGGAGAAGAGCTACATGTTTCTCGCCGCCCAGGTCCCTCGGCAGTAGTCGGTGATCCTCGGCCGCGAGTCGATCAGCCGTGTTCCCGGACCGCCCTGGCCGCCTTGCGGGCGGCCACCAGCACCGGATCCCAGACCGGGGAGAACGGCGGCGCGTAGCCGAGGTCGAGGGCGGTCATCTGCTCGACGGTCATGCCCGCGGTCAGCGCGACCGCGGCGATGTCCACGCGTTTGGCCGCGCCCTCCCTGCCGACGATCTGCACACCGAGCAGCCGCCCGCTGTGGCGTTCGGCGAGCATCTTCACCGTCATCGGCGCGGCGCCGGGGTAGTACCCCGCTCGGCTGGTGGACTCGATGGTCGCCGTCACGAATTGCAGACCGGCGTCACGGGCGTCGCGCTCCCGCAGGCCGGTGCGTGCCACCTCGAGTGCGCAGATCTTGCTGACCGCGGTGCCCACGACCCCGGGGAAGCTCGCGTACCCGCCAGCCAGGCAGGCGCCGATCACCTGACCGTGCTTGTTGGCGTGGGTGCCCAGGGGAATGTGACGGTCGCGCCCGGAGACCAGGTCGCGCACTTCGACGCAGTCACCGCCGGCCCAGATGTCGCTGTGGCCACGCACCCGCATCGACAGATCGGTGAGCAGGCCGCCGTACTCACCCAGCGGTAGGCCCGCGGCGCGGGCCAGCTCGGTGTTCGGGCGCACGCCGAGGCCGAGCACGACGACATCGGCGGGATACTCGGCGTCGGTGGTGGCGACCGCGCGGACCCGGCCGTCGGCGTCGGTACGCACGGCGACGGCTTCGGCGTCGCAGATCACCTCGATGCCGATGCCGCGCATGGCCTCGGCCACCTTCGCGCCCATCTCCGGGTCGAGGGTGGACATGGGCGCGGAACCGCGGTCGAGCACCCGCACCTGGTAGCCGCGCTGGATCAGCGCCTCGGCCATCTCCACACCGATGTAGCCCGCGCCGATGACGACCGCGCGACCGCCCTCGGTGCGCCCGAGAGTGTCGATGAGCGCCTGACCGTCGTCGAGGGTCTGTACGCCGTGCACGCCCTCGGCGTCGATGCCGGGAAGATCGGGCCGGATCGGTCGCGCGCCGGTGGCGATGACGAGTTTGTCGTAGCCGGTCCAGAATTCCTCGCCGGTGTCGCGCGCGTGGACGCGCACCCGCTTGCCCGGCACATCGAGTTCGATCACCTCGGTGTGCAGGCGCAGGTCGATGTCGCGCGCGCGATGCTCCTGCGGCGTGCGCGCGATCAGGTCGTCGCGGCTGTCGACGAGCCCACCGACCCAATACGGGATGCCGCACGCGGAGTAGGAGGTGAAGCCGCCGGATTCGAAGACCGTGATGCGCAGTGCTCGCGCGTCGAGGTGGCGGCGGGCCTGGGACGCGGCGGCCATTCCGGTCGCGTCCGCCCCGATGACGACCAGGTGTTCGCTCATGTCCGTCACGCTACGGTGTCGTCGTGTACAGGTTGTGCGACGACCCGTCCGGTGCGTTGATTCTCCGGTTCGCGGGGATCGGTCCGCCCCTGCGCCCACGCGTGGCGGGCGCAGGGCCGGTTCGGGTCAGGAGAGCGGGGTGGGAGCGCAGTGCGTGATGTGCTGGCCGGAACGGGAGTGTGCCTGCTCGTGGCGGCGGTACTCGCCTTCGTGTTCGCGGGCACCTGGCATACGACACGGCCGCCGCAGGCGCGCGGCACGGCAGGCAGGCTGATGATCGACACCGGACTCGGGCTCACCGCGGCGGGGTTGATCGTCGCGGTCGCCGGGCTGGTGCCGGTTCGCTCCGCGGGTTCCCCGGAGACGCTGCCCGCGGCGACCACCGTGCCCGCGTCCTCGACCCCGAATCCGCGACCGGGCGGCGCCACCGCGGGGGCCACCGTGACCCCCGCTGTCCCGCCGCCATGAGATCCCGTCGGCGGGCTTCGCACCGTTCCGGTCACGATTCGCGGCCCGTCGGCGGCGCGGCGCGCGAATTCGATACCCCGGAAGTCAGGTTGCCTCGTCCGGACCCTCCCGCGAGGGCCCGCCGGAAGTTACGTTGTGGATGTGAGTTTCGAGTATGTGGTCGTGCCGGTCGGCGCGATCCGCACGCCCGGGGAAATCCCGGACTATCTACGGGCGCAGGCCGGTAGACCCCTCGACGACGATCTCCGTCTGGTCGTCGTCGCCGGATTGCAGGCCTGGAACTCGGCGGTGCAGGCTTCGCGCCCGCACGCCGGGGTCAGAATCGAGGCGGCCGGGTACGCGGTGCGGGTGACCTCCGCGGACCGGGGCGACCGGCCCCGGGTGCCGGGCGCACTGGACAACGCCGCCGCGCCGGTGCGGCAGCTGCTGCAGGATCTGATCACCGGATTCGACTACGAGCTCTATGACGCGCGCCCCTACAGCAGCGGCCCGGCGCCCGAACAGAGCGTGGAACATCGCGAAGTGGATGTCGACATCGGTGGCGAGCACACCTACTCGTCGATGACCGAGCGGGAGATCCACACCTGGGTGCCGAACCTGGACACCCTGGCGGCGACGCCGTTCCTCATCGTCGGCAAGCCGCACGACGAGCAGACCTTCATCCAGACCTACCGCAATTCCGCGGTCGACTACACCCTCGAGATCCACGACAGCCGCCGGCGCGACCACTATTTCGCGACCACGGTCTCGGATCCGGCGATCGTCGCGCGGCTGATCTGGGAGTGGGCGGGCGACGACTGGTCGACCCTGCAACGCGTGGATTGGCGGCACACCCCGAAATGAGCAGGACCGTCGTCGTGCGCCCGGCACGCACCGCGCCTGCCCGATTCGCACGCCGTGGGATCGTCGCGCCACCCCGGCGGGCGCCGAGTACGCTCATGCCGCCGCGCCCTTGCGGGAGGCGGTGCGCAGATTCGGGCGCGAAGCGGAAGGCCTGCACATGAACGAGCCGTATTCCCCCTGGCATCAGCGGAATCCGGCAGGCGAACAGCCTTTGGCGGCCCGCTACACCGGTTCGGAGCCGATCCTGTGGAACGGCAGCATGGTCTACCCGATGTACACCGATCGCATCGGAACCGAGCCGATCCTGCTGTACATGACGCTGCTGTCGCAGGCTCCGCCCGCGGGACTGCGCGGGCACGGTCTCGGACTGTCGGTACTGCACGGCTACATCGAGCTCGAGGGCCACAAACTCACCGGGGTCGACATCTGGAGCGATGCGCTCGCTCGCGGCGTGACCGTGGAACTCGTACCGACCGGAGCGAACGCGGTGTTCTCGCTGACCCCGGTCTGGGTGGACCAGACCGGCGCGCACCGGAGCTGGACCGGCAATTACGGGATGCTCGTGGAGGACATTCCCAACGACATCGTCGCGCTGTGGTGCAGTCTGGGCGAGGGCCCGCCGAACTTCGCCAACCTGGTCGTCGGCGTCGGCATCGCTCCGGTCCGGCCGGGCACGCGGGAGTCCGGCCGGACCGCCACCGATCCGGGCGAGACGCCCGCGGCCACCGCATCCCTCGACTCCCCCGCAGAGTCCGGCGAGCGGCCCGACCAGACGACCGGCGAGAGCCCGGACGCTTCGGAATGGATATCACCCGAGGCCTACGCCGAACCCGCGCCCGCCGAACCGGCGTACGCGGACACCCCGTATGCCGACAGCGCCTACACCGACGACCGGCTCACCGACAGCAGGGTGCCCAAGGAGCGGCAGGTCCGCCGTGGCGAAACCACGCCGCCGACCGAGCCGACTCCGCCGTTCGTCGACGAGAACGCGACCATGACGATGAAGTACACCCCGCCGCCGTGGGGTGCGGCGCCCGCCCGGCCCGAGCCACGTCCCGCGTCCGAACCCGCCCCGGCCCGGCTCACGGACCCGCGGCCCGAACCGGTATGGGAGGCGCCGCCCGAACCTGCCCATGGAGGGCATGCGGCCGCCTCCCCGGAGCCTGCCGGGCTGCCCGAGCCGATTCCTTCGCTGCCGACTTCCTCGCTGTCGATTCCCTCGTTCGACGAGCTGTGGGAATCCGCGGGTTCCTCCACGACCGATGCGACCGAAACCGCCCCGGAACCGGCGTGGGAAAGTGCGCCGGCCCCGGCGGCCGACCCTGTCCGGACGCATGAGGTGGCGTGGGCGAGCACCTCGGCTTCCGTTGCCGAGATCGCACCGGAGTCGGAGCAGGCGTGGTCAAGTACGACCGACACCGCAGCCGAACCCGCCCCGGCGCACGGAACGGCGCAGGCCGACGACCCCGGGGCCGCCTACCGCAATGCGCTCTACGATCTGGGTACGGGCATGTACGACCGGGGGGAGGAAGAGCAGGCGTGCGGTCTGTGGGCCCAGGCGGCCGAGGCGGGACACGCGGGAGCCGCTCACGACCTGGCGGTGCTGTTGTTCCGGCGTGGTGAGCACACCGCCGCCGAGGGGTGGTGGCGGGTCGCGGCCCAGCACGGCGAATCCCGTTCGATGGCCCTGCTGGCCGAACTCCTCGACCGTCGCGGCGACTCCACCGAAGCCGCGCGGTGGCGGGTCAGGGCGGCCGAAACGGACCGGGCCCTCCATTCCTGAGGCGCCGACCGCTCCCCCGACGAGAACGGCAGCCGATCAGGGGATCGCACTCCTGACCCGTCGGCCGAAAATTCGGTGGATCGGGCGGCGTGACCGGCGATACGGTGTGGCGCATGGGCACTTTGTCGACTCCGGCGTGTGCGGTGCGCGCCTTCTTCATCCGGTTGCGCGCGACTGCCCGGCCTGCGCCGGCGCACCGCACCGCCACGGGAATCATCAGCTGACCGGTCACCGACCGGGCGCCCCACGGCGCTGACCATCATCGAGCCGACCGCTACGCGCGGCGTCTCGTCGTGCTCCGGCATGGGTCCGGGCGAATCACCTTCCTGATTCGGCAACTCCTGACAAGGACACCCATGTCCCGCCACCGTCATTCGTCGCGTGCTGCCCACTCCAGGGGCGAGGCGCGCAAACGCTTCTCCCAGAACTTCCTCGCCGACGCGGCCGCCGCGCGCACGATCGTGCGCGCATCCGGTATCGCCGCCGGTGACCTGGTGCTCGAGATCGGGCCGGGAGACGGCATGCTCACCGGGCAACTGCTCGGTGTGGCGCGCCGCGTGCTCGCCTACGAGATCGATCCCCGCTATGCCGCCGCCTTACGGGCACGCTATGCAGGTGATGACCGAATCCGTTGTCACCACGCGGATTTCCGCGATATCCGGGCTCCCGCCGAGCCGTTCGCGGTGGTCGCCAACATCCCGTTCGCGGCGAGCACCGACATCCTGCGTTGGTGTCTCGCCGCTCGCGCGCTGACCTCGGCGACGCTGCTCACCCAACAGGAGTTCGCCCGCAAATACTCCGGCGACTACCGGCGGTGGACGAAACTGACTGTCACCCACTGGCCGACAGTGCGGATGAGCATCGGCCCACGTATCGATCGGAACCGGTTCCGGCCGGTACCCCGCGTCGATGCCGCGGTCCTGCATCTGCACAGGCGCGCGCGGCCGCTGCTGCCGAGCCGGGATATCGCACGGTATCGGCAGCTCGTCGACATCGGTTTCCTCGGCATCGGCGGATCGCTGGCGGCCTCGCTGGCCACGCAACTGCCCGCACGGCGGGTGCGCGCGGCGTGCGCGCGGGCCGCCGTCGCGGTGGACGCGCCGGTCGGCTCGGTATCAGCGGACAGCTGGATCGCGCTGTACCGAGCACTGTCGTGAGCCGGGCCCCACGCTCGAGGTGAGCTCCGCGCGTGCGGGCGGCGCGGGCGTGAAACGCGCGGCGGGCCGGGCAGCCCTTTCGAGCTGCCCGGCCCGCCAGGTGCTGGTCGCGACTCACACAGGCGTGAAGTCGCGGCTTCCGATGTAGGTCGGCCGCGGAGCCGCCGCCGCGTACGGCTGCACCAGGGTGTTCTCGACGCTGTTGAACACCAGGAAGATGTTCGAGCGCGGGAAGGGAGTGATGTTCGAGGCGGATCCGTGCATGATGTTCGAGTCGAACAGCAGCGCCGAGCCGGCCGCGCCGGTGAACTGCCGGATGCCGTGGCGCTCGGCCAGCACGGTGATGTCCTCGGTGGTCGGCACTCCGATCTCCTGCTCGCGCAACGACTGCCGGTAATGCCCCTCGGGAGTGGCTCCGATACACGGCACGAAGGTGCGGTGCGAGCCGGGCATCACCATGAGGCTGCCGTTGAACGGGTAGTTGTCGGTCATGGCGATCGACAGGCTCACCGCGCGCGGGGCCGGCATGCCGTCCTCGGCGTGCCAGGTCTCGAAGTCCGAGTGCCAGTAGAAGCCGCTGCCGCGGAAACCCGGCATGTAGTTGATCCGGGTCTGGTGCAGGTAGACCTCGGAACCGAGAACCTGCCGCGCCAACCCGGCGATGCGGGTCTCGCGGACGAGATCGGCCACCGCGGCGCTGAGCTCGTGCACCTCGAAGACCGAACGCACCCGGTTCGATGCCTTCTCCCGGATCACCCGGTCGTCATCGGCCAGCGCCGGGTCGACCATGAGCCGCTCGATCTCGGCGCGGAACTCGGCCACCTCGCCCGGGTTCAGCAGGGCGTCCATGACCGCGAAACCGTCGCGTTCATAGGTCGCCAGCCCGGCACCGCGGACCTCGCCCCACACGGTCGGGTCACGCCGCGGGATGTGCGGCGCGGTCTCGGCCGTGCGGGTGGGATACCGATCCATGCGTTCCATCGAATCAGAATCTCGATCGATGGTCTGCTGCAACACTCCAGTCGCTCCTCTCAGCCGGCCTGCACCGCGACCAGCGGATAGACCCCGTTCTCGTCGTGAACTTCCTGCCCGGTCACCGGCGGGTTGAACACGCACATCATCCGCATCCGCGTGTGCGCCTCCAGCCGATGCTTCTCGTGACCGTCGAGCAGGTACATGCTGCCGGGCCCTAGGGCGTACACCTGGTCGTTGTCCAGATCGGTCAGCGTGCCCTCGCCCTCGATCAGCCACACCGCCTCGATGTGGTTCTGGTAATGGAACACGTGGGTGGTGCCTTCGGCGATGGTGGTCTCGTGGAAGGAGAACCCGACGCCGTCGCCGCCGAGGACAATGCGTTTGCTCCGCCAGCCCTCGCCGGCGACATCGCGGTCGGTGCCGGTGATCTCGGCGGTGGTGCGAACGATCATCCCCGCACTCCCGTCGTGGTGGCCGGGCGATCCCACCCGGTGCACACCGAGTCGATCGCGCCGGTGAGGATCGTCAGGCCCTCGTCCAGCTCCTCGTCGGTGATGGTCAGCGGCGGAAGCAGTTTCACCACCTCGTCGCTGGACCCGGAGGTCTCCACCAGCAGACCGCGCTCGAACGCGACCTGGCACACCTTGCCCGCTTGCGAGGGGTCCTCGAAGGCGACGCCGTGCACCAGACCGCGGCCGCGACTGGACAGGCCTGGGAAGTGACCGGCGACATCGGCGAGTTCAGCGGCGATGCGCTCGCCCTTCGCCTTGGTCGAGGCCTCCAGCGCGCCGTCGGACCAGAAGTGCTCGAGTGCGACTTGCGCGGTGACGAACGACGGATTGTTGCCGCGGAAGGTGCCGTTGTGCTCGCCCGGCGACCACTGGTCGAGCTCGGACTTGAACAGCACCAGCGCCATCGGCAGGCCGTAGCCGCCGATCGACTTCGACAGTGTCACGATGTCGGGGGTGATGCCCGCGATCTCGAAAGAGAAGAACGGGCCGGTCCGCCCGCAACCCATCTGCACGTCGTCGACGATCAGCAGGATCTCACGCTCCTGGCAGAGCTCGGCCAGGTGCCGCAGCCACTCGGCGCGCGCCACATTGACACCGCCCTCGCCCTGTACGGTCTCCACGATCACCGCGGCCGGGCGGTCGAAGCCCGAGGAGGTGTCGTCGAGGACGCGCTCCATCCACTGGAAGTCGGCGGTGGTGTTGTCGAAGTAGCCGTCGTAGGGCATGTGCGCGGCGTGCACCAGCGGAACTCCCGCGCCCGCGCGTTTGGCGGCGTTTCCGGTGACCGACAGTGCGCCCAGCGTCATGCCGTGGAAGGCGTTGGTGAAGCTGAGGATGGTCTCCCGGCCGGTCACCTTGCGGGCCAGTTTGAGCGCTGCCTCGACCGCGTTGGCGCCGGTCGGGCCGGGGAACTGCACCTTGTAGTCCAGTCCGCGCGGGGCGAACAGGGTGTCGCGCAGCGTCTCGAGCAACGTGCGCTTGGCCGCGGTGGACATGTCCAGGCCGTGGGTGATGCCGTCGCTTGCGATGTAGTCCAGCAGCGGTTGCTTGAGCACGGGGTTGTTGTGCCCGTAGTTCAGCGCGCCCGCACCAGCGAAGAAGTCCAGGAAGTCCTTGCCCTCCTCGTCGCGCAGCCACGCGCCCTGGGCGGTGGTGAACACCGTCGGCCAGGAGCGGCAGTAGCCGCGCACATTGGACTCCAGCGACTCGAAAATGGTCGTATCCGCGCTGATCATCGAATCTCCTTGGTGATAGGCGAAATTTCGTAGAGTTCTTCGGCTGCGTGCTCGTCGGGGAACGCGTCGGCTTCGAACAAGGGGCGCTTGGTGAATTCCGCGCCTCGGCGCCTGGCGACGGCGGCGAACATCGCGATCGAGGCAGGATTATCGGGCGAAATGGTGGTTTCCAGCGCGGTGACGCCGTGCGGGGCGACGCGGTCGAGTAAGTTCTCGATCATCGCCGTGCCGGTGCCGCGTCCGCGCTGACTCGCCGAAACCGCCACCTGCCAGACGAATACCGTGTCGGGGCGTTCGGGGCGCAGGTAACCGGTGACGAAACCGACGATCTTGCCGTCGACCTCGGCGACCACGGTGGTGCCGGGAAAATCGCGACACCACAGCAGGTAGGCGTAACTCGAATTGGTGTCCAGTACCCGGGATTCCTTGGCGATCCGCCAGATATCCGGTGCGTCCCCGATCCTGGGGGTCCGCAGCAGTGCGGTGCCGACACGGTCGGACACTTCCCACGGTGGTGTCACCGGCCGCGGCCGGGCGGCGGTGACGACACCGCGGGACGGTGCGGCATGTGCGGACTCCGTGTCGTCCGGAAGGGTGGTGTCCGAAATCGTGGCGTATGTGGACAAGGTTTGCGGTGACATACAACTCCCAAAGTGGTCTGTCTACCTGTCCAGCTTCACCAACCAATTTTGCGGTGAATTGGTCGATCTCTTTGCGATTTCATTACGAATAGGTTTCGTAGCCCCGGGCCCGCGTAGCCAAACGTGACATCACACACAACACTCGGGACCCAAAATGATGTTTATCTCGGCAGATCGAGTCGATAGCCGAGACCGCGCACCGTGACGACGATTCGCGGGTCCGAGGGATCGATTTCGATCTTGGTGCGCAGCCGACGCATATGGACGTCGACGATGCGTTCGTCGCCGAAGAAGTTCTCGTCCCAGACCTTTTCCAGCAATTGCGCGCGGCTGAGCACGCGCCCGGGTACATCGGCGAGCTCGCACAGCAGGCGGAACTCGGTGAGTGTCAGCTTGATCTCCTCGTCGCCACGCCGGACAAGGCCCCCCTCGCGGTCGAGCAGCAGAGGCGCTTCCGCATCGGTGTCGAGGGCGATCTCGCGGGGCGCGTCGCGTTCGGCCGCGAGCCGTGCCCGTCTGCGCAGCGCCCGCATCCGGGCGGAGATCTCCTTGATCTCGAAGGGCTTGGTGACGAAATCGTCGGCCCCCGCTTCGAGTGCGGCGACGACATCGTGGGTGTCGTCGCGGGAACTGATGACGATGATCGGCACATCGTGGTCGCGGCGGATCTCACGGATGCATTCGAAGCCGTCCATGTCGCCGAGCATCAATTCGACGATCATCACGTCGGGTGCGCCGTTGTTGCGCAGGCGGGTCAGCGCGTCTTCCGCTTCGTGCGCCTCCGAGACGTCGTAGCCTTCGTCCTCCAGCGCCGTCCGCAGTTCTCGGCGGATGCGGTCGTCGTCGTCCACGATCATCAAGTTCGCGCTCAAAACCCTCATCCCTCGCAATCAGTCGGAAGCGGGAGTCGGAAACGTCCGCTTCCGGCAAACATGCCGATCTATCGGTTACCCTGAGCGACCGATCGGTAAACTCTGTTTGCTGGGATGTGGTGCGCGTCGCTGTTACTCGATCACACCAGGCGCGGCGGCGAGTAGCTCCGCGACCAGTCGAAATCGATGGACGTGCGGTAGCCGCCGGCCTGGAAGTCGTACGGCTCCTGAGCGGTCTCGACGGACTCGGTGAGGGTGCGGACAATGTGCCAGCCGAACCCGTTCCGGGCCACGGGGTCCTTCGACGCCGTCAGCCCTCGCACCCGGACCGTCATCCGATCCTGGCCGTAATCGAGTTCGCAGTCCAGCTCGGATCCCGGCACAGCGTCCAGGACGAGCGCGGTGGCCACCTCGTCGAGGGCCAATCTGATATCGGCGACCTCGTCTATCGCGAAGTCGGCGATATGTCCTACCGTCTCCGCCAGCGCCCGCAACATGGTGAGCTGCTCAGGGCGTGCGGGGACCCGAACCCCTATGGTTGTCGCCGCCGTCGTCGGCTGTCGCCACGCCCGATCCCCCATATCCATCGCCACCTCGTTCGCATCGCTGCCATCCGTCCGTCTACGGCCTGCGGGGTCGGACGATGTCTCGACCACCGGTGACCGGTCCACGCTCGGAGGGCGCGTACCCGGCGCCCACGGCCGCCAAACAGTGCCACGGCGGCTACCTGAGGGGCTGGAGAGTCAGAGGGCGAGTGCGTCGTGCATCGACGGGTAGCGGTGGAATCGGCAGCGCACGCCCGTGAGCTCCAGGGAACGCTCGACTTCCGGGCGTCCGGTGACGACCCGGACGTCGACACCTCGCCGGGCGGCCGGGGCCTGGACCTCGCCCAGCGCGGCGGCGGCGCGCAAACTCAGGAACAACGTGGCACGCAGGTCCACCACGACGGCGTTGCAGTCGGAGTGGACGGCGTTGTCGAGTGCCTGACGGAAACGATGCTGGGCGAGCGCGTCCAGCTCACCTTCGATCCGCACCACCACACAACGGTGACCACGGTCGACGAACTGGGCGCAGGGACACAGAACACCGGGCATGTTCGCCTCGGTGTCGCGGGGGTGGATGGTGAGCGTGACATCGACTGCCATGGAAGAACCTCCCTGGATCTGCTCCAGATCGGTGCGGCTGGGTCTGACTGGGGTCGCGCGAACTGTCTACAGTCTGGCACGCCGGGGCAACCCTGTCACCGGGAGGGGTTGACCCCGGCAATCGACCGGCGTAGACCGGGGTAATCCCCCTCGCACGAGTTCACGGGCGCACCGAGAGGAGCTCGTCATGACTGCCCACGTTCCCTGGCCACAAGGGCCGCCCTATCCCGACCACGGAAACTTTCCCGACCACTTCCGCACCATGCGGTCGCATGCCGGCGAAGCTTTCGAGGACACCAGGAACTGGCCGGGCCTGTTCCTGGTCGGCCTCGGGATCGTCACCGTCGGGCTCACCATGACCGCGGCCGGCTACGGATTCGAGGGCTGGGCGTTGGTCGGCGGGATCTCCGTCGCTGTCCTCATGATCCTCGGGATCGGACTGATCGTTCTCGAGCACCGCCGGATGCGCAGGATCTCCGCCGAGCAGACCGGCTTCGACGACCGCGGTCACTGACCGGTCCCGGTACCCGGCCGGTCTCCGGGCTTCCGGTCGTCCCCACCCGCCTCCGCGTCAGGAGATCGGCGCGAGGGCGACGGTGATGTTGTCGTTGCCGCCGCTTCGTACGGCGAAGTCGGCCAGGTCGCGTGCCGCGGTCATCGGGTCGTCGGCCGCGGCCAACGCCGCCAGCTGGTCCGCGTCGGGCCGGTAGTTCCACAGGCCGTCGCTGCACAGCAGCAGACGGCCCGATGTCCGGGCACGGAAGGTGCGCACCGCACGGTCGGACCACGGTCGTTCGTCGGTGTCCGCGCCGAGCCAGCGCAACAGGGTGTGCGCGCGAGGATCGTTCATGGCGGCCTGTTCGTCCATCGCGCCCGCGTCGACGAGTGCCTGCGCCCAGGAATCGTCGACGGTCAGCCGCTGCGACGGGAGGTAGGTCGGGTCCTCGCCGATCGGTTCGGCGGCCAGCCAGTAGGCGCGGCTGTCGCCGACATTGGCCACCGTGACATCGACCGCCCCGCCGCCCGCGCCGCGCACGATCGCCGAGACGTAGGTGCACGAGGGCGCGTTGCGCTCCTCGTTGGGAATCGCGCGGACCGCGTCGGAAGCCGCGACCAGCCCGGCGAGTGCGGCTTCGGTGGCGGGCTGCCCCTGCTCGAGCGCGCGCAAGCATGCCTGGACACCTGCGCGCACCGCGGATCCGGAGGCGGCCTGCGGATCCGAGGAGGTGGACACCCCGTCGCAGACCACCATGACCGTGGTGTGCGGGCCGTGTTCGCCTTCCATGACGGCCGCGGCGACGGCGTCCTCGTTGCGCGCGTGCGAGATACCCCGATCGGTGACCAGGCAGACCGCGCCCAGGTCGGCCTCGAACCGGTCGGCGGGCGCGTCGGCCAGCGGCAGCGCGACTCGCTTGCCGGTCAGATCCGCGCCACAGGACGGGCAGATCGCCGTGCCGGTGTGGTTCTCGGCGCCGCAGTCCGGACAGCGCGGGCCGGTGCCGCGCACCGTGCGCTCGGTACGGATTTCGACGGTGGGCGCGGCCGCCTCGCGGGTGATCTCCACCGTCGGCGATTCGGCGGTGGAGGACCGCTCCGGTGGTGCCGGGCTTTCGATGGGCATGGTGGGAGCTTCGGCGGGATCTCGGGGCAGATCGCGGTTCACAGCGTGTTCCTCGGGCGGGTAGCGGCGGCACGGACGACCGGCAGGTCGGGCCTACAGCGTTCCAGACGCGGGCGAGGTGCGCCCCGTTTGCCCGTCATACCGAAGTTCGTGTCTCCCGGCGTCTCCCGCACCCCGTCCCCCTTCGTCTCCAACCGGCGCAGTCGTTCCCGCGATCGTACGACAACCGACCGAGTGCACCCGCATCCGTCAGTCGCGCAGTACGCCCGGCTTGTCGACGTAGCGCTGCATGGCCTGGTTCAGGCCCTGCATGGCGAGGTTGTAGGCGGGCGGGAAGTACCGCTGCACCCAGTGCCCGATGCGGATGTCGCTGGAGGTGTAGACGAGATACCTGTCGCGCTCCACCCCGCGCACCACCGATTTCGCGGCCGCCTCCGGGCTGACGGCATGACGCAGGAACAGCTTCATGCCCCGTCGCATCGCCGCGGATTCCCGGTCCACACCGGCGATCTCGAGCCGATCGACCATCGGCGTGCTCATCGCGCCCGGACACACCAGGCTGACACCGATGCGATGCCTGCGCAGATCGAAGCGCAGGACCTCCGACACGCCTCGCAGGCCGAATTTGCCCGCACTGTAGGGCGCGTGCCACGGCAGGCCGAACAGCCCGGCCGCGGAGGACACATTGACCAGATGACCGCCGCGCCCGGCCGCGATCATGGGCGGCACGAACGCCTCGATGACGTGGATGGGCCCCATCAGATCGATGTCGATGGTGCGCCGCCACTGCTCGTGGGAAAGGCGCTCGACCGTGCCCCAGGTGGCGATGCCCGCCACGTTCATCACGATGTCCACACTGCCGACCCCACCCCTGCCGAGTTGGGTGTGCACCCGCTCGGCGAACGCGACGACGGCGTCGTGGTCGGTGAGATCGACCGCCTCGGCCACGTGCACCGTGGCTCCGCTCGCGCGCAGTTCCTCGGCGGTACGCTCGAGACCGGCGCCGTCGATGTCGGTGAGAACCAGCGACGCGCCCTTGGCCGCGGCCGCCTCGGCGGTGCTGCGGCCGAGCCCGCCGGCGGCCCCCGTGATCAGGCAGATCTTGCCGTCGAACTTGGTCATGCGTCGACCATAGTATTCACGAACATTATTGTCTATAAATCCCCTGCGCTCTGCTCGATCAGCGCAGCAAGCGGATCCAACGACGGGTGTCGGCGGGATCGATCACGTCGTCGATCTCGAACACCGTCGCCGCGGTGAGCGCTCTGCCATTGGCGTAGGCCGCGGCCACCAGACTGTCGAAGGCCTTCGCTCGCTCGGCGGGGTCGGCGATCGCCGCCAGTTCCTTGGCAAATCCCAGTCGCACCGCTCCCTCCAAGCCCATGCCGCCGATCTCGCCGGTCGGCCAGGAGACGATGAACCGCGGTGAGCGGAACGAGCCGGCGGCCATCGCCTGCGCCCCGAGCCCGTAGCCCTTGCGCAGCACGACGGTCCCCCACGGAACCCGCATATTGGCGGCGTCGATGAACAACCTGCTGAACTTGGTCACCGTCGCATGCTTCTCGGCCTCTGGACCGACCATGAATCCCGGTGTGTCGCACAGCGATACGATCGGCAGCCCGTGCGCGTCGCACAGCGCGAG
Source organism: Nocardia higoensis (assembly GCF_015477835.1). Taxonomy (NCBI): domain Bacteria; kingdom Bacillati; phylum Actinomycetota; class Actinomycetes; order Mycobacteriales; family Nocardiaceae; genus Nocardia; species Nocardia higoensis. The sequence goes on along the minus strand of NZ_JADLQN010000001.1, from coordinate 688,675 downwards.
GAAGGCGCTGAGTTTGTCGGCGGCGGGGGCGTCGACGGCGCCGCCGAGATGGTGGCAATCGTTGGCGATCAACCCGAACGGCCTGCCCTCCACCCGCACGAGCGCGGTGACGATGCCGACTCCCCAGTCGCGGCGCAGTTCCAGCACCGAACCGACGTCGACGACGGATTCGATGGCGGCGCGGATGTCGAAGGCGTGCAACCTGTTCTCCGGCACCACATGCCTCGCCGTCCGCGGGTCCGGAGCCTCCCACCGCTCGATGTCACCCTGGAAGTAGGCTAGGTAGCGGCGGGCGATCGCGACCGCGTCGGCTTCGTCCTCGGCGACCACATGGACCACGCCGTTGCGCCGCTGCACCTCGACGGGCCCGATGTCCTCGGGCCGGAACACCCCGAGCCCGCCGCCTTCGATCATGGCCGGGCCACCCATACCGATGTTGGCCTCCGGGGTCGCGATCACCACGTCGCACATGCCCAGCAGCGCGGCATTGCCCGCGAAGCAGCGGCCGGAGACGATGCCGATCAGCGGCACATGCCCCGACAGCGCGCCCATCGCCCGGAAGGTGGTCACGTCCAGACCCGAGATGCCCGAGTAGTCGGTGTCGCCCGGACGGCCGCCGCCGCCTTCGGTGAAGAACACCACCGGCAACCGCTGCTCATGGGCGATCTCGAGCATGCGGTCGGACTTGGCGTGATTGCGGATGCCCTGCGTGCCCGCCAGCACGGTGTAGTCATAGGACAGCACCACCGCGCGGGCGGCGCGCTCACCGAACCGGTCGGCGTTGATGGTGGCGACGCCGGTGATCAGGCCGTCGGCGGGGGTGTTGGCGATGAGATCCTCGGGACTGCGGCGCAGGCGCTGCGCGGCGACGGCCAGACCCCCGTATTCGACGAAACTGTCCGCGTCGACCAGGTCGTCGATGTTCTCCCGGGCGGTGCGCCTGCCCGACCGGCGCCGTTTCGCGACGGCCTCGGGGCGGGCCTCGTCCGACACGCCGCGCTGCCGGTCGACAACCTCACGCAGATCGGCCCGGACGACGTCGAGATCCACCGCGGCGACATCGGTCGCGGCGATGTCGTGGTCGGCGGGCGTCCACACCAGCAGCGCGGCCTGCGGATCCACGACGTTGCCGGGCTCGACGAGCGTGCGCAGCACCCGCAGCGGCTGTTCGGCGCGCAGGACGTGCTGCATCTTCATGGCCTCGAGCACGGCCACCTGCGCGCCCGCGGGTACGAGAGCGCCCGGTTCGGCCACACCCACCACCGTGGCACCCATCGGCGTGGTGAAGGCGACCTCGTCCGGACCGAGCCGCAGGTCGGCCGGCCCGGCGGCCGCGGCCACCGCGGCCGCCGGTGTCGCCTCCGAGACGAATTTCTCGGCAGCGCGCGCGAATTCGTCGATATGGCGTTCGAACCAGCCGGTGTCGACCGGTTCGGCCCCGGCGAGCGCGGCCACCGCGGCCCGCAGCACCTGCGTGTTAGTGCCCACACCGGCGACGACGGTCTCGGCGAGCGCGTCGGCGCACCGCCGCAACGCCCCGTCCAGGCGATCCGCGCGCACGACGATCTTGGCGAGCAGCGAGTCGAAATGCACGGTGTGCCGCATCCCGGGGAAGACGGCGGTGTCGACCCGCACGCCCGCACCGGTCGGTGTGTCGAAACGGGTCAGCACCCCCGAACTGGGCAGCACCTGTCCCCCCGCCTCCACGACCTCGGCGTTCACCCGCGCCTGCACCGCGTACCCGCGCGGGGTGGTGTCGGGCAGTTCGAGTCGAGCCAGGCTACCGCCGGCGGCCACGTCGAATTGGACGCCCACCAGGTCCAGCCCGGTGGTCTCCTCGGTCACGGTGTGCTCGACCTGCAGACGGGGGTTCACCTCCAGGAACCACGCCTGCTCGCCGCGCACCACGAATTCCACGGTGACCACGCCCCGGCACCGCACCGCCTCGACGATGTCGGTGGCCGCGCGGTGCAGCCGGGCGCGCAATTGGTCACCGAGCGCGGGGGCAGGCGCGATCTCCACCAGTTTCTGTCTGCGCCGTTGCACGCTGCAGTCGCGATCGCCCACCGCGCGCGCGTGCCGCCCGTCGCCGATCACCTGGATTTCGATGTGGCGGGCACCGGTGACCAAGGCTTCGGCGAAGACGCGATCGTCGCCGAAGGCGGCACGGGCTTCGTCACGGCAGTGGGCGAAGGCGTCGGCGAGTTCGCCCGCTTCGCGCACCTCACGCATCCCCCGCCCGCCGCCGCCCGCCGCGGCCTTGATCATCACGCCGTGTGGATTGGCCGCCAGCAATGCGGACACGGAGTCGAGATCCGCGCCGACCGGCGTCCCGGGCAGCACCGGCAGGCCCGCGCGTTCGGCGGCCGCGCGAGCGGCCACCTTGTCGCCGAACATGGCCAGGACGTCGGGATCGGGTCCGACGAAGACGAGCCCGGCCGCGGCGCAGGCGCGCGCGAAATCGGCGTTCTCGCTGAGGAATCCGTACCCCGGGTGCACCAGCGCACCCGGTCCCGCCGTCGCGGCGGCTGCCACGACGGCGGGGATGTCGAGGTAGGCCGGCACGCCTTCGCCGGGCAACTCCACGGCCTCGTCGGCGAGGCGGACCTGCGGTGCGTCGCGTTCGGCCCCGGTGTGCACGACGAGCGTGCGATACCCCCGCGCCCGGGCGGTCCGCACGATCCGGACCGCGATCTCGCCTCTGTTCACCACGACCACACGCATGCGGTCAGTGTCGCGGATGTCTCGCAGCCCGGCCCGGCGGGGTCGGGCGAAGGTCTGACCCGCCGGATAGGGTCGAGGCGTGAGCTGGACCGTCGGTTTCGACCTCGATATGACACTCATCGACTCCCGGCCCGGGGTGGCCAGGGCGGTCGATGTCGTCGCCGGAGAATTCTCCCTGCCTGTTCGCGGGGCCGATGTGGTGGACAAGCTCGGCCCGCCGATGCCGATGCTGCTCGCCGAGGCAGGCCTGGATGCCGCACTCGTGCCCGCCTTCATCACCCGCTATCGCGAGTTCTATCCGTCGGTGGTGGCCGAGATGCCCGCACTGCCCGGCGCGGAGGCCGCGCTGGCCGCCGTCGCCGAACGCGGCGGTCGGGTACTGGTGGTGACGGGCAAGCACACGCCGTTCGCGCACCTGCACCTGGATCATCTCGGCTGGCGGGTCGACGCGGTCGTCGGCGATCTGTGGGCCGGGGCGAAGTCCACGGCGCTGCGTGAGCACGCGGCGGATGTGTTCGTCGGCGATCATGCCGGGGACATGCGTGGCGCGAAGGGCGCCGACGCGCTGGCCGTGGGTGTCACCACCGGCCCGTGCGGCGCCGACGAACTACGTGCCGCCGGCGCCGACGTGATACTCGCCGATCTCACCGATTTCCCGGCCTGGCTGGCCGCGCAGGCCGTCGCCTGATCGCCGCGCGCAGCCCGGTGCGGCGGCGGTGCCCCTCCCGCACTGTCGCGGTGATCGCTCGCGCCGAGGTGGCGCTCGGACTCATCGACTGCGACGGCTCGGCCGCGACGACCGACCCGCGCGACAGCGTGCGCCCCAGCGCATTCGCCTGTCGCTCCACACGTTCGGCACCGACCAGCACCTCCGGCCGATGATGGCCGATCGCGCCGACGACCGCCTGCACCCGCACCGGCAACGCCCGCACCGGCACCCGCGGACAGGCTCGCACGGACCCGCCGCGCAGCACGATCTCGAGCACCCGTTCGCGACCGTCCCTGCTCACCCGGACATGATCGACACTGCTCCAGGCGATCCGGCCGAACGACAGATGCTCGATCGCCTCGTCACCGATCACCAGTTCCGGTCTGCGCCGCCATACCGCCCACGCCATCTCGCACGCGATCGGCGCGAACAACACCGTGCCCACCGCACCCGCGAGCACCGCGACTCCACTCACCGCCGCGATCAGGCTCACCATCGCGACGACACCACAACACACCAGCGCCTCGGGGGTCGCGCCGGTCGACCGGTACACCGTGTCCGGACGCCGTGAACTCCCCTTCTCCGAATCCATTCGAGCGATCCTAGCGGCGCTCGACGCCCAGACAAGGTTTTGTGCGCGCGAGTTCGGTCGAGACCCAGATCGACTGGTGCGCAACGCTATTGCGGGTACCCGTGGTGAAGCAGGTCACCGCAGCAGCGCGAGGGTCGGGGCGAACGCCTCCATGCTGTCCTCGAGGACGGTGAAGTAGCTGATGCCGAAGCGTTCTCGTAGTTCGCGCAGGCGGTCGGCAGCGGCCTCGGGGGAACCGATCAGCAGGGTCGGGACGTCGTCGGGGTCGCCTGCGGCTTCTTCGGTGAAGGCGGGACGGTAACTCTCCAGCACAGCCGCGGACTCCTGCGGACCGACCACTTTCTGCAGCAGCAGGTTGAACTCCACCTGGTCGGCCCGCTCGCCCAGTGCGTCACGGACATAGCCGATACGCTCGGCCATCTTCTTCGCTCCGGCGAGCAGCATGGGTCCGCCGTCGGTGGCCGCGCCGGCGCCGGTGAAGCCGACGATGTCGGCGTGCCGGGCGGCCACGGACAGCAGGCGGTCGCCCCAGCCCGCGATCAGCAGCGGCGGGCCCGAGGGCTGGGCAGGCCGCGGCCGGTACCCGGGGTCGGCGAACAGCCGCCGCAGGGTGCGGGCGGTGTGTTCGACGTGGTCGACCCGCTTGCCGCCGGACTCGAAAGCGATACCCGCCTCCTCGAATTCCTCCTTCACATAGCCCGCCCCCAAGCCGAGCTCGACCCGTCCGTCGGTCAACCGGTCGACAGCCGCGGCTTCGCGGGCGAGCAGGACCGGGTTGTAGAAGGCGGCGTTGAGCACGAAGGTGGTCAGCCGTGGCCGCTCGGTGGCCTCGGCGGCGATGGTCATGGCGGGGAACGGCGCGGGCATGCCGAGGTGGTCGGCGACGCCGAGGACGTCGAATCCGAGTTCTTCGGCTCTGCGGCACTTGCCGATCCACTCGGTGCGCGATTGCGCGACGAACATGTTGACACCGAACCGGAATGCGCGTGGCGTGGTCACCCGGTCCTGTCTACCGGCACGCCGTCCCGGCCGCCACCCTTGCCGCGCCAGGCCCGCCGGGGCATCCTGGCGGCATGTTCGACGCGCCCCGTTACGGAACGGGTTCCCTGTCCGATGTGCTGCCCTCGGTACTGGCCTGCCTGGGCGTACCCGGCGAACAGGACCGTCTCGGTCTCGACCTGACCGCGACCCGGGTGTGCGTACTGCTTGTCGACGGACTCGGCGCCGAACTGCTGGCCGGGCACGCCGAGGTGGCGCCGTTCCTGTCGAGCCTGGTCGCGAAACCGCTGACCACCGGCTTTCCGAGCACCACGGCGACCTCGCTGAGTTCGCTCGGCATCGGCGCACCGCCCGGCGAGCACGGCATCGTCGGTTACCTGATGAACGTGCCCGGCTACGACCGCTTGGTGAACGCCCTGCGCTGGCAATTGCAGGGCCAGGGCGGTCACAGCGCGGAGCGCGACCGGGTCCACGACCTGCTGACGGACTTGGTTCCCGAGCAGTTCCAGCCCCGGCCGACCACGTTCGAGCGCGCGGCCGCCGCCGGGGTGCGGGTCGGGCAGGTCGCGCCGATGTACCAGGCCGCGTCCGGCCTCACCCGTGCCGCCTTGCGCGGCAACGAGTTCCGCCCCAGCTTTTCCTTCGGCGATCTGGTCGACGGGGTGATCACCGCACTACGCGCGGGCGAACGTTCTCTTGTCTATGCCTATCACGGCGAACTCGACACCACCGGGCACGTGCGCGGCACCGCCTCGGATGCTTGGCTGCTCGAACTGTCCCACGTCGACCGGCTCGCGGCCGCCATCGCCGAGCGCCTTCCCGCGGGCGCGGCCTTGCTGGTCACCGCCGATCACGGCATGGTCGACATCACCGCCCCCGTCGACTTCGACACCCGCCCCGAACTGCGCGCGGGGGTGCGCACATTGGGTGGCGAGGCGCGCGCCCGCCACGTCTACACCGAGCAGGGCGCGACCGCTGACGTCGCGGCCGCCTGGCGGACCACGCTCGGCGATGATTTCGCGGTACTCGGGCGCGACGAGGTCATCGCCCGCGGCTGGTTCGGACCGCTGGTCACCCCGGCCGCCGCGGCGCGCATCGGCGATCTGGTGGTCGCGGCCCGCGGCCGGGGCGGAGTGATCCGCAGTGCGGCCGAACCGCTGGAGGCCGCGATGGTCGGTCACCACGGATCGTTGACCACCGCGGAAGTGGAGATCCCGCTGCGCATCGCCACCGGCTGACGCACACGCCCCGCCTCGACGTGAGTTCCGGTACGGCGGGCTCTAGGCTCACGGTGGGGGGCCACAGGATCGCGCGGCCGTCCCGCTCGACCGGAGAACAGGAGGAGCCGATGATCGGCACCGTTGGCAGGACCGGTCTGGCGGCGTTCGCCGCCGTCACCTTGATGAGCGGATGCTCCGACGTCGAGAGAGCACTCAACCGCGGCGGCGACACCCCGTGCGGGGAGTACGTCACCCAGGACGCGGACACCAAGCGCATCACCATCACCAAATTCGTCAAGGAACGCGACAACCTGTCCACCGAACCGTCCGGAACGGCGGTCGACCTGACGATGATGGCCGTGGACGTGTTGTGCTCGGGCCAGCGCAACACCGATACACCGATCAAGAACGCCGATGTGGCGGGCATGATCGTGAACAAGTGAATCAGCGGCCGGGCAGGAACCGCAGCGAGCGCGCGATCGTCATGAGCATCTGCTGCCACAGGTCCTGCGGAACCAGCGGCGGCGGGTCGAGATTCATCCACCGGGTGACCGCGACATTCTGCGGCTCGGTGTACTTCAGCAGGCCATCGGGCCCGTGCCTGCGCCCGACGCCGGACTGCCCCATGCCGCCCATCGGCGCGGCGGTGCTCGCCCAGGCCGGGGCGTAGCCTTCGTCCACGCAGACCGTGCCCGTCCGCAGTCTGCGCGCGATCGCCTCGCCCTCGGCCGGGCTCGCGGCCCACACGCTCGCATTGAGCCCGTACTCGGTGTCGTTGGCGCGCCGGATCGCCTCCTCGACATCGACGACCGGGTAGATCGCCACCAGCGGCCCGAAGGTCTCCTCGCGCGCGCAGATCATGTCGTCGGAGACCCCGGCGAGCACGGTCGGCTCGAAGAACAGCGGTCCCAGATCGGGCCGGGCTCCTCCGCCGGTGAGGACCCGCGCGCCCTTGGCGGTGGCGTCGGCCAGGTGCGTGGTGACCGCCTCGAGCTGTGCCGGTGAGATGAGACTGCCGATGTCGGCGGAGAAGTCGTAGGCTGCCCCCAACCGGGCGGCTTCCACCGCGAGGACGAACTTCTCGGTGAATTCCGAGGCCACCGCCTGCTCGACATAGATCCGTTCGATCGAGATACACAGCTGGCCCGCGTTGGAGAAGCAGGCGCGCACCGCCGCCTTGGCCACCCGGTCGAGGTTCGCGCCCGCGGTGACGATCATCGGGTTCTTGCCGCCGAGTTCGGCGGAGAAGCCGATGAGCCTGCGCCCGCACTGCTGGGCCAGCGTGCGTCCGGTGGCGGTGGAGCCGGTGAACATCAGGTAGTCGCAGGACTCGACGATGGCGGTGCCCACCACGGTGCCCCGGCCCGGCACGACCGCGAGCAGATCGCGCGGCAGGCCCGCGCGGTAGAGCAGATCGGCGGCGGCGAGCGCGGAGTACGGGGTGGTGCTGTCGGGTTTGACGACGACGGCGTTGCCCGCCAGCAGCGCGGGCAGCGCGTCGCCGACGGACAGCAGCATCGGGTAATTCCACGGCGCGATCACCCCGACCACGCCTTTGGGTTGGTGGTACACCGCCGTGCGGTTGAGAATCGGGAACGCGCCGGGTACCGAACGAGGTGCGAGGAGTTTCGGCGCGACGCCGCGGAAATAGCGCGCCGCGAAGATCAGACCCATGATCTCCTCCTGCGCCGCCCACCGCGCTTTGCCGGATTCGGCCTGGATGACATCCATCAGTGCGCAGCGGTGCTCGACGATCAGCGCGCGGAAGCGTTCGATCACCGCGGCACGTTCGCGGACCGGGCGGGCGGCCCACCGCGACGCGGCGACGCGGGCCCTGCGGAAGGCTGTCTCGACGTCGGCCGCGGTCCCGATCGCAACCTCGCCCAATGCCGCGCCGGTGAAGGTTTCGGTGATCGTGGCGTGTTCGTGCTGTTCGGAGTCGTGTACGGCGGCGAGCGCGCCCAGTCGGGCGAACTCCGCGGCGGTAGGTGCGGGCATGGTGCCTCCTCGTAGTGACACAGCGGCGATGACACAAGCATGGGACGACGCAACGCGACGATGACGCAGCACGACGATGACGCAGCACGACGATGACGCAGCACGACGATGACGCAGCACAGCGACCATGACATGTCAATAGTAGTCTCGCTCACCGGGACCGGAATGACAGCCGTGTAGTCCGCTCCATTAGGTTGTGCGGATGTTCAAGGCGAGACTCGGTGTGCGAGGCCGGATCCTTGCAATCGCGTTGGTCCCGAGTCTGACACTGCTGGTGATCGGCGTCGGAACCGCGGGATATCTGGTCGATCAAGGAAGCGCGGCCCGCGATTGGGCCGAGGAGATTCAGATAGCCACCCCGGCCACCCGCGAGTTCGTCGAGGCGTTGCAGCAGGAACGGCACTACACCGTCGCGACCCTGACCGGCGACGCGGCGGCCACCCCCGCGCTCACCGCCGCCCGGGTTCGCTTGGACGGCGCGGTCCGCAACATTCTGGAGACGACTTCCGAACTGAAAGTGGGCAACGGCAACGAGGAAGATGCCAAGGCGTTCCACGCGGTCATCGATCACCTCGTCCAACTGCGTCAGGGCGTCGATGTACGGCAGATTCCCGTCCTCGACGCCTACGGCTTCTTCAGCCAGATCCTCGACAGGGTCGCCGCGGGTACACGGACGGCGCAGGAGCAGGCGCCCGACACCGAGATCGGCGTCCAGCTCAGCCGGGGTGTGCGACTGCTCTACGCCGCCGAAGGCATGTCCCGGTCGAACGCGTTGGCGCTGGCTCTGGCGGCCACCGAGTCCGAACTCGACGACATCCCGATGGACGAGCTGGTCTACCAGATCGGCTACTACCACACCGAGATCAACCTGTTGGCTGCCGACACTCGCAGCGATCAGCAGGAGCAGGCGGCCGCTCTGCTCTCCTCGCCGGCCTGGCAGCAGGTCACCGCGGTGGAGAGCGCCTTGCTGCGCGGTGACGATCTCCCCGGAAACCTGGTCGACTGGCAGGAAGCCGCCAATCAGCTCAACCGGTCGCTACTGGATCTGTGGATCAGCCACAGCCTGCAGACCGAGGACATGGCCGAGGACACCTATGGTGCGGCCGCGCGCAATTCGCTGCTCACCGGCGGCGGCGTGCTCGCGATCAGCGTCTCGGCGTTCCTCATCGCCTTGGCGTTGGCCAACCGCATCATCCGCAGGCTCAAGAAGTTGCGTGGGGAAACCCTCGCGCTCGCCGACGTCAGTCTGCCCGAAACCATGCGCAAGCTGCGCGAAGGCGAGATCGTCGACGCCGCCGGAGAAACTCCGCGCCTGGACTACGGCGACGACGAGATCGGCGAGGTGGCACAAGCCTTCGAGCACGCGCACGCCGCCGCCGTCACCGCCGCCGTCGACGAAGCGCGCACCCGCGAAGGCGTGAAGGCGGTGTTCCTCAACATCGCCCACCGCAGCCAGATCGTCGTGCACCGCCAGCTCGAGATCCTCGACGAGGCCGAATCCAAGCAGGAAGACCCGGCGATGCTGGAGACACTGTTTCGGCTCGATCACCTCGCCACCCGCGAGCGGCGCAACGCCGAGAACCTGATCGTGCTCGGCGGTGGTATGCCGGGCAGGCAGTGGCGTAATCCGATTCCGCTGGTCGACCTGGTGCGCGCCGCGGTCGGCGAAACCCTCGACTACGCGCGCGTGCAGGTGCAGCGGATTCCGGATGCGAACGTGCTCGGCTCGGCCGTGGCCGACCTCGGGCACCTGATCGCCGAACTGGTCGACAACGCCATCTCCTACTCCCCGCCGCAGTCGAAGGTAGAGGTCTCGGGCAATCTCGTCGGACGCGGCGTCGTCGTCGAGATCTCCGACCAGGGCATGGGCATGCCGGAGGGCGAGCTGGCACGGGTCAACGAGATGCTGCGCAACCCACCGGACTTCGGTGTCGCGCGGCTGTCGGCGGATTCGCGCCTCGGCCTGTTCGTGGTCGCACAACTGGCGGTACGCCACGGCGTGTCGGTGCGGCTGTCGGAATCCAACTACGGCGGCGTCCGCGCGGTCGTGCTCATCCCCTCCGCGTTGCTGGCGCCGGAGCCCTCCGCGGAGATCATCGAGGAACGGGCGCTGCCGGTATCTCCGCCGCGCTACGAACCCGTCCCCGACCGTCCGGCCCCCGAGTTCCCCGAATCGTCGGTAGCCACTCTCGCGCCGCCGGAGAGCATCCCGCCGCGTATCGCACCCGAGCGACCGGTACCGTCGGCCTACACCCCTCTCGGCGGCAAGCCGGAGCTGCCCAGACGCAGGCGGCAGGAGAACCTGGCACCCGAACTGACCCACACGCCCACCCCGGAGCCGTCCGCCGAACGCGAACGTTCTCCCGAACAAGCCCGTGATCTGATGTCGGCCATAGAGAATGGAACCCGGCAGGGCCGCCGTGAGCGGCTCAACGAAGGACAGGAAGGCCAACAGTGAGCACTGCCAAATCCGGCGACCTCGACTGGCTGCTCGACGACTTGGTCGATCGACTGGCCGGCGTGCGTTACGCGGTGGTGTTGTCCACCGACGGACTGCTGCTGGGCAGGTCGACCAAGATGAGCCGCGAGGACGCCGAGCATTTCGCGGCGATGTCCTCGACGCTGTACGGACTCTCCCGCAGTGCGGGCAGCCGGTTCGGCGGCGGCGGCGTGCGCCAGGCGGTGATCGAACTCGACCGCGCGGTCCTGTTCGTCACGGCGGCGGGTGACAACGCCTGCCTGGCGCTACAGGCCGCGGAGAACGCCAATCTCGGCATGGTGGCCTACGAGATGAACGTGACAGTCCAACGGGTCGGCAACTTTCTGTCCACCCCTGCCAGATTGTCATGACACGCGAGGGCGGGGCGTTCTTCGACGACGCGGCCGGACCGGTGGTCCGGCCCTATGCGTTGATCCGCGGCCGCACCATGGGCGCCGCTCATGACCTGGACATGCTGACGGTGGTCGTCACCACCACCAAGGCGCCGACACTGCGCAGGCCGGAGCCCGAATACGGCATCATCGTCCGGCTCTGCGCGCAGCCCCAGTCCGTGGCCGAGGTAGCTGCACACTTGCAACTTCCTCTTGCGGTGACAAAGATTCTCGTCGGCGACTTGATCGGCGAGGGACAACTGATCTTCCGGGCTCCGATGCAATCGGACAGTGGCCCCGACGATCTCAACGTATTGCGAGCGGTTTTGGATGGCATCAGAAAACTTTGACCCACGGGTCGATTCCGGATCACAGCGCTTGGCCGCTTCGGTCAAGATCCTCATCGCTGGCGGATTCGGGGTCGGCAAGACCACAATGGTTTCGGCGATCAGCGAGATCACGCCGCTACGCACCGAGGAACTCATCACCGAGGTCAGTAACGGTGTCGACGACCTCTCCGGTGTCGAGTCCAAGGAAACCACCACGGTGGCGCTGGATTTCGGTCGTATCACCATCGACCGCGATCTCGTGCTCTACCTCTTCGGCACGCCCGGCCAGGACCGATTCTGGTTCCTGTGGGATGAGTTGTCCCGTGGGGCGCTCGGCGCTGTGGTCCTCGCCGATACCCGCAGGCTCAGCAATTCCTTCGCCGCGGTCGACTTCTTCGAGCGCCGCGGACTGCCGTTCATCATCGGCGTGAACTGCTTCGACGGCGCGCCCCGCTACACCGTGGACGAGGTGCGCGACGCACTCGATCTCGACCCGCACACCCCGGTGCTGTTGTGCGACGCCCGCAGCCGTGATTCGGCCAAGAGCGTGCTGCTGACCCTCGTCCAGCACCTCATCGAATTGGCGGGACGCGCTCCGGTCACCACCTGATCGCCGACCCGGCATCCGCCTTCTCGCTCGAGCGGATGCCGGTCGGCGTTTCTCGTTCCTCCAGGCCTGCACCGACGACTCCGACCGGAAGCGATCGGAGACGAACGCGATCGATCATTTCCTCCGCCAGGTTCCCGAGCCGCCGGAGGCATCACCGGTCCGGACGCGGGGCCGAGAACTCAGCGCAGTCGTCCGGCCGCATGCAGGTCGTCGAAGAGCAGTTGATCGACCGGCGGCACGAGTTCCCGGTCGTGGTAACCGAACCACGCCAATTCTTCGATCTCGCTGCTGGGGGCGAGGACGCCGCGATACTCGGCGGTATAGCAGGCCATGCGCACCAGCGGTCCGTCGTGCGGGCCGTGGGCGTTCGCTTCGTAGCAGCCGGCCGGTGCCACGGTTTCGGGCAGCAATGCGATCGTCAGTTCTTCACGAATCTCGCGCAGCAGTGTCTGCAGATCCGATTCGCTCCCTTCGCGTTTGCCGCCGGGAATGAAGAAGACGTCCTTGCCTCGCGGACGGCCGCACAGAATCTTGCCGTGCTCGATATGCACCCACGCGACCGTGTCGATCACTGTCGCCGCCACCGGACTGTCCGCCATGGCCGCAGCCTATCGCGTGCCGACCCGCAGGTCGGGGCGGCCTGTGGCGCTCGCCAGCCGGTCGAGCGCGGCGTCGAGCCCCTCGGGCAGCGGTGCGTCGTCGAACATCGAGATCACCACGTCGTCGCCGTCGATCTCCCAGGTGCCGGTGATGCGGCCCGCGTCGACGACGAGGGGGGCGATCCAGCCCGCGGTGCGACTGACCTCGCGGCGATGGGACTTCGGCAGCAGTTCGGTGTCGGCGGTGCCTGGGCCGAGGACGTACTGATCGAACGGCCCGAGGAGATGGGCCTCGCGTGACGGCTCGGTGGTGGCGAGGTCGTCGGCGTGTTCGCTGAGCACGTAGGCCGCGCGTCCTTCGACCTCGACCGGGGTGAGCGCATCGCCGAGCGCGGCGAACCACGAGCGGACCACGCTCTTGCGCAGGCTGTTACGGGTGAGCCAGGCGTCGAAAGTCTCCGGCCCGGCGGGACCGTACGCGCCGAGGTAGCCGCGGATCGCGACGGGTGCGGCGCTGTCCGGATCGACCGGGACGGACCAGCCGGGTATCAGTGCGTGCGGGCTGGTGAACGTCACCCGGTTGCCGTCGGCGGGTCCGTGGCAGAGCACGCCCTGCCAGGCCAGCGGTTTGAGCAACGCGCCCCAACCGGACCGCAGTTCCGTCCCGAGCTCGTGGAAAGCCGAGTCGGCGAGCAGGGCGTCGACGAGTTCGGCTCGGGTGAGCGCGGTGTCGGCCAGGATATGCCCGACCGCCTCCCCCAGCGCGGCCACCGTCGCCGGTGTGGCGCCGAACGCCTTCTGCCAGGACGGTTTCTCCCACGTCCGGGCCGAGGCGATCAATGGAAGGACCGCCGCGGCGACAGCGGGCGTCATCGCGTGCAGGGTGCCGCGCATCGCCCAGGTCTTGATCAGAGCGCCGGTGGCGAGCGCGGATTCGACCGCGCCTGCCACCGCGGTGGCGCTGCGCACCGCTACCGCCGTCTCCGCCGCCGACGCCACCTGCGCCTGCACACCCGCCAACCGATCGGCCACCGCTACGGCGGCTCCCCCGCCCTCGACAGGCTTGGCGACGAACTGCCTGCGCAGCCGCCATGCGAAAACCTGATCCCACGTGACGCGCACCGCTCCTCCTGTCCCCGGCGTTCCGCGCCCACACGCTACCCGCGCCTGCCGACAGATCCGTGCGCGAACATGGGCACACCGTGGCGATCCGTTCAACTGGTATCGACGTACCATGACTCCCGTTCACCCGGAGACGAAAGGGGCCGCCAGTGCCACGCTTGGCCGACCACGACGCACGGCGACGCCAGATCACCGATGCCGCACGCCGGGTCATCGTGCGCGGCGGCCTGGAGGCGGCGACCTTCCAGGCCGTCGCCGCCGAGGCAGGCATCTCGGTACGCCTGGTGCAGTACTACTTCGGGACGAAGAAGGAGTTCCTGCTCGGAACCCTGAAGTCCGTCATCGACGCGATGGCGTCCCGCTTCATCGAACAGTTCGAGAGCCTCGGCGACGACCCCGATCCCCGGTTCGCGTTGCAGACGATCGGACGCGCGCTCCTGCCCCTCGACGACCTCCGTCGCGACGAGGCCCAGGTCCTCGCCGCCTATCAGGCCGCCCGGCTGACCGGATCCGAACCGCTTCCCAGCGAGACGCTCGCACCTGCCCGGTTGCTGGTGGAGACCTTGGCCGAACACATCGGCCGCGCGCGGGGGTACCCCGCCGGTGACGATTCCCCGGACACGCAGGCCGCGATCGGACTCGATGCCGAGCTGCTCAGCGTGTTGATCCCGGGACTCTCGCAAACGGTGCTGAGCGACTTCCACACCCCCGAACGAGCCGCCGAACTGCTCGACCACGCCATCGATCGAATCCTCGGCCCGGCGGGCCCGACATCGCCACGCGAGGAATGATCCCCGTCCGTCGGACCAGCATGCGAACATATGTTCGTGTCCGAACGCGAGAATCGCCTCCAGCCGCCGACGAGGTCGGCGAATTCGGAGCGCGAGGTTCGCCGCGACGCCTCGATCCTGCACGCCGACCTGGACTCCTTCTACGCCTCCGTCGAACAGCGCGACGATCCGAGCCTGCGCGGGCTGCCGGTGATCGTCGGTGGCGGGGTCGTGCTCGCCGCCTCTTACGAGGCGAAGGCCTTCGGTGTGCGCACCCCGATGAACGGCGCGCGGGCACTGCGCTTGTGTCCGCATGCCGTCGTGGTGCCGCCGCGGATGAGCGCCTACTCGGCCGCGAGCAAGGCGGTGTTCGAGGTCTTCCGCGACACCACCCCGATGGTCGAGGGCATCTCCATCGACGAGGCGTTCCTGGATGTGGCAGGACTGCGCCGCATCGCGGGGGAACCCATCGACATCGCGCGCCGATTACGTGCCCGAATCCGCCACGACGTCGGGCTGCCCATCTCCGTCGGCATCGCGCGCACCAAATTTCTCGCCAAGGTGGCGAGCGCGGTCGCCAAACCGGACGGGTTGCGCCTGGTCGAGCCCGGACAGGAGCTCGAATTCCTGCATCCGCTGCCGGTGGAACGGCTCTGGGGCGTGGGCGAGGTGACCGCGCGGACCCTGCGCGCACACGGCGTCACCAGGATCGGGCAGCTCGCCGAACTCGGCGAAGACGGCCTGCGCGGCATAGTGGCCCCGGCCGCCGCGCGCCACCTTTCCGCGCTGGCCACGGCCCGCGATCCACGCCGCGTCGAGACCGGACAACGCAGGCGCTCGATCGGCGCGCAGCGGGCGCTCGGCCGCCGTCACCGCGCACCCGAGGAGATCGACTCCTCTCTGCACGGCCTCCTCGACCGGCTGGGCAGGCGATTGCGCGCCGCCGACCGGGTGGCGCGGACCGTGGTGCTGCGGTTGCGTTTCGACGATTTCTCCCGCGCCACCCGCTCGCACACGCTGCCCGCTCCCACCGACGACACCGCCGTCCTGCTGGCTGCCGCGCGGCGGTTGCTCTGCGAAGCCATGCCGCTGATCGAGGAGCGCGGTCTCACCCTCGTCGGCCTGGCGTTGACCAACCTCGCCGACGCCGACCCCCGCCAACTGACCCTGCCGCTCGAAGCCCGTCCCGACAACACCCTCGACCGGACCCTCGATGACCTGCGCCGACGTTTCGGCTCGTCGGCCGTCACCCGCGCCGCTCTCATCAACCGAGGCGAGGGCCTGTCGGTCCCGCTGCTGCCTGAGTGAACTGCCGGTGCCGTCCGCGTGAGCACGGCAGGCAGTGGCTCGACAGCTGCTGGTGATCCGCCGTGCCGAAGCCCTCGGAACACGATCCGTCGCCGTCGCGAATCGCAGCGGCACAACAGATCCCATGGAAGTTCCGGCGGGTGAACCGTTTCCGGACGTACCATTCCCCCGTGACCGACGAGACGCGAGGTACCGCACTGCGGGTTCTGGTCTACAGCAACGACGCCGACACCCGGCAGCAGGTGATGCTCGCCGTCGGTACGCGCCCGCATCCCGACCTACCCGAACTCGAATTCCTCGAGGTCGCGACCGCACCGTCGGTGATCGAACAGCTGGATGCCGGGGGCATCGATCTGGCCGTTCTCGACGGCGAGGCGGCTCCCGCGGGCGGGCTCGGTATCGCCAAGCAGCTCAAGGACGAGTTGGGCGACTGTCCACCGATCCTGGTGCTCACCGGTCGCCCGGACGACGCCTGGCTGGCCAAGTGGTCGCGCGCCGAGGCCGCGGTTGCCCACCCCATCGATCCGCTGCGTCTCACCGAGTCGGTGGTGGAGTTGCTGCGCAACCGTCACGCCGCCTGATTCATATCAATCGCAGATGACTGGGCCGCGCCGGTGCCGGCCTGCTCGATCGCGTCTCGCGCCGCTTCCCGCACCACGCGCCGGGGCGCCTCACCAGCTTCGATTACCACCGTTTCGGTCATGAATCGCAGTTGCGAATTCGATCAAACCGTCCCTCGCATTCGGTCGTAGCGCCCCCACGACGGCTGTAATCTGTGCCATAGCTCACAAATATCGGGTAGCCGAATAATCGCCCCGTCGCGATGACTGCTGCCCACCCGCCCGGTCGGCCACTGCCCGCCGGCCGGTCGCCCGACGACGACGAGGAGCCTCGGCTCACAAGGAGGGGAAGCGCTCGTGAACCTGGAAACGCCCACCCTCGTCCTCGGCGCGCTGGCCGCGGCTTTCGCGATCTTCTCGATCGTGCTCTCGGCGCTGCTCGGTCCCAAGCGCTACAACCGGGCCAAGCTGGAAGCCTACGAATGCGGTATCGAGCCGACCCCGCACGCGGTGGCCGGCGGGCCGGGAAACGCTGCCGGACAACGATTTCCGGTGAAGTACTACCTGACAGCGATGCTGTTCATCATCTTCGACATCGAGATCGTGTTCCTCTACCCGTGGGCCGTGCATTTCGACGCACTGGGTCTGTTCGGTCTCGCCGCCATGGCCTTGTTCATCGTCAACGTCTCGGTCGCCTACGCCTACGAATGGCGGCGCGGCGGGCTCAGCTGGGACTGATCGCCGCCGGAGTTTCGCCCGCACAGTGGAAGTGAGTGTCAGTCGGATATGGGTCTCGAGGACAAACTGCCCAGCGGATTCCTGCTGAGCACGGTAGAGGATTTCGCCGGATATCTACGCAAGGGCTCGCTGTGGCCCGCGACCTTCGGCCTGGCCTGCTGCGCCATCGAGATGATGGCCACCGGCGCGGGCCGTTACGACCTCGCGCGGTTCGGTATGGAGGCGTTCCGAGCCTCGCCCCGCCAGGCCGACCTGATGATCGTGGCCGGGCGGGTGAGCCAGAAGATGGCGCCGGTGCTGCGGCAGGTCTACGACCAGATGGCCGAGCCGAAATGGGTGCTCGCCATGGGCGTGTGCGCGTCCTCCGGCGGCATGTTCAACAACTACGCGGTGGTCCAGGGCGTCGATCACGTGGTCCCGGTCGACATCTATCTGCCGGGTTGCCCGCCGCGCCCGGAGATGCTGCTCAACGCGATCCTGGCGCTGCACGAGAAGATCGCGCACACCCCGCTCGGGGTGAACCGGGAGGAGGCGGTACGCGCCGCCGAGCAGGCCGCCCTCGCCGCCACGCCGACCATCCGCATGGAGGGGTTGCTGCGATGACCTTCGATGTTTCCGACAACACCGGCCCCGGCGATACCGCGAGCTCCGGCACCGGCACCGGCTCCGGCACCGGCACCGGCACGAACATCCCCGATCCCGCAGTGGGCCCCGAATCGACCGTCCCGCCAACGGAATCGGAGGCGCGGGGCGCGGAGGTGATCGGCGTCCGCCGCGGTATGTTCGGCATCCGCGACAGCGGGGACACCTCCGGATACGGGCGTCTGGTCCGGCCGGTTCTGCTGCCGGGCAGCACCCCGCCGCCCTACGGCGGCTACTTCGACGAGATCGTCGACGCGCTGACCGTCGCGCTCGGCGGGAGCGGAGCCGGCTTCGCCGAGGCGGTGGAGAAGATCGTGGTCTTCCGGGGCGAACTGACCCTGCACGTGCGGCGCGAACACCTCGAGCCCGTCGCCCGCGCCCTGCGCGACGATCCGGCGTTGCGGTTCGAACTGTGCCTCGGCGTGAACGGCGTGCACTATCCCGAGGACACCGGCCGCGAACTGCACGCGGTCTACCAACTGCGCTCGATCACCCACAACCGCACCCTGCGCGTGGAAACCTGCGCACCGGACGCCGACCCGCACATCCCCTCGCTGTTCGGGGTGTACCCGACGACCGATTGGCACGAGCGCGAGACCTACGACTTCTTCGGCATCGTCTTCGACGGTCATCCGTCGCTGACCCGTATCGCCATGCCCGACGACTGGCGTGGTCACCCCCAGCGCAAGGACTACCCGCTCGGCGGGATCCCGGTCGAATACAAGGGCGCGCGCATCCCGCCGCCCGACGAGCGGAGGGCGTACAGCTAGTGAAGGACACCGACATCCGGCCCGGGCGCCACCGCGCATCGGAGCAGGCGCAGCCGACCGATCCCGACACCGAACGCGGCGAAACCGTCATCACCGTCTCCGGTCGGGACTGGGACACCGTCGCCGAAACACTCGGCGACGCCCGCGAAGAACGCATCGTCGTCAACATGGGCCCGCAGCATCCCTCCACGCACGGGGTGCTGCGGCTGATCCTCGAGATCGAGGGCGAAACGGTGGTGGAGGCCCGCTGCGGCATCGGCTACCTGCACACCGGCATCGAGAAGAACCTCGAATTCCGCAACTGGACCCAGGGCGTCACCTTCGTGACCCGCATGGACTACCTGTCGCCGTTCTACAACGAGACCGCCTATTGCCTCGGCGTGGAACGCCTGCTCGGCATCACCGAACAGATCCCCGAACGCGCCAGCGTCATCCGCGTACTGCTGATGGAACTCAACCGCATCTCCTCGCACATGGTGGCCCTGGCCACTGGCGGCATGGAGTTGGGCGCGTTGACGCCGATGCTGTTCGGTTTCCGCGAACGCGAGCTGATCCTCGACGTGTTCGAGATCATCACCGGCCTGCGGATGAACCACGCCTACATCCGTCCCGGCGGGCTGGCCCAGGATCTGCCCGACGACGGCGTCACCAAGGTGCGCGAACTGCTCGACATCATGCCGGGGCGGTTGCGCGACATGGAACATCTGCTCACCGAGAACCCGATCTTCAAGGCCCGCACCCAGGACATCGGCTACCTCGACCTCACCGGCTGCATGGCGCTCGGCATCACCGGACCGGTGCTGCGTTCCACCGGCCTGCCGCACGATCTGCGCAGATCCCAGCCGTATTGCGGGTACGAGAACTACGAATTCGACATTCCCGTCACCACCGGCTGCGACTGCTACGGCCGCTACCTGATCCGCGTCGAGGAGATGAAGGAATCGCTGAAGATCGTCGAGCAGTGCCTGGACCGGCTGCGTCCGGGCCCGGTGATGGTCGACGACAAGAAGATCGCCTGGCCGGCCGACCTCACCCTCGGCACCGACGGTCTGGGCAACTCCCCCGCCCACATCGGCCGCATCATGGGCACGTCGATGGAGGGCCTGATCCACCACTTCAAACTGGTCACCGAAGGCATCAGGGTGCCACCGGGCCAGGTGTACGTGGCAGTGGAGTCCCCGCGCGGCGAGCTCGGGGTGCACATGGTCAGCGACGGCGGCACCCGGCCCTACCGGGTGCACTATCGCGACCCTTCGTTCACGAATCTGCAAGCGGTGGCGGCGATGTGCGAGGGCGGCATGGTCGCCGACGTGATCGCCGCGGTCGCGAGCATCGACCCGGTGATGGGTGGTGTCGACCGATGAGCGACCGACAGTCCGAACCGATTCTGCTGCAACTGACCACACCACCCGAGCCGTACCCTGCCGACGTACGCGAACGCCTCGAACTCGACGCCAAGGAGATCATCGCCCGCTACCCGCATCCGCGCTCCGCGCTGCTGCCGCTGCTGCACCTGGTGCAGTCGCAGGACGGCTACGTCACCGGCACCGGCATCGAATTCTGCGCCGGGCAACTGGATCTGACCGGTGCGGAGGTGACCGCCGTGGCCACCTTCTACTCGATGTTCCGGCGCACCCCGACCGGCGACTACCACGTCGGCGTGTGCACCAACACACTGTGCGCGGTGCTGGGCGGCGACGCCATCCTGGCGGCCCTGACCGAACACCTGCAGATCGCGCCCGGAGAGACCACCGCCGACGGCGCCGTCACCGTCGAACACATCGAATGCAACGCGGCCTGCGATTACGCGCCGGTGGTGATGGTCAACTGGGAGTTCTTCGACAACCAGACCCCGGAGTCGGCGCGCGCGCTGGTCGACGCGCTGCGTTCGGGCGATCAGGTCCGGCCCAGTCGCGGCGCACCGCTGTGCACCTTCCGCGAGACCGCCCGCATCCTGGCCGGTTTCCGCGACGAGCGCCCCGGCGCCCTCGACGGCGAGGCGGGGACGGCGACGCTGGCCGGGCTGGAGGTGGCGCGCGAGCGTGGGATGAGCGCCCCCCGACCGGATGCTCCGCGACCGGAATCGGGAGGAGCGCGATGAGCACCCCGCTGACCCCCGTGCTGAGCGCGCACTGGGACGACCCGAACGCGTGGACCTTGGAGAACTATCTGAGCCGGGACGGCTACCGCGCGGTCCGCAAAGCCCTGCGGATGGATCCCGACGAGGTCATCCAGACCATCAAGGACGCGGGGCTGCGCGGACGCGGCGGCGCGGGCTTCCCCACCGGCCTGAAATGGGGATTCATCCCGCAGGGCCCCGGCCCGGATGGCACCACCGCACCGCATTACCTGGTGGTCAACGCCGACGAGTCCGAACCCGGCACCTGCAAAGACATTCCGCTCATGCTCGCCACCCCGCACACCTTGGTGGAAGGCGTGATCATCGCCGCCTACGCCATCCGCGCTAACACCGCCTTCATCTATCTGCGCGGTGAGGTCGTCCCGGTGTTGCGCCGCCTGCGCGCCGCGGTCGACCAGGCCTACGCCGCGGGCCTGCTCGGCCGCGACATCCTCGGCTCCGGCTTCGATCTGGAACTCATCGTGCACGCGGGCGCGGGCGCCTACATCTGCGGCGAGGAAACCGCGCTGCTGGATTCACTCGAGGGCAGGCGAGGCCAGCCTCGGCTGCGCCCGCCGTTCCCCGCGGTGGCCGGTCTCTACGCCTGCCCGACCGTGGTCAACAATGTCGAGTCCATCGCCAGCGTCCCGGCCGTCCTCGCCAACGGCACCGACTGGTTCCGGTCGATGGGCAGCGAGAAGTCCCCCGGCTTCACCCTCTACTCACTGTCCGGCCACGTCACCCGCCCCGGCCAGTACGAGGCCCCGCTGGGCATCACCTTGCGTGAGCTGCTCGACTACGCGGGCGGCGTACGCGCCGGACACCGGCTGAAGTTCTGGACACCGGGCGGATCGTCGACCCCGCTGTTCACCGACGAACACCTGGACGTGCCGCTGGACTACGAGGGGGTGGCCGCGGCCGGTTCCATGCTGGGCACCAAAGCGCTGCAGATCTTCGACGAAACGACCTGCGTGGTGCGCGCGGTGCTGCGCTGGACCGAGTTCTACGCCCACGAGTCCTGCGGCAAATGCACGCCGTGCCGGGAAGGCACCTACTGGTTGGTCCAGCTGATGCGCCGGGTCGAGAACGGCGAGGGAACTCCGGCCGACCTGGACAAGCTGCTCGACGTCAGCGACAGCGTCCTGGGCAAATCGTTCTGCGCACTCGGCGACGGCGCGGCCAGCCCGATCATGTCCTCGCTGAAGTACTTCCGCGAGGAATACGCCGCGCATCTCCACGGTGCGGGATGTCCGTTCGATCCCGCGCGCGCCACGGCGTGGGCCGAGACAGGAGGGGTGCGATGACCGCCACCGTCAGCAGCAATGCCAGCGGACTGGTACCGGCCGACCTGGTGACCGTCGTCATCGACGGGGTCGAGGTCGGCGTGCCCGCGGGCACCCTGGTGATCCGCGCGGCCGAGCTGATCGGCATCCAGATCCCCCGATTCTGTGATCATCCGCTGCTCGAACCGGTCGGCGCCTGCCGCCAATGCCTGGTCGAAGTGGAGGGCCAGCGCAAGCCGGTCGCCTCCTGCACGCAGACCGTAGCCGACGGCATGATCGTGCACACCCAGCTGAGTTCCCCGGCCGCCGAACGCGCGCAGCAGGGTGTGATGGAGCTGCTGCTGATCAATCACCCGCTCGACTGTCCGGTGTGCGACAAGGGCGGCGAGTGCCCGCTGCAGAACCAGGCGATGTCCACCGGCCGCCCGGAATCGCGCTTCGAAGGCGCGAAACGCACCTATCCCAAACCCATTCCGCTGTCGAGCGCGGTGCTGCTGGACCGGGAGCGCTGCGTGCTGTGCGCCCGCTGCACCAGGTTCTCCCAGCAGGTGGCCGGTGATCCGTTCATCGAGTTGATGGACCGCGGCGCACTCGAGCAGGTCGGCACCGCCCGGGCGCAGCCGTTCGAGTCGTATTTCTCCGGCAACACCGTGCAGATCTGCCCGGTCGGCGCGCTCACCGGGACCAGCTACCGGTTCCGGGCCCGCCCGTTCGACCTGGTCTCCTCCCCGAGCGTGTGCGAGCATTGCGCCTCCGGGTGTGCGCAGCGCACCGATCACCGGCGCGGAAAAGTGCTGCGCCGGTTGGCCGGTGACGATCCCGCCGTCAACGAGGAATGGAACTGCGACAAGGGCCGCTGGGCGTTCACCTACGCGACCATGCGCGACCGCGTCACCGCTCCGCTGCTGCGCGGCGAGGACGGTGAGCTGCACCCGGTGTCGTGGTCGGAAGCGCTCGCCGCCGCCGCGCGCGGCCTGAGCGGCGCACGCGGCAACGCGGGTGTGCTGGTGGGCGGGCGGGTGACCGAGGAAGACGCCTACGCCTACACCAAATTCGCCCGCACCGTCCTGGCCACCAACGACATCGACTTCCGCGCCAGGCCGCATTCCGCGGAAGAGGCCGACTTCCTGGCCGCCCGCGTCGCCGGGCAGCCCGTCACGGTCGACTACGACAGCCTCGAACGCGCACCGATCGTGCTGCTGGCCGGCTTCGAGCCCGAAGAGGAATCCCCCATCGTGTACCTGCGGTTGCGCAAAGCCGCGCGCCGCCGCGGGCTCGCGGTGTTCTCGCTGGCGCCGTACGCCTCGCGCGGCCTGGGTCGGATGTCGGGCACGTTGCTGGCGACCGCTCCCGGCACGGAACCACACCTGCTCGACGCACTGCTCGACACCGGCGCCCTGCTCGACACCGGTGTCACGGCCGACATGCTCGTCGAGGGCGTCGACGCCGAGACGCTGCGCCGCGCCGCACGGCTGCTGCGCGAGCCCGGTGCGGTGATCATGGTCGGCGAGCGGCTGGCGACCGTACCCGGCGCACTGTCGGCGGCGGTGCGCCTGTCCGAGGAGACCGGAGCCGCCCTGGCGTGGGTGCCGCGACGAGCCGGTGAACGCGGCGCGATCGACGCGGGCGCCTTGCCCGGCCTGCTGCCGGGCGGTCGTCCGGTTTGTGACGCGCGGGCGCGCGAACAGGTCGGCGCGGTCTGGCGCTGCGGCGAACTGCCCGCCGCGCCCGGACGCGACACCGCGGGCATCCTCGCGTCGGCGCCGCGGCTCGGCGCACTCGTCGTCGGCGGTGTCGAACCCGCCGACCTGCCGGATCCGGCGGCGGCGCTGGCCGCGATCGAACAGGCGCCGTTCGTGGTGAGTCTGGAACTGCGCCGCGGCGAGGTCACCGATCGCGCCGATGTGGTGTTCCCGGTGGCCTCGGCGACCGAGAAGGCGGGCACCTTCCGCAACTGGGAGGGCCGGGCGCGCTCGTTCGACACCGTGCTCGCGGATTCGACGGTCCGCCGCACCTCCGCACCACTGTCGGATCTGCGGGTACTGCACGCGCTGGCCGCCGCCATGGGTTCGCCGCTCGGCCTGCCCGATACGGCTGCCGCGCGGGCCGAACTGACCACCCTCGGTGTCTGGGACGGGAAACCCTTCGCGCCACCGGCGCATCGCGCGCACCCGCCCACCCGCCCCGGCCCGGGCACGGCGGTGCTGGCGAGCTGGCGCATGCTGCTGGACAACGGCCGGATGCAGGACGGCGAGGAGAACCTCGCGGGCCTGGCACGCACCCCGGTGCTCCGCCTGTCCGCCGCCACCGCCGACGAGATCGGCGCGGCCATCGGAGATCTCGTGGAGGCGACGAGCGAGCGCGGCCGGATCATCCTGCCCCTGCAGATCACCGCCATGCCGGATCGGGTGGTGTGGGTGCCGATGAACTCCCCCGGTTCGGCGCTGAACGAACAGCTCGCCGTCACGGTGGGCAGCGTGGTCCGGCTACGCCGGGTGGAGCGCGCACCGGGCGCGACGACCGCGCGGGAGGACGATCATGTCTGAGCTCTCACTGTTCGGCCACGACCCGTTCTGGCTCGTACTGGCCAAATCGGTCTTCGTGTTCGTGTTCGTCATCCTGATCCCGCTGGTCGCGGTGCTCGCCGAACGCAAGGTCGTGGCGCGCATGCAGATGCGGATCGGCCCGAACCGGGTGGGTCCGTTCGGCGCGCTGCAGTCGATCGCCGACGGCGTGAAAATGGCGTTCAAGGAAGATCTCGTCCCGGCCATCGTGGACAAGCCGATCTATCTTCTGGCACCGATCATCTCGGTGATCACCGCGTTCATGGCGTTCGCGGTCATCCCGCTCGGCGGGCAGGTGTCCATCGCGGGTAACACCACCGCGCTGCAGCTGACCGACATGCCGGTCGGCGTCCTGTACATCCTGGCCATCACCTCCATCGGCGTCTACGGCATCGTGCTGGCGGGGTGGGCGTCGGGCTCGACCTACCCGCTGCTGGGCGGTCTGCGCTCCACCGCGCAGGTGATCTCCTACGAGATCGCCATGGCGCTGTGCTTCGCCGCGGTGTTCCTGCATGCGGGCACCATGGCCACCTCCGGGATCGTCGGCGCGCAGCATCCGACCTGGTATGTGTTCCTGCTGCTGCCCTCGTTCCTCATCTACTGCGTGTCGATGGTCGGTGAGACCAACCGCGCGCCGTTCGACCTGCCCGAAGCAGAGGGCGAGCTCGTCGGCGGCTTCCACACCGAGTACTCCTCGCTGAAGTTCGCGATGTTCATGCTCGCGGAGTACGTGAACATGGGCACGGTGTCGGCGCTGGCGACCACCCTGTTCCTGGGCGGGTGGAGCGCGCCGTGGCCGTTCAACATGATCGACGGCGCGGACGCGGGCTGGTGGGGGCTGCTGTGGTTCACCGTCAAGCTGTGGACCTTCATGTTCGTGTTCGTCTGGTTGCGCGGCACCCTGCCCCGGCTGCGCTACGACCAGTTCATGCGACTGGGCTGGCAGCTGCTCATCCCGGTGTCGCTGCTGTGGGTGATGGTCGTGGCGGGCGCGCGGCTGCTGCGCGCGGAGGGCTACGAGTGGGCGATCACCGCGCAGGTCGTCGGAGGTGTGGTGATCACACTGGCGATGATCGGCCGGTTCCTGTGGGCCGGAAAGCGTTCCGGCGCCGCGCCGTTGCCCGGGGACGAGCGGGAACAGGGGCCGGAGTCCGGGGCCGTGTTCCTCGGTTTCCCGACACCGCCGATGCCGGCCGACGCGCACGTGATCGACCCGAAGGGCGGGCTGCTCGAGCCGCTGGCCGGGTTCGCGGTCACGGCGGCGACCATGTTCAAAAAGCCCAACACCGAGTTCTATCCGGAGCAGAAGGTCCCGACCGCGCCGCGCTATCACGGCAGGCATCAACTGAACCGGCATCCGGACGGTTTGGAGAAATGCATCGGCTGCGAGCTGTGCGCGTGGGCGTGCCCGGCGGACGCGATCTACGTCGAGGGCGGGGACAACACCGAAGACGAGCGCTTCTCGCCCGGGGAACGCTATGGGCGGGTGTATCAGATCAACTATCTGCGGTGCATCGGCTGCGGTCTGTGCATCGAGGCGTGCCCGACCCGCGCGCTGACGATGACCAACGACTACGAGATGACCGACGACAACCGTGCCGGGCTCATCTACGACAAGGACCGCCTGCTGGCTCCGCTCACCCCGCAGATGCAGGCCCCGCCGCACGCCATGGCGCCGGGGACCACCGAGGCCGACTACTACCTCGGGCTGGTGCCCGGCGCCACGAACAACGGTCACGCCGCGAACGGTTCGACGAACGCCACCACCGGGCAACCCGCCGTCGTGGCCGCGGAAGGAGGCGCGCGATGACCACGCTCATGGCCGCCGAAACCCTCACCAGGACCTCCACCGGTGAGGCCGTCCAATTCTGGATTCTGGCGCCGCTGACCGTGCTCGGCGCGCTGGGCATGGTGTTCGCCGCCAAGGCCGTGCATTCGGCGATCTGCCTGGCCGCCACCATGATCGCGCTGGCGATCATGTACATCGCCCAGGACGCGCTGTTCCTCGGCGTGGTGCAGATCGTGGTCTACACCGGCGCGGTGATGATGCTGTTCCTGTTCGTCATGATGCTCGTCGGCGTGGACTCCGCGGAGTCGCTGCGCGAGACGATCCGGGGACAGCGCCTGGCCGCGGCCGTCGTCGGCGTCGGGTTCGGCTTGCTGCTGATCGCCGGAATCGGGATCGGCATCCGCGAAT
The DNA here is from genome assembly GCF_015477835.1 of Nocardia higoensis. Lineage (NCBI taxonomy): Bacteria > Bacillati > Actinomycetota > Actinomycetes > Mycobacteriales > Nocardiaceae > Nocardia > Nocardia higoensis. Next base: position 661,951 of record NZ_JADLQN010000001.1, on the reverse strand, counting down.
CGGGGGTGGTGTTCCCCGGCGGCGGATTCCCCGGCCGCGATGTGATCGCCGAGCTGGCCGAACTGATCTTCCTGCGTTACGTGTGGGCGTTCGAGCTGACCGGCGCACTGCTGATCACCGCGACTATCGGCGCGATGCTGCTGGCCCACCGCGAGAACTTCGGTACCCGCCGCACCCAGCGGGAGATGGCCCGCGACCGGTTCCGCGACGGCGTCTCCCGCGCCACCCCACTGCCGACGCCGGGCGTCTACGCCCGGCACAACGCCGTCGACGTCCCGGCCCGCCTGCCCGACGGCTCCTTCGAGGAACTCTCGGTCAGCACGATCCTGCGTCATCGCCGCACCAGGGCCCTCACCGAGGCCGCCGTCCTGTCGGTCGGCTCGGGCGAAGTGTTCTCGGGTGAAGGCTCCGCGCGCACCGAGTCCCCGCGTGATGGGGCCGCGAGCGGTGAGGCCACGAGCGCGGCGCCGCGGCGTCCCGATTCCGCCGACGAGGAAGGCACCCGGTGAATCCAGAGAACTACCTGTTCCTGTCCGCGCTGTTGTTCACCATCGGCGCGGCGGGAGTCCTGTTGCGACGCAACGCGATCGTGGTCTTCATGTGCGTGGAGCTGATGCTCAACGCGGTGAACCTGGCGTTCGTCACCTTCGCCCGGTTGCACACGAACCTCGACGGTCAGGTGATCGCGTTCTTCACCATGGTGGTCGCCGCCTCCGAGGTGGTCATCGGCCTGGCCATCATCATGACCATCTTCCGTGCCCGCCGCTCGACCTCGGTCGACGACGCCAGTCTGCTGCGGTTCTGACATGGACAGCTCCGACATGACCACCGCGTCTCTGTATCTCCTGCCCGCGCTGCCGCTGGCCGGCGCGGTCGTCGCGCTGCTGCTCGGCCGCCGCGCCGACCGCTGGGGACATCTGCTCGGCACCGTCGCCGCGCTGGCCTCGTTCGCCGTGGCCGGATACGCCTTCGTCGACATGCTCGGCCGTGCCGAAGGCGCCCGCGCGATCCAGGCTGAACTGTTCACCTGGGTTCCGGTGGCGAGCCTGCAGGTGGACTTCGCGCTGCGCCTGGACCAGCTGTCTATATGCTTCGCGCTGCTCATCACCGGCGTCGGCACACTCATCCACGTGTACTCGATCGGCTACATGAGCGCCGACCCCGGCCGCAGGCGCTTCTTCGCCTACCTCAACCTGTTCCTGGCCGCGATGCTGATCCTGGTGTTGGCGAACAACTATCTGGTCCTGTATCTCGGCTGGGAGGGCGTCGGCCTGGCCTCCTACCTGCTGATCGGGTTCTGGTTCCACAAGCCCTCGGCGGCCACGGCGGCGAAAAAGGCGTTCGTGGTCAACCGTGTTGGTGACATGGGCTTGGCGCTGGCGATGATGGTCATGTTCGCCACCTTCGGCTCGATCGACTTCGACGGGGTCTTCGCCGCCGCACCCGCGGCGAGCGAGGCGACGCTGACCGCGATCGGGTTGTTGCTGCTGCTGGCCGCGTGCGGCAAGTCCGCACAGGTGCCGTTGCAGTCCTGGCTCGGGGACGCGATGGAGGGCCCGACCCCGGTGTCGGCGCTCATCCACGCCGCGACCATGGTCACCGCGGGCGTCTACCTGATCGCCCGCTCGAACACGATCTTCGACCTGGCGCCGGGCGCGCAGCTGGCTGTGGTCCTCGTCGGCGCGGTGACCTTGATGTTCGGCGCGATCATCGGTTGCGCCAAGGACGACATCAAGAAGGCGCTGGCCGCCTCGACCATGAGCCAGATCGGCTACATGGTGCTCGCGGCGGGCCTCGGCCCAGCCGGCTACGCCTTCGCGATCATGCACCTGCTCACCCACGGCTTCTTCAAGGCCGGACTCTTCCTCGGCGCGGGCTCGGTCATGCACGCGATGAACGACGAGACCGACATGCGCCGCTACGGCGGGCTGCGCACGCTGCTGCCGGTCACCTACGTCACCTTCGGTCTCGGCTATCTCGCCATCATCGGTGTGCCGCCGTTCGCCGGGTTCTTCTCCAAGGACAAGATCATCGAGGTGGCGTTCGGCTCCGGCGGCGCGGGCGGATACGCCTTGGGCGCGGTGGCGCTGCTCGGTGCGGGCCTGACCGCCTTCTACATGACCCGTGTCATGCTGATGACCTTCTTCGGTGAGCGACGCTGGGCGCCGGACACCCACCCGCATGAGGCGCCGCTGTCGATGACCGGCCCGATGATCCTGCTGGCGCTGGGCTCGGTGGCCGCGGGTGGGCTGCTGGTGCTGGGCGATTCGCTGCAGAACTGGCTCGAACCGGTGGTCGGGGCCTCCCACGCCGAGCACGCGGTGCCGCCGATCGTGGTGACCGGGCTGGCGCTGGCCGTCGTGGTGATCGGTGCGGGTGTGGCCTATCGGCGCTACGGTCGCGCCGAGATCCCGCGTTCCGCACCGGAAGCGGGCTTCGCGACCGTGGCCGCGCGCAAGGACCTCTACGGTGACGCGGCGAACGAGGCGTTTCTGATGCGGCCGGGTCTGCATCTGACCCGGTCGCTGGTGTTCGTCGACAATCGCGGTATCGACGGGCTGGTCAACGGCATCGCCGCAGTCATCGGCGGATTGTCGGCGCGGGCGCGGCGCGTGCAGACCGGGTTCGTGCGGTCCTATGCCCTGTCCATGTTCACCGGCGCGGCCCTGGTGGCCGCCGCCCTGGTGGCGGTGCGCATCCTGTGAGCGAGGCGGTCATGAACGAAGCGGTCACGAGCGGTTTCCCCTGGTTGAGCGTGCTGTGGCTGCTGCCGGTGGCCGGTGCGGTGGTGGTGCTGGTGCTCCCGGCGGCGCGGCGGACACTGGCCCGCGCGGTGGCGCTCGCGGTGTCGGTCGGTGTGCTGGCGGTCGCGCTCGGGCTGGCGGTGGCCTTCGAACCCGGTGGGGCGCAGTACCAGTTCGTCGAATCCCACGAGTGGATTCCGGCGTTCGGCGCCGGCTACACCCTCGGTCTGGACGGCATCGCGCTGGTGTTGGTCCTGCTGACCACCGCGCTGGTGCCCCTGCTGATCCTGGCCGGTTGGAACGACGACCGGGAGGCAGGCGGCGGGCGCCGCGCCGCGCACGTCTACGTGGCCTTGACCCTGCTGGTCGAGGCGATGGTGCTGATGTCCTTCCTGGCCTTGGACATCCTGCTGTTCTACGTGTTCTTCGAGGCCATGCTGATCCCGATGTATTTCCTCATCGGCGGCTTCGGCCCGCGCACCACCGATGCCGCCGTCCGCGCGGCCCGATCACGAGCCGCGGTGAAGTTCCTGCTCTACAACCTGCTGGGTGGGCTGGTCATGCTGGCCGCGGTGATCGGACTGTACGTGCTCACCGTCCGCGACGGGCTCGGCGCCGGCGGCGGCGGGACCTTCGATCTGCGTGTGGTGGTCGAGGCGGCGAATTCCGGTGGCCTGGGGGCGGATCCGGCCGTGCTCAACGCGCTGTTCCTCGGTTTCATGTTCGCCTTCGCGGTGAAGGCGCCGCTGTGGCCGCTGCACACCTGGCTGCCGGACGCGGCGGTGGCGGCGACACCGTCGAGCGCGGTGCTGATGATGGCGGTGGTCGACAAGGTCGGCACGTTCGGCATGCTGCGTTTCTGTCTCACGCTGTTCCCCGAGGCGTCGGGAACCTATGCGCCGCTGGTGATCACGCTCGCGGTGATCGGCATCCTCTACGGCGCGCTGCTGGCGATCGGGCAGACCGACGTGATGCGCTTGATCGCCTACACCTCGATCTCGCATTTCGGGTTCATCATCCTCGGTATCTTCGCCATGACCAGCCAATCCCAGTCCGGGGCGACGCTGTACATGGTCAACCACGGCATCTCCACCGCGGCGCTGTTCCTGGTCGCGGGTTTCCTGGTGTCGCGGCGCGGCAGCCGGATGATCGCCGATTACGGCGGGGTGCAGAAGGTGGCGCCGGTGCTGGCGGGCTCGTTCCTCATCGCGGGCCTGGCGACCTTGTCGCTGCCCGGCCTGGCGCCCTTCGTCAGCGAGTTCCTCGTTCTGGTCGGCACGTTCAGCCGCTACCAGGTGGCGGCGGTGTTCGCGACCGGCGCGCTGGTGCTGGCGGCGATCTATGTGCTGTGGATGTATCAGCGGATGATGACCGGTCCGGTGAAGGAGGGCAACGAGAAGCTGCCCGATCTGGTGCCGCGCGAGCTGCTGGTGATCGCCCCGTTGATCGCCGCGCTGCTGTTGCTGGGGCTGTACCCGAGGGCGGTGCTCGATTATGTGGACCCCGCGGTCGATCAGACCTTGACGACCATCGGGCGCGATGATCCCGCGCCGTCGGTGCCCGCGCCCGTCGCGGGTGCGCCGGAGCTCGAGGAAGAAGGTGGACACCGGTGACCGTTTCCGCGACGCACACGCTGGCCGCGGCGCTGCCCGCCCCGAGCATCGAATACGGTGCGCTGTCACCGATGTTGATCGTCTTCGGCGTCGGCGTGGCCGGAGTCGTGGTCGAGGCTTTCGCGCCCCGGCCGTGGCGTTACCGCACGCAGCTGGTCCTCGCGGTCGCGGGGCTGGTGGCGGCTTTCGGCGCGGTGGTCGCGCTGGCGGGCACCGAGCAGACGGCGGTGGCCGGCGCCGTCGCCGTCGACGGGGTGAGTGTGTTCCTGCAGGGCACGCTGCTGGTGGTCTCGTTGATCGCGATGCTGTTGATGGCCGAGCGGCGCACCGTGGCTGTGCAGGCGCGGTCGGGGCCCGGCACATGGAGTCGTGCGGCGGCGACGATGGAGCGCGGTCTGGACGCGTTCACCCCGCAGGCCGCGGCGGTGCCCGGCAGCTCCGACGAGCGGGCCGCGGCGCGGGCGGGCGCGCTGGCGACGGAGGTGTTCCCGCTGTCCATGCTGGCGGTCGGCGGGATGCTGTTGTTCCCCGCGGCGAATGATCTGCTGACGATGTTCGTCGCGCTCGAGGTGCTGTCGCTGCCGTTGTACGTGCTGTGCGGGCTGGCAAGACGCAAGCGGCTGCTGTCCCAGGAGGCGGCGCTCAAGTACTTCCTGTTGGGGGCGTTCTCCTCGGCGTTCTTCCTCTACGGTGTGGCGTTGCTGTACGGGCAGACGGGCACGGTGCGGTTGAGCGGCATCGCCGAGGCGATCGCCGCCCAGTCGGGTGATCCGCTGTTGGGCCTGCTCGGGTTGGCGATGCTGTCGGTGGGATTGTTGTTCAAGATCGGGGCGGTGCCGTTCCAGGCGTGGGTGCCCGATGTGTATCAGGGCGCGCCGACGCCGGTGACGGCGTTCATGGCGGCGGCGACCAAGATCGCGGCGGTGGGCGCGCTGGCGCGGGTGCTCTATGTCGGGGCGCCGGGCATGGTGGACGATTGGCGGCCGGTGGTGGCGGCGATCGCGATCGCGACGATGGTGGTCGGCGCGGTACTTGCGGTGACGCAGACGGATGTGAAGCGGATGCTGGCCTATTCCTCGGTCACCCATGCCGGTTTCCTGTTGACGGGTCTGCTCTCGGCCGACGCGGCCGGGCTCGCCGCGACCTTGTTCTATCTCGCGGTGTACGGCGTGAGCACCGTGGGCGCGTTCGCGGTGGTCACCTTGGTCCGCGAGGCGACCGACGAGGAAGCCACCGGCCTGGCCCGTTGGGCTGGTCTGGGCCGCCGTTCCCCCTGGACCGCAACGGTTTTCGCGCTGCTGCTGCTCTCCTTCGCCGGTCTGCCGCTGACCAGCGGTTTCATCGCGAAGTTCGCGGTGTTCAATGCGGCCGCGTCGGGTTACGGCGCGTCGGTGGTCGTGGTGGGTGTGCTGACCAGCGCGGTGGCGGCGTTCTTCTATGTCCGGGTGATCGTGATGATGTTCTTCGCCGATCCGCCCGCTGATGCTCCTGACGTCCGCTCCCCCGCGCTGACCTGGACGCTGATTTTGGTGACGGGGATCGTCACGCTGGTGTTCGGTGTGTTCCCGCAGCCGTTGCTGGATCTGGCCGAGTGGGCGGCGGCCTTCGTGAGTTGACCCCGGTGCGCGACCGTCGCGATCGATGACACACACTCACCGCGTCCGCCGAGGGGATGAGCCGAGGGCCGCAGGGCAGGGTGACACCACCGTAGAGGGTGGGGCACCGCGATTCGTGTCCGGCGCCGCGCTCGCCACTTCTCGCCACCGGTGACCGGTTGGCCACAGGCGGATGCGTGTCGCTCGCGGTCAGCGCAGCGCGGCGAGGGTGGCGCGGATCGCGGGGCTGGCGTCGGCGCTGCGGCGCCAGGCCGCATGTACATCACGGGTGGGGGTGCGCGCCAGTGGGCGGGCGACGAGGTCGTCGCCGAGCGGCGGGCGCGCCAGGCGTGGGATGAGGGCGAGCACTCCGTCGGCGGCGACGAGGGCGAGTTGGGTGGCGAAATCGTCGATGAGATGCCGGACGTCGGGGTCGGCGGGGAGGTCGGCGAACAGTCGCCGAAACCATTGGTGGCAGACCGTGCCCGGCGGGCTGGTGACCCAGGCGTGTCCGGCGAGGTCGCCGCCGGTGAGGGGCCGGTCGTGCGTGGCGAGCGGGTGGGTGCGGGCCATGACGACGTCGCCGATGTCGGTGTGGACGCGGCGACTGGTCAGCGTGGGCGGCAGGGGGGCGGGCAGACCGTCGGCGTCGTGGACGAGGGCGAGGTCGGCGGTGCCCGCGGCGACGCTGTGCAGCGCTTGGCCCGGGTCCTGTTCGGTGATGTGCAGGCGCAGTTCGGGGCAACCGGCTGTCAGGCGGGTGAGCATGGGGGCGAGCAGACCGCGGGCGGCGGTGGAGAACGCGGCGACGCGCAGGGTGCCGCGTGGTGCGCCGTCGGCGACCGAGCGAGCGGCTTCGGTGCAGCGTTCGAGCGCCTGGAACACCTCCGGCGCGGAGTCGACGAGAGCCGTACCCGCGGCGGTGAGCACGACGCCGCGACCGGCCGGGGCCAGGACGGGCACCCCGATCTGTTGTTCGAGTCGTTTGATCTGCTGGGAGATCGCCGAGGCGGTGAAGCCGAGTTCCTCGGCCGCGCGGGCCAGGGTTCCGAGCGCGGCCACCGACCGGAGTGCGCGCAGCGCGCCGACATCGATCATGAAGGCATGCTAATGAATATCGTCCAGAAAGCATCGCTGGACCACAGGAGTTGTGCGGGACAGGATCGAGGTCATGACCGAGACACAGCACCGTGCGGCCGAGCTCTTCGGGACGAACCTGGTGGCGATGGTGACCCCGATGCGGCCGGACGCGACGATCAGCGAGCCCGGCCTCGACCGGGTGGTCGAGCATCTGCTCGCCACGGGATGCGACGGACTGGTCGTGGCGGGCACCACCGGCGAGTCACCCACGGTGAGCGATGCCGAAGCCGCCGGTCTGGTCCGCTCCGTGATGTCCGCGGCGGCGGGCCGGGCGAAGGTGATCGCCGGGGTCGGCTCCTATGACACCGCGGCGAGCGTGCGGCGGGCGCGGGAGGCCGAGGCGGCCGGCGCGGACGCGCTGCTCCTGGTGTGCCCGTACTATTCCAAACCCTCGCAGGCCGGGGTGGTGGCACACTGTCTCGCGGTCGCCGACGCCACCGCGCTGCCGGTCATGCTCTACGACGTGCCCGCGCGCACCGGCATCGCGATGCAGGCCGCGACGTTGATCGAGCTGGCCGCTCATCCTCGGATCCGGGCAGTCAAGGACGCCAAAGGCGACCTGTTCGAGGCGATGTCGGTCATGGCCCGCACATCGCTGGCCTACTACTGCGGCATCGACGAACTCAATCCGGCCTATCTCGCGTGCGGGGCGACCGGCGTGGTCAGTGTGGTCGGCAATGTCGCCGCGGATCGCATCGCCGAACTGCTGCGCGCGGTCGGCGACGGGGACCTGGTCACGGCGCGAGCGATCCACACCGCCCTGATCCCGCTGATCGACGCGGTGATGGGCAGCTCGCAGGGCGGCGCGGTGATGGCCAAGGCCGCGCTGGTCGAACGGGGAGTCCTCGAGCACGCGACGGTGCGTCTTCCACTGCTCGAGGCTTCGATGCAGGAGCGTGCGCGGCTGCGGGAGGCGATGACCGTTCTCGCCGCGTCGGCGTGATGCTCGACGGGGCAGGGCCGACAGAGTGGCTGTGGCTGAGTCGGTTCGGCGGTCGGCGCGCAGTGCGCAGCGGTGTGTTTGTCTGTCGGGTATGAATTCGAAGCTGGTGCGAGTCGGTGCAGGCGTGCTCGCGTATGCGGCGACGCTCGCGGGGGCGGCCGGTGTCGCATTGCATTTCAGTCGGCTGTCGTGGCAACCGGTGGTGTTGGCCGCGTCGGGCGCGCCGTATCTGATGGGGTCCGCGCTCGTCGGGGTGGTGGCTTTCCTCGCCTCGCGGCGCTGGGCCGGTGCGGGGGTGGCGGTCGTCGTCGTGGCCGCCGCGGCGTGGACGCAGGCTCCGCTGTACCTCGCTCGCGCCGGGGCCGAGAACGGTCCGATGGTGACGGTGATGCAGGCCAATCTGTTGTTCGACGGAGCCGATCCTGGAACGCTGGTCGAACAGGTGCGGGAGCGGCGCGTCGATGTGCTCACCGTCAACGAGCTCACTCGCGCGGCGATCGAGGCGCTGGGTGCGGCGGGGCTGGACGAGTTGTTGCCGCACCGGTACCTCTCCCCCGGCCGGACCGCCGCGGGCACGGGAATCTGGAGTGCCTATCCGCTGTCGGAGACGGTGGAATACGACGGGTTCGTGTTGAACCAGTTGTCGGCGACGGCGACGATTCCCGAGGTCGGACCTGTCGGTGTGTACGCGTTGCATCCGGTGCCGCCGGTGTACAGCACTCAGGTGTGGGCCGACGAATTGTCGCGTCTGCGTGACATTCTGGGCCGGGCACCGTCGGACCGGCCGGTGATCACCGGTGGCGATTTCAACGCGACCCATGATCACGCCCAGTTCCGGGTGATGGCCTCGGGGCGTTTCGGCGACGCGGCCGAGCAGGCGGGTGCGGGGCATCTGGTCACGTATCCGACCGACAAGCGGTGGCCGCCGCTGGTCGGCATCGATCACATTCTCGTCGCCGGTGGCCGGGCGCTCTCGGTGGAGACGGTGGAGCTGCCGGGAGCGGACCATCGCGCGGTGGTGGCGCGGATCCGCTTCGGATCATAGGAACGCGTGTCACAGCCGCACGCCGCGTCGTCACGTTCCCGACGGCACATCAGAGCGCATTCGGCGACCATGAGCCGAACGCCTCGCCGAGACCGACGATCTGGCGTTTCCGGCTCGCCGATGATCTCGCGGCGCGGCAGGCCGTCATCGGAGCCAGGAGCCGCACAGCGTAGGACGCACGCGGTGACCGAGCCGACCCGAGTCGGTCGCCGCGAGCTCAGTTGTATGCCGTGATCACTGCCTGGAGGAGCGCTTCGAGGGTGTCGTAGGTGGGTGTGTCGACGACGTCGATGACCTCGGCGGGCACCGGAACCCGGTGTTCGGCGGCGACCGTGGCGAAGGCGGCGGTGTCGCGGGTGCGGAAGCCGTGTTCGGCGGCCAGCCGCTGCAGTTGGGGGTCGTCGGTGAGCAGGCGTCCGAGCCGGTCGCCCGCGTCGTCGAGGGGGACGACGGTGTGGGTGGACAGGACCGTGGGCGTGGGGTAGGTCAGCACCATGTCGGGCGTGATACGGCCTTGCGTTTTCGCTTCGACGAATTGGGCTTCGTAGATGAGGACCAGCGGGGCCGGTCCCATGCCCGCGGTCAGGTACTCGCCGAAGGTGCCCGCACTGGAGTTCTCGGCGTAGCCCTGACCGGTGAACAGCCGTGACAGCAGGGGCAGGACCCGCTGCTGGGCTTCGGCTCCCTGGACGACGGCGTTGTCGTTGGCGACGAAGGCGGCGATGGCGAGGAACATGGCCGCGGAGTTGGAGGTGCGGGGGTCGGTGGTGGAGACGAGGATGTTCTTGCGGACCGGGTAGGCGGTGTTGCCCGCCAGGTGGGTCCATTCGGTATTGCGTTGCGCCAGTTGCAGATAGCGTGCCATGTCGAAGGTCGGCGTTGGTCCGGGGCGGATGACGCCCGCGGCGGTGAGCACGTCGGCGATCGGGGTGAAGGTGGCGATGGCCATCGGGGAGGCGAACGGGGTGTAGCGGGTGTTGATGTCGCGGGCGCGCAGGATTCGTTCGGCGGCGGGGACGCTGGAGGGGAAGGCGAAACTGTAGCCGGTGAGATCCATGTCGGCGATCTGGCGGGAGCCGGCCGATTCGATCTCCACGCGCAGTCCGTGGCGGGCCAGTTCTTCGGCGACACGGGGGTCGTCGAAGAAGGACGCTTTTTCCGAGCCGACCGCGCCACGCACAACGGTCAGGTCGGCGCTGCCGCCTGCCGCCGCGGCATCGGAGGGCTCACGGTCGGCGACAGCGACCACGGCGACCACCACGACGGCGACCATGGCCAGCGCCGCGGCCGTCGACAGCAGGCGACGCGGCCCCGACGCCGCGGCGATCGACAGAAAGCGACGCGTGCCCGGCTTTCCGGCCCGGCTGCCGACCTCGAGGGAAACATGCTCCACCGCAGCCACTTCCACCGCACCGTGGTGCGGGATCGCGACCGGTGTCGCCGGGTGTTCGGTGGCAGGCTCGGGTGCGGTGTGATCGTCGAGTCGGCGACGGGCGATGCGTTCGATGAGTACGGGCACGAACTCGCGTACCGGTGTGCCGTCGAACTTGTCGCGGGCGTCGTCGATGGCCGCGCGTACTCGCTCCGGTGGGTGCTGTCCGGCGTAGCTCTCGATGAGGCTGTCGGTCAAGCGGCGCAACGCCTGTTCTTCGCGGGTTGTTTCGACAGGCACCAGCAACTCCTCGGACTTCGTACTCGACCGGCGTCCACGACGCCGCCACCCTCTTCGCGCCGGGCTACTTCCCTCTTCGCCCCGGGGCTGTCTTCCTCTTCGCGCCGGGCCACGTTACCCCCGGAAGGAGACATCGGCGTGCGGTCTTCGACGTTTCTGGCGTTGCCGGAGAACACCTTTCGTGCGTCGCCGGGAGGGTCGCGCCGACGGCGAATGCCCAGCTCGCAGCGTATTCCGCGCTCGGCTGTGGAGCTGCGGGGCCGTCGGCGCCGGGTGTGAGCGGGCGGGGCAGAGTTCATCGGAGTATTCGCCGCCCGACACCGGCTGTTCGCCGCCGATATTCCCCCGGAGATCTCCGTCGGGGGCAGCGCGGTACTCGGGCCACGCCCGGGGCGGGTTGCTCGGATGCGCGAGCCGGTCGGTGTTCTCGGCGGCCACCTGCGGGCGGCGCCACACCCCGAGGGGCTCGGTTGCTCGTCCGGTGTCTGTCACCCGGTGTCGGTCCGGTCGCTTCCCGCCCTCGTCGGCGGCCGGTGAGCCGAGGCGTGTCGACCGCGCGGGCCTACAGCAACGGTGTCGAGGCCAGCACTCCGACGACGACCAGGGCCGCGAGATAGGCCAGCACCAGTCGGGTGTCGCGCAACCAGCACTTGCTGCGCAGCAACCCCTCTCGCCTGGCCCGCAGGTAGGCGAGGAATCCGAGTGCGGCGAAACCGGTCAGCGCGAGCGGACCGATCAGCCAGGTGAGCAGGGCGACGGTGGCGTAGACGCACAGGTTCAGCGGGTCGTGCGGTGCTCGGCGGGCGTTCGCTTCCTCGTAGTAGACGCCGGTGTCGCTCATCGCGGCTGTACCGGTAGCAGTGCGGGTCCGGCGGGCGCGGCGGCGGACAGGCGTTGACGGGACAGGGCGGGCCAGGCCTGCACGGCGCAGAAGGGGGCGCATTGGTCGGCGGCGTCCGCGCGGGTGCCGACGTGGACGCAGCATTGGGTGAGGCGTTCTTCGATCATGGTGGAGATGTCCATGAACGGTTTGACGGTGATGCGCACGACGCGTTCGCCGAGCAGTCGCCGCAGCCGGGCTCGGCGGCCGGGCAGCGCCGAGGAGGCCAGGGTGAGCAGGGTGGACATGCCCAAATCGCAGGTCTGGCAGATGGTCTGCCACAGCGTGCCGATGTCGGGGTGGGACAGGGAGGATTGCTCGGAGAGCAGTCCGTGCAGTGATTCGCGCACGGCCAGGCGCAGTTCGGCGGGGATGTCGCTGTCGGCGATGCGGTTGGCGACCAGGCCGAGTCGCTGCGCGAGCGTGTCGTGGCCGATGAGCCCGACCAGGGAGCGCCAGGTTCCGGCGTCGTCGCGCAGCAGGTAGCCGACCGAGCAGCAGTGCGGGTGGGAGCAGGGCAGGGCGGTGAGGTCGCGCCAGGTTACCCGGCCGCCGGTTTGGGGGCCGAGGCGGGCCAGCACGCCGGTGTGGGTGAGCCGGTCGGTGGGGTCGATCGCCCCGGATCGGCCGGAGCCGAACTGGGGTTGGATGGACACGCCGCCGACGAACGGGGTGTCCAGCGCGGTCTGGACGACGGCGCCGATCTCGTCGTCGTTGACGCCGAGGGCGGCGGTCATCACCAGGGTGGTGAAGACGGCGTGCGCGGAGAGTCGTCGCAGTGCTTGTTGTTTGAGCGGGCGCAGGTCGCCGCCGCGGTGGTGGCGCGACGCCGTGGCGCTGATGCCGTCGAACTGCAGGTAGATCTCGACGCGTTCGCGGTGTTCGGTGAGCAGTGCGAGCAGGGTGTCGTCGCGGGCGATGCGGATGCCGTTGGTGTTGATCAGGATTCGGGTGATGGGGCGGGCGGTGAGTTCGGCGAGCAGTTCGGGCAGCCGCGGGTGCAGGGTGGGTTCGCCGCCGGAGAGCATGAGGACGTCGAGCGTGCCGTGTTCGCGGGCCAGGCGCTGGTCGACATTGGCGAGAACATCCCCGATGTCGACGACACCGCCGAGGTCGGGGGCGGAGTCGGCGAAGCAGGTGGGGCAGCGCAGGTTGCAGGTGTCGACGATGTCCTCGAGCAGGATGCAGGTGTGCTGGGTCTGCATTTCCGGCAGCCCGCGCAGATAGGCCGAGGGCACCGGGTCGAAGTTGCCCGGTGTGTCGGGCAGGTGGGCTTTGGTGGGGGCGGTCCAGCGTTCGAGGTAGGTGAGGATTTCGGGGTTCTCGTCGTAGAGGGTGCGGATCATGCCGTGGCGGGGGCAGCCACGTTCGAGGTATACCCGGCCGTCGCGTTCGGCGAGCCAGCCGGACAGGCGTGCGACCTCGGGCAGCGGCCGGTCGGGGTTCTCGTGGTGGCAGGTGGGGCAGAAGGCGGTGACGTAGCGCTGGATTCGGTCCCCGCGCAGCGGCATCCCGGTGCTCATGGGTGTGCTCCGTTCTCGGTGACCGCCGTGGAGTGGCCGGTGGCCGCGTCGTGCGGTGGGGGTGCGCTGTAGAGGTGGGGGTTGAGGCCGGTGCAGAACCCCGCGGTGGAGATGCTGACCAGCGCCCAGCCGATCATCAACCCCAGGCCGAGTCCTTTGGTGACGGGTTTGCGCAGCATGATGAGCGCCGCACCACCACCGAACGCGGCCAGTGCGCTGACCGCGGCGGCGACGCCGAGGATCACCGGATAGGAATTGCCGCTGTTGGCGGTGTTGGCGGTGTTGGCGACGGCGACGAAGACGACGAAGCCGAACACCGCGTTGACAACGATGAACAGGGCGGCTCCGGCGACCGCGAAAGCGGCGACGATGCCGCCTTGCTTCGGTGTGGGGTCCGGCGTGCCCGGGTACGGCATCGGTCCCTCGTAGGGTCGATAGTGCTGACCTCGGTGTCGCGGTTCTTCGGGCGGCGGTCCCTGCGGTGGTGGCGGTCCCTGGAAGGGCGGGTCGGGTGGGGTGGTCATGCCGGGACCTTTCGTCCGAGTATCCGGTCGTAGGTGCCGCGCCGGTAGCCGATGGTCCAGCGCACCGCGACCAGCATCAGCCCGGGGATCAAGAACCATTGCGGGCGGGTCAGATCCAGCCACACGGTGTCGTTGGCGCGGGTGAACTCGACGAGGAACCGGAAGACCGCGTAGGCGCCGACGTAGAGGGTGAACAGTTCACCGGGGGCGGTGATCTTCTCGCGCGCCCACCGCAGCCAGCAGAACGCCGCCAGGTGGAAGGCGATTTCGTAGAGGAAGCTGGGGTGCATCGCCGATCCGCTCGCGCAACCGGGGCATTCGGGCACCGAGCCCGGTGCGTGCACGCCCCAGGGCAGTCCGGTCGGGCGTCCCGGCGCCTCGGTGAGGTGGCAGCCGATGCGGCCGACGGTCATGCCGAGAGCGACGGCGGGGGCGAACAGGTCGCCGGTGCGTTCGCGGTAGCCGATCAGCCGTTTGGCCACAAGCACACCGAGGTAGGCGCCGAGCAGTCCGCCGAGCACGCTGCGCGCCCCGAACAGCCAGCTCTCGTAGGGGTCGAGAGTTTCGGCCAGGCTCGACAGGCGCATCCCGACCGCCCCACCGACCAGCGCGCCGGTCACCGCGACCAGCGATTCCTCCCCCAGCGCACCGCGGCGCCGGCATTCGGCGACGAAGACGACGGCAGCGACCGCCACCCCGAGCGCCACGAAGAAGCCGTGGGTGGGGAGCCCGAAGATCAGCTGCGGCACCATGGGGGGAGACTATCGGGCTCGTGTCCGGGCGGGGATGAGTGGAACTACCCGGCGGCGCGAGCGCGGAGAGGGCTGCGGGAAACCTGTTGGCGGATGATGAGGGCCGCTGCTACCTTTCCCAGAGACCGTGCGAGAGAACGAGGAGGTGGTACCCGTGAACGCTGTATCGACATGGGTGCTCCCCTGCGGGGTCACGGTCGGGCGATAGGTCGTCCAGGAGCGCCGCGCGAGAGCACTCCCGAAAGGCACGACCGTGCAATTCATTTCCGAACAACGCCTCGGTGACGGCGTCCTCGAACGCCGATTCGCTCTCGGCGAGATCTCCGGGATCCTGTGGACACCGGAATCCGAATCCGCGCCGGCGCCGCTGATCTTGGTCGGCCACCCCGGCGGGCTGGACATGATGTACCCCCGGGTGGCGGCCCGGGCCCGGCATGCCGTGGCGGCGGGCTTCACCGCGGCGACCATCGAGCTCCCCGGCAGCGGCGACCGGCCCCGTTCAGCCGCCGCCGAGCAGGCGCGCACCGACCTGCGCCGGGCGGTGCAGGCCGGCGGGCCGGTGGACGACGAGATCGTCGCCCGGCTCGTCCTCCCGCTGGTCGAGAAGGCGATCCCGGAATGGCAGCTCACCCTCGACGCTCTTGTCTCGCTGCCCGAGATCGGCGGGCCGGTCGGGTACTCGGGCGGGGTGATCGCCATCGGTGTCCGGTTGGCGGTGGTGGAGCCGCGCATCGCGGCCGCCCTGCTGTTCGCCGGGAGTTATGTGCCCCGCGTCATGTTCGAGGAGGCCAGGCAGGTCAGCATTCCGCTGCAGGTGCTGGTGCAGTGGGACGACGAAGGCAACGACCGGCAGATGGCCCTGGACCTGTTCGACGCCTTCGGTTCCGCGGAGAAGACGCTGCACGCCAATATGGGCGGGCACACCGGTGTCCCGCAGTTCGAGGGCGATGACGCGAACCGGTTCTTCGCCCGGCATCTCCGGCGGTCCGACAGCGACGCGGTGAACTGATGTGACAGCTGTCCTGTCTCGCGGTCAGCGCCCGGCCAGCACGCCGTCGACCACCCGCGCCATCCTGGAACGGAACGCTTCGGGGCCGAACGATTCGGCGTGCGCGCGGATCTTGCCGGGGTCGAGGTCGGTGCTGGTGGGGTCGGCGAGCACGGCGGCGAAACCGTCCACGACTTCATCGTCGGTGCCGTGCGGGATGTGCGCTCCGCTGAGGCCGGGCAGCACGGTGTCCAGCGCGCCGCCCTCCCCGACCGCGATCACCGGTGTGCCGCAGGCCATGGCTTCGACGGGGACGATGCCGAAGTCTTCGACGCCGGGCATGAGCAGGGCGTGGCAGCGGCGGTACATGTCGAGCAGGACGTCGTCGGGGGCGGCGCCGAGGAAGGTGGTTTCGGGGCCCGCGAGGGTTTCGAGTTGGCGACGGTAGCGGCCGTCGCCGACGACGACGAGGCGGCGGCCGCTGCGCTGGGCGGCGCGCACGGCCAGGTCGGGTCGCTTGTAGGGGACGAGGCGGCCGGCGAAGAGCAGGAAGTCCTCGCGGGTGACGGTCGGGTCGGGTGCGAACCGGTCCAGCCGCACAGGCGGATTGACCACATCGGCGGGCAGCCCCCACCAGTCGCGGACGCGGGCGGCGACGGCCTGGGAGTTGGCGACGACGGCGGTGAGGTGCGGAACGGCGGCGAGTTCGGCGCGCCGGGCGAGGACCCCCAGGGCCGCCAGCGCGGTGCGGCCGGCGAGTCCGCCTGCTTCGCGGGCGCGGAAGGCGGGGTCCCACGCCCAGCGGGCGGGGCTGTGCACGTAGGCGATCACGGGTGCGTCGGTGGCCAGTGCCGCCTGCACCGCGAAGGAGTGGTGGCTGATCACGACGGCGTCGTAGCCGCGGCGCAGCGGCAGCCCGCGCAGCGCCGCGGGCATCAGCGGCAGCAGCGGCGCGTGGGAGCGGCGGCCGGTGGCGGCGTGGACGTGATCGAGCCAGGTGCCGGTGATGGTGTCCCACGACGGGTGCGCGACGGCGGGCGCGCGGTCGGCGTCGACCAGCGGCGCGAACACCGGCGCTTGGGGCCAAGTGCGCGCGAATTCGCCGACCACGGCTTCGGATCCACCGTATTCGGTGAAGCGTTCGTGCACGATCGCGATGCGCGGCTCGGTCATTGCGGGTTCTCCTGTGCGCTGCGGGCTCGTCGTGTGCCGGGGGTGAGGTGCGGTGCGGGCGATGCCTCGGGCAACAGGTGTCGAGGACGCGCAGCGCACACTGCGGTGGCCGGCGCGTCGGCGTGCGACCGCCGGTGTAGCGGAGGCGACTGTCGTCGGCTGCGGTGCGGCAGCCCGGGCGGTGCGGCGGCAGCGGCGTATCCGGTTCCGGTTCCGGTTCCGGTTCCGGTGGCGGTGGCGGTGGCGGTGGCGGTGGAACGCAGGCTCATGCGTGTCCCGTTGTCGGCGTGTGGTCTTCGACGCGGCGGGGTGCGGCGAGGGTGCGAAGGGCGGGCGCGACAGGGCGACCGTGCAGCAGTCCGTCGACATTGCCTCGCTCGAGGGCGCGGGCGTAGATGGCGGCGGCGGCACGGCAGGCGTCGAGGGTGTGGTCGATGTCGGTGTCGGTGTGCGCCGCGGAGGTGACGAACGACTGCCCGAGCACGCCACGGCGCAACAGTTCCTGCAGGAACAGGGTGCGGTAGGGCTGGGAGGGCTGACCGTGCGGGTCGAGGGTCTGGAAGATCAGGCAGGAGGGGCGGCCCGCGACGCGAAGATGGTCGCCGATGCCGAGTTCGCCGGTGATCTGTTCGAATCCGACGCGCAGGCGCCTGCCCGCGGCTTCCATGGCGGCGACGGGATCGGTGGTGGCGTAGGCGTGGGCGACGGCGAGGAACGCGGCCAGGGAGCCGGTTTCGGGGCCGTGGGTGGTCGACAGCAGGAAGACGCGGTCGGCGTCGGTGCGCAGGCCACCGAGTTCCAGGTATTCGCGGCGGCCCGCGAGGGCGGAGAGCGGGAATCCGTTGCCCATGGCTTTGCCCCAGCACGACAGGTCGGGGGTGATGTCGTAGACCTGTTGGGCGCCGCCCGCCGACCAGCGGTAGCCGGTGATCATCTCGTCGAAGATCAGCAGCGCGCCGTGGCGGTCGCACAGCGCGCGGACGCCGGCCAGGTAGCCCGGCGGTGGTTCGTGCAGTGCGGTGGCGGCTTCCATGACGACGCAGGCGATGTCGTGGCCGGTCAGTAGGGTATCGAGGGCGGTGAGGTCGCCGTAGGGGAAGCGCACGGTGGGTGGGGTGGGGATGCCCGCGGACATGGGGGTGGTGCCGATGAACCAGTCGTCGACGGAGAAGAACGGCTGGTCGCAGACGGCGATGGTGGTGCGGCCGGTGACGGCGCGGGCGAGGCGGACGGCGGCGGTGGTGGTGTCGGAGCCGTTCTTGGCGAATTTCACCATGTCCGCGCGGGGGACGAGGTTCAGGAACGTTTCGGCGGCGGTGAGTTCGAGCAGGGTGGGGCGGGAGAAGTTGACGCCGTCGGCGACGGCGGCGGCGACGGCGTCGACGACGGGGCGGTAGCCGTGGCCGAGGGTGACCGAACGCAATCCCATGCCGTATTCGACGAATTCGTTGCCGTCGCAGTCGGTGACGCGGCAGCCGTGGCCGCGCACGAGGATCGGCGCCATGTGTTCGGGGTATTGGTCGGCGCCGCGGGCGTAGGTGTGGGCGCCGCCGGGCACGAGGTCGTGCAGGCGGGCTTGGGCGGCGTTGCTGCGGGTGAAGTCGGTGATCACAGCGGGGTTTCCTCTTTCGCCTCAGCAGCCGGTCTCGGTGAAGGCCCGCAGATAGCCGGCGCTCTGGCGCAGATACATCCACGCCTGGTAGGCCAGGCCGGTCGGGGCGGGGCTGGCGACCATGGTGAGTTCGCCGTCGAAGCATTTGCCGATGATGTAGCGGGCGCGGGAGACGTGCGGGGTGAAGGTGACGACGATGATGTGACGCCACCCGCCTGATTCGGCGCGGCGGCGGATCTCCTGGGCCTCGCCCTGGGTGGTCCACGGGCGCGGTTCGAAACACTGCACCCGGAACGGGTATCCGCCACGGCAGTAGCGGTCCATCAGCGGGTCGTCCAGACCGGTGGAGGCGGCGATCAGCAGTTCCGGAGCCAGTCCCGCCCGTGCGAGGTCGACGCCGATGTCGAAGCGTTCGTACGGGGTTCCGCCGAGCACCACGATGGCGTCGGCGGGGCGCAGCGGATCGATCTGGGGGTGTACGAACACCGGTAGCCCGGCGACGGCGACGGCGAGGACCGCGGCCACGACGGCCAGCGGAAGGCGCAGTACGCCCAGCGGGCCGGGCAGGCTGAGCCTGCCGCGGCGGGGTGGGGTGGTGCCCGGCGTGGTGCTCATCGCGTCAGCGGGCCGGCCGGTCCTTGCCCAGGGGCGCGGTGGTCAGCGCACCGTTGGGGGCTACGACGAGCCGCCAGTAGCCGCCTTCGCCGTCGCGCAGCACCACTCCGGCGTCGGCGCGGTCGGAGACGTAGGCACCGGAGGCGAGCACGGACGCGACGGCGGTGCCGTCCTGGGAGCGGGCGCGCAGGATCTCGGCGTCGCCCGCGCCTTGGGCGGTGACGGTGCCGGTAAAGGTGGGCCGGTGCACGCGACCGCGTCCGATGACCTGCCAGTGGTCGGGGAACACTCGCGAATCGAGATCCTCCCCCGCGCTGGAGATGAGGTTGACGGCGGTGCCTTCGGGGCAGCCCGCGGGATCGATGCGCAGTTCGGCGGGGCTGTGGCCGGGGTCGGGGTCGAAGGCGATATTGGCCAGATACGGCTGGCGGCAGTGGTTCAGCTCGACGCAGGCGGTGCGGCCTGCGACTTTGCAGTTGATCATGCCGAATTGGGCGGGCCCGCCGCGTCCGGCCGCCCCCACCTGCACGGCGACTTCGGCGCCTTCGAACCACACGTTGGTCAGCCACCAGTTGGCGGCGGCGCCGTCGATGAGCAGGTGCCTGTCGGTGGTGCCCGGGTCGGTGTCGGAGACGAACTCGGAGTTGGTGATCGACAGGCCGGCGGCGTGGTCGTCGGTGCCGACGCCGAGGACACCGATGCGGTTGCTGGTGAACTTCGAAGAGGTGACGTAATTCTGGATGCAGGAGGTGCTCAGCCCGATCCCGAAGTTGTTGATGTCGCAGTCGACGAAGGAGGTGCCGCCGGTGTTGGCTTCCAGCACGATGCCGCGTTGGCGGAGGTAGCGGGGCATGTTGTCGCCGAGGTGGTTGCCGCGCACGAGCACGGTGTCGAAGCTGCAGCGGAAGCATTCGCTGAGCTGGATGGCGGTCGCTTCGGGGCCGGTGAGGTAGAAACCCATGCGCGCGAACCGGACCCGCTGCTTGTTGCGCAGGGTGACCAGGGTGGTGTCGGTTTCGCAGAACACGGTGGTCACGTCGGCGCCGTCTCCGTAGACGACGGCGTAATCGGGCAGTTCGGGGAAGGCGGTCACTTTGTAGTCGCCGGCGGGCAGGTAGATCACCGGCGGCGGCCCGTCGGTGCGGGCGGCCTCGGCCAGGGCGGCGGTGTCATCGGCCTTGCCGTCGCCGACGGCGCCGAAGTCACGGATGTTGCGCACGGCGGTTCCTCCCGGTGGCATGGGGCCGGTGGGCTCCTGGGCGTTGCAGGAGGCGATCGGCACCGCGGCGATGCCGAGTCCGGCGGCGAGCAGGTGGCGGCGTCGGAGTCCGGTCATCGGACCTGCCCGGGACCTGCGGCCTCGACCATGGCCGGTGCGCCTGTCGCGACGGCCGGGGCGGGGACGGCCTGCGGTGTGGCGACGGGTGGCACGGGGGTGGCGGTGTCGCGGCGGGACAGCCGCTGCCACAGGGTGCGCCGGGACGGCACGGCGACCAGGCCGGTGATCTGGGCGCCCGCTGCCTTCAGCACGGCCAGGTCCTGTTCGAGCCGTGGGGTGGTGGCGGCGCCGAGCACGGTGACCGCGAGGACACCGGCGCTGCGCGCGGCCACCGCGGCGGCTTCGGCGGCGGCACCGGGGGCGGCGGTTTCGACGATCACGTGGTCGTAGCGTTGCGCGGCGTCGGCGAGCAGGGCGGTGAAGCGCGCCGAGGCGATCAAGTCGGGGGTGCGGGCGTCGGCGGCGCCGAGGGTGAGCACGGTGATGCCGCGCGCGGCCCAACTGGTCGTGGTGTCGTCGAGGCGGGCTTCTCCGCGCAGCACCAGGTCCAGTCCGCCGGGGATGCGGGGGCCGCTGGTGGGTTCGTCGGCGGGCACGGCGGCGGGGATGGTGCGCAGGTCGATCTTGGTGGTGCGCAGGGTGGCGTTCTCGAGGTAGTCGTGTCCGGCGGCGACGGTGGTTCGGTGCAGGGTCGCCGATTCCCGGATCGGCCAATCCCCGGCGGTGACGGGCAGCAGTGTGGTGGTGCCCGCGCCGGTGGTGTCGGCGTCGATGAGCAACACCCGGCGGCCGGTGGCGGCCAGCGCCGCGGCCAGCGCGGCGGCGAACCCCGGTGCGCTGCCCGCGCCCGCTCCGGTGACCAGCAGGGGGGTTGCGGTTTCGGGCAGGCGGGCACGCACGGCCCGCAGGCCCGCGGTTTCGGCGGCGCCGCCGAGGTCGACGGTTCCCAGCAGCGGCACACCGAACGGTTCGAGGTCGTCGAGGTCGCGTGGCCTGCGGGAGAACCGTTCGAGCAGGTAGGCCGCGATCGCGCCGAGCATCAGCCCGCCGACCGCGCCGGCGGCCAGCAGGCTGGTGCCGCCACCACCGTCAGGTTCGGTGGGCAGTTCGGCGCGGTCGACGACGGCGACGCGGGCCGCCGGGGCGGCGCTGCGTTCGATGGTTTCCAGATCGTCGATCAGGGCGCGCATCTGGGAGACGACTTCGTCGGCGATGACGCGGGCGCGTTCAGGATTCTCGTCGGAGACATAGACCTGCAGCAGGGTCGTCGCCGGCGGGGAGTCCGCGCCGATCTGCGCGGCCAGTTCCCCGCGACTGGTGTCGAGGGACAGCTGGCCGATGACCCGGTCGACGACGGTGTCGCTGGTGACCAACTCGAGATAGGACCGCACGCGCTGCTGGGCGGCCAGCCCACCCTGGTAGGAGTCGGCGACCGAGGTGCCGGTGGCCATGGAGACATACATGCTGCTGGAGGCGGTGTAGGTCTGGGGGGTCGCCTGCACCTGGTAGGCGGCCAGGCCGATACCCAGCGCCGGTCCGGCGAGCAGTATCGGCCAGCGGCGGCGCGCGATACGCAGATAGTCGGGCAGTTCCATCATCGGTTTTCTTCACTCCCAACGATCGCCGGTTCCGGCCGCGTCGGCGGCACGGTGATCCGTTCCCGATGCCGGCGCCAGTAACCCACCGCGAGACGGGTCAGCCAGGCCAGCACGACGACTTGCAGATACTTGCCGAGGGTTTCGGCGCTGCCGAGCATCCCGCGCTCGAACACCACCGGCACCTCGATGAGCGCCACCCCGAACAACACCGGCACCAGGTGCCCGGCATACAGCGACCGCCCCCAGCCGATCAGGACGACGGCGGTGAACACCATGCCGATGACGACGCCGGTGTGCCCGCCCAGGACGTAGCCCTCGGCGACATTGCCTTCGGCCAGCGACACCGACACCTGACTCATGTCCACCGACGCGCCGCGCACCTGCGCCGCCCACGCGGTGCCCGCGTGCAGTTTCTCCGTGGTGAGCAGTTGGCTGGGCACCATCGCTCTGCCCAGGTGTCCGATCACCTCACCGGCGCTCAGCCACGAGCTCGGCCCCAGATAGTAGGCGTCGGTGGCGGCTTCGAGCAGGTCGAAGCGGCGCAGCAGGCTCAGGAACGGACGCACCGTCTCCGGGTAGGCGGAATCGATGTTGGCGGCTTCGGCTTTCAGATACGGGGTTGTCTTGAGCGACTGCAACCAGTCGAATCCGACGATGCCCAGCACTGACACCGCCGCGATACCACCGACCTTCGCGCGCGTCCAGCCGGTGAGGGCGAAACGCACCGCGATCGCCAATGCCGCACCCAGGATCGGGGTCTTGGAGGAGATAGCGGTGGTCCACCACAGTTCACCCAGCACCAGGAATCCGAGGACAGCCAGGTTGGCGTGGTGGGTGGCCGGACGCGCGAACACCAGCAGTCCCACCGCGCCGAGGGTGGCGGGCATGGTGAGCAGGCTCAACAGCGGTGAGGCGCTTTCCACTTCACCGGCCTGCCCGGCGGTGCCGCCCGCGACACTGGCCAGCCGTGCGAGGGTGCCCAGCGCGTACAGCGCCCACAGGGTGGCGATGAAGTCGGGGTCGCCTGCCAGGGCCGCCCGGCGGGTGCGTTCGCGCGGCCGCGCCCATATCGCGTAGGCCAGCACGAGCGCGGCGTACACCGACAGTCCGAACGCGACCGGCTCGAGCGCGCCTTCGATGCCGATGTCGTAGCCGATCTCCGACAGCCGCGGATCGGCGATGTTGTCGCCGAAGTGCGGTTCGGGCCGCACCACCAGCAGCAGCACCGGGCGCGCCACATACGACATCGACCAGTACACCGCCTGGGCGATCAGCAGCACCCGCAGCACACCGGAGACCAGCAGTCCGGCGACGACCATCGTCACGAGCGCGGCGACCACGACCAGCAACGGGCCGTTGCCGAGTACATCACCGAGGCCCGGCACACTACTGAAGGGCACGCAGGATCTCCCTCGCCCGGTCGGTGTAGGTGTGCTCGCCCTCGACGATGCGCCGGTGCCCGGCTTCGGCGATCTTGGTCACCTGGTCGGGGTACTGCGCGCAGCGTTCGAGGATCTCGTCGAGTTCGTCGCGGCTGGAGAACAGGAACGCTTCGGCGCCGTCTTCGAGCAGCTCGGCGTGTTCGTCGGTGCGTTCGCCGACGAACAGTCCGCCCGCGGCGGGCACTTCGAACGTGCGGCAGGTGTGGGTGTCGCGGTTGGCGGAGTTGAGCAGCACCAGGTTCGCGGTCACCGAGGCCACGGTCATCGAGAAGTCCTCCCCGTACACCCCGGCGGTGACGGCGGCGCGGGTGGTGCGCAGCCGCCGCACCCGCCGCCAGCCCGGCCCGCACACCAGCAGCTGCGCACCGTAGGTGCGGGCGAGGGACACCATGCCGTCACGGCGGTCGGGCCGGCAGGCGCCGATGAAGCCGACGAGGAACTGGCGGGTGCTGCGCCGGGCGGCCGGGTGATGCCAGGCCGGGTCGTAGGCGCTGCGCACGAACAACGCCTCCTCGGCTCCGCGTGCCAGCAGTTCGGGCACATTGTGACGTTTGGTGGTGACCACCAGATCCCATTCCGACTCGTGTGCCAGATAGTCCGCGGTCGTGTTGGCCGGGTTGGCGACGTCGTCGGGACTGTAGTGCACGTGCAGCGAGGCCGGGATGTCGAGCAGGCGACGCTGGTCCAGGTGCACGGACTTGAACCCGAACACCATGTCCGGGCGCAGTTCCGCGGCGGCGCGCTCCAGACGGGTGTGGATGCGCTCGACGGTCCACGGGGCGCGCTGCTCATGGGTTTTGGCATACAGCCACGACGGCGACAGCCGCGGCGGCAGGGTCGCCGGGGTGGAGTCGATCACGATCACTTCGTGGCCGAGGGCTCGGAAACCTTCGGCGAGCGAGCGGGCATTGCTGCCGAGCCAGTCGTCGCCGAGGAACAGGATCTTCATCGCGTCCTTCTTCTTTCCGCGTCCGCGAGGCCACTGCTCCCGAGGCCACTGCTCCCGAGGGCACTCGCGGCGCGTTCACGCACGAACAGTCCGCGCATGCGCGCGAGATACCAGAGGGCCACCGCGCATTCGGCGGCGACGATGCCGCCCGCCAGTGTCCACATCGAATGGGTGCGCACCGCCATGAACAGCGCCACACCGGCCACACAGGTGCCCACGATCGCGCCGATCAGCACACCGGTGGTGTCCTGACGCACCGGCAGCACGGCGGTGGTGACGAACGAGGTCACCGTGGTCGCGGGCAGGATCAACGCCTCCAGGCGCAGCACCGCGACCGCGTCGGCGAATTCCGCGCCGAACACCACCGGGATCAGCAGCGGCGCGCCGACCCACAACGCCGCCGAGGCCACACACGCCACCGCCACACACACCGCCAGCGACCGCACCGCATCAGGCCAGAACCGTTCCTCGCTGCCACGCTTGGCCAGCCGCGGCAACAACGCGAAACCGATGGGGTCGAGCATGGACTGCACCGCGCGCACCAACCGGTCCGACGCGGAGAACAGGCCCAGAGACACCGCGTCGAGCACGGTGCCGTACACCGTCGCCGCGCCCTGACCGTAGCTGGTGGTGAGCAGGCGTCCGCTGACCACCGGCACCGACGAACGCACCAGTTTCCACACCCCGCGCGGCGCGGTCGGCGCACCGAAGGTGCGCCAGGTATCCCACCAGGTCAAACCGACGCTGACCACCGCCGACCCCAGCAGGCACAGCAGGGCCATGACCGCGCTGGGGAATCTCGGCAGCAATGCCAGCAGCAGCCCGAGATAGCCGACACGGGCGACGGACTGATACAGGGTGGAGGCGCCGAAGCGGCCCTGCCCGATGAGCACCCAGTCCTCCGACATCGACCAGAAGCCACCGACGAACAGACCGAGCACGATCATGGTGAACTGCTCGGGCGCACCCGCGAGCACCGCGATCGCCAACGCCACCGCGACCACGGCGAGGATGCCCGCGCGGATCGCCAGGTAGGTGCCGCGGATGCGGTTCACCACCCCTTTGTCCACCCCGGATTCCTGCATGCCCGATTCCTGCACGCGCGCGGCCATGTACGAGGTGATGCCCAGGTCGATGAGCAGTGAGCCGAGGAAGTAGGCGGACATGCCGATGGCGAGCAGCCCGAGCCCGGCGGCGCCGAGCACCCGCGCGATCAGCGGCAGCGTCGCCACCGTCACCAGGTATTGGCCGTATTTGCCGAAACTGACGTAGGCGATGTCACGCACCAGCCCGGCCAGTTCCCGTGCCCGCGACTGCGGCGCGCCCGCGGCTTCCTCGGCGGCTGCCTGCAGAGCGCGGGTCGTCAGGACCGGCAGTTTCTCGGTCGGCCAGTCGGCGAAGGCGGGGATGACCTCGGTGGGCAGGTCGTAGTCGGGGGTGCGCAGACCGTCCAGCGACACCGGGTAGTGCCGGGCGACGATGCGGATCGGGATGGTGTTCTGATCGGCCAAGCTCACCGCGCACCCCCCTGCTTCCCGGTGACGGTGCGCAGCAGCGCGGTGACCACGCGGGCGGTCTCCTCGATCGAGAAATCTCCGCTCCGCCGCATGCCCGCCTCGGCCAGACGCGTGCGCAGCGCGGGGTCGGCGATCAGCCGGTCCAGCGCGGCGGCGAGCGCGGCCGGATCACCGGGTGTCACGAGCAGCCCGTCGACGTCGTGGCGCACGATCTCGGTGGGCCCGCCCGCGTCGGCGGCGACGACCGCGCAACCGGCGCGCATGGCCTCCACCACGACCTGCCCGAACGGCTCGGCCGTCACAGAGCAGTGCACCGCGATATCGCCCGCCCGCAGATAGGCCCCGGGATCCTCGACGTGACCGGTGAACTCGACCGGCACCGCCAGTCCCGCGGCGGCGCGCTCGAGTTCGCGGCGGTGGTCCTGCTCCCCGAAGAACGTCCCGCCCACCAGCGTCACCGCGGCGGGCGGGCGCCGCAGCAGCGGCAGGGCGCGCAGCAGGACGGCGTGGCCCTTCCACGGGGTGAGCCGCCCCACCAGCACGATCCGGACATCGCCGGGCGCGCGTTGCGGTGCCCGTTCACCCGTGGCGGTGTCCTCCACACCGGGATAGGCGACCGCGGCGACGCGCCCTCGGGTGTAGAGCGTGGCGAGGGTGGCGTGACTGTTGGCGACGACACCACGCGCGAGGACCCACCCCAGCAGCCGCAACAGCACCGCGAGCACGGTCCCGAAGTACTCGCCGGCGATCCGGTCGTGCACCTGCCACACCAGCGGCACCCGCGCGCGCCGGGCCGCCACCGCACCCATCAGCAACGCTTTGCTGCTTCCGGCGACCAGCACGTCGGCGTCCTCGGCACGCACATACTCCCCTAGCCGCCTGCCCAACCGGATCAGTTCGAACGCCCCGCCGATCAGCCGCAGCGGCCCCGCCCCGGCGATGGTGAGGCTGCGACTGTCGAAGTCGTTGCCGCACACCGTGACCGGGATGCCGCGGGCACGCAGCAACTCCACCAGCGGACCGTGCTCGGTCAGCAGCATCGACACGCGCACCGCCGCGGCGTCGTGTGCTGCCCCGCCGTCGAGTTCTCCACCGGGTGCGTTGTCCTCGGATGCGCCGCCGCCGCGCGCCGCGCCCCCGGGGCCTGCGCTGTCGACACCTTCGCCGTGGACTACGGCGTCACCGCCGGGCACCCGGTCCTCGACGACACCGCTGTCGAACGCACCACCAGACGCCGCGACCCTGCGCGCGCCGATGTGCCGCGCCCGCCCCTCGAGAGCGCTGAGCAACCGCAGCGTCGCGAGTTCGGCGCCGGACGGGGCGGCGGTGTGGGTGAGGAACACAGCTCGAATCACCGGGCCAGCTCCCGATACAACGCGGCGTGACGTTCGGCGGCCACGGCCCAGGAGAACGTTTCCGCGTGCGCGCGGCAGGCAGCGGCGTCGGGCAGTTTCCCGTCCAGGGCCTGCACCAGGCGCTCGGCCAACGCGTCGACGTCCCCGCCCGCCACGATCAGGCTCGGATCGAGACCACGCACCGAGTCGGGCAGCCCACCACAATCGGTGACCACCGGGGCGCGACCGACGGCCAGCGACTCCAACGCGATCAGCCCGAACCCCTCCAACGCGACCGAGGGCACCACGGTCAGCGCGGCACGCGAATACAGCTCGGCGAGTTCGTCGTCACCGACGCGGCCGGTGAACCGCACCCCCTCCCCCAGCGGATCGGCCTGGGCGCGCAGGGCGGATTCGGCGGTGCCGGTGCCGACCACGACGAGCGCGGCCCGCGGATGCGCGGCCCGCACCGCAGGCCACGCGCGCAGCAGCACGTCGATACCCATGCGGTGCTCCAGCCGCCGCACACACAACACGATCGGCCGGTCCTCGCGCGCGGGGGCCGCGGGACGGAACCGGTCCAGATCCACCCCGGGCGCGATCACCTCCACCATCCGCGGGTCCACCCCGTAGTCCCCGGCCAGCACAGCCCGCATGTGCTCGGAGAGCACCACGAACCGGTCCGCACGCATCGCCCGCACCCGTTCGATCAGGTACTTCATCCGCACAGCGGTCGAATTCTGTCCCGCCGCAGCGCTTTCCGCCGCCCACGGGCCGTGGAAGTGCACGACCAGCCGATGCCTGCCGCGCGGCGGACCGTAGAGGGCGAAGTGCCGATCCAGGATCAGTGGTTCCCCGATGCGCGCGAGGACATCCCGGCGCGCGGCCCAGGTCCGCTGCCGGGTCGAGCCACCGACCGGGCCCCACGACGATCCCCCCTCGGGCGGGTCACCGAAAGCGGCGGCGGTGACCGACAGATCGGCGCGCCGGTACAGCGCGGCGTGCAGGTCGGTGAAGTAGCGGTTCAACCCGCCCTCGGCGGCGCCGAACCACTCCGACCCGCACAGGTGCACACGGGTCGTGGCGGCCCCGGTCATCGGCTCGACCCACGCCCTGCGCGCAGTACCGCACCGGCACGCACCCGCAGCCGTTCCAGCGCCATGCCCGCGATCCGCACGTCACCGACGGCGACATCCGCCGGTGAGAGCAGCCGCGGGCAGTCACGGGCCAGACGATGGTGGAAACGCAGCAGTTCGGTCAGCTTGCTGACCGTGGAGGTGCGGCTGCACAAGTTGAACGTCGAGTCCCGCCAGGCGGCGGCGACCTGCGGCAACCCGAAGAACAGGCCGAACTGGCCGACGCGGGCGAACAGGTCGACATCCATCGGGAACACCAGATCACCCCGCAACCCGCCGACCCGGTCGAAATGCTCACGCCGGAACATCGCCGCGGCGGTGGGCCCGAAATCGGCGGGACCACGGCGCACGATGGTGCGCGCCAGTGCCCGCGG